>DATKMN010000134.1:0-17363 GCA_035541835.1 Methanoregula sp.
ATATTGAATGAGCTAGAGGTTGTAGCATATTTGGTGAGAGCGTATGGAACAGGTTCGGATGACTCAGCCCGGTGATGCCGCAAAAAATTTTTCGATCAAAGACCAGAACGACAAGACGTTCGATCTTCTTGAAAATGCAGGAAAAAAGACCCTCCTCTCCTTCCATCCCCTTGCGTGGACGCAGTTCTGTGCGGGGCAGATGCGATCGCTGGAAGAGAATTTTGAGACGCTCAAATCGATAAATACCGTTGCCGTGGGTATAAGCGTCGATTCAGTTCCCTGCAAGAAAGCCTGGGCAGACCACCTGAAGATCTCAAACACGCGGCTCCTTGCTGATTTCTGGCCTCACGGAGCCGTGGCTCGGGCGTATGGAATATTCCGGGAGGCAAATGGTTTTTCCGAACGGGCAAATATCGTCGTTGACGGAAAACAAAACGTGATCTTCGCGAAAATCTACCCGGTCCACAGCATTCCGGATATGAACGAAGTAATCGATTTCATTAAAAAACACTGAATGATTTACCTGCTTTTTCCTGTCATAGCCAGGCTGGATAATGAATGCTGCTGGAGGTCTGCAGGGCGGAGAAGATGCGTTGCAGCATTCCTGCTCGGATTATTGTACGGCCCGAAAACTCGGCGGATTGTTACCCGACTTTGGATCAACTCTTTTAACACCTCAGGATTCTGATCAGATGGGTACACGGGTGATTTGTTGATTAAAACCGATAAGAGGACAACCGGGAATGCGGCTCTCGACCAGCTTCTCGGTGGAGGCCTTGAGATCCGGACCATCACTCAGCTGTACGGTGAACCCGCCGGCGGTAAGAGCACACTTGCCCTCATAGCAGCGGTTTCCTGCCTCAGGGCTGGCGGGACTGTCGTATATATTGACACCGAAGGGTTCTCCATTGATCGGTTCCGGCAGATTGCCGGGGAAGATACCGAAAAGATTGCGGAGCGCCTTTTTCTGTTCGAACCTATCGATTTCGAGCACCAGGCTGCGATGATAACAGAAGCCGAGAAAGTCATCAAAGCCCACAAACCGGGACTCCTCGTAGTAGACTCCGCCACCGCGCTGTACCGGACGGATCTTGATAAAGGAAGAGACGCGACCCAGGCCCTTACCAGGCAGATGATCCACCTTCTCGGTTATGCGAAACGCTATGAGGTCCCGGTCATCATTACCAACCAGGTCTACATTGATACGGTAAAGAACACTTTTTTCGGACTTGGGGGCACAGCACTCGAACATATCTCGAAGGTAATCGTCCGGCTGGAAAAAGTCGAGGGGACAAGATTCCGGAGGGCCCGTTTGGTCAAGCACCGTTCACAGCCCGAAGGAGCATCCTTCGAGTTCGAGATTACTGAGGACGGGATCCGGGCCAGGAATGAACCCGGCACGGTTAATCCCGGTTAAAATCAGAAAAGAATGGTCCCCGAATAAACGGTCACTGCCGGCCCTTCGAGCCGGGCACCGGCTTTAAGGTAAACGATTAGCGGACCTCCCTCGGTATCAACGCTGACAGTTTCGCCCACGAGTCCGATCCTGTTCATAACGGCTGCCGCCGCGGTCGCACCTGTCCCGCAGGAAAGGGTCTCGCCTTCTACCCCCCGCTCGAAAGTCCGGATCCGGATCTGGTTTTCACCTGTCTTCTCTACAAAATTGACGTTTGCACCGTTCGGGAAGGTCGGATGGCGGCGGATCGGTGGTGCTGCAACCGTTATATCGATCGAATCAACGGAAGCGACCGGAATCACTGCGTGGGGGACTCCCGTGTTCACGGCATAGACATCGAAATCTCCTATCCGTTCCCGGTATTCACCCGAACCCGTGGCAGGAATGTCTGCCCGTTCAAATTTAGGGGTTGACATGGTTATAGTCGCCATAAACTCGTCGCCGCGGTATCCCATAAGGACGCGCAGAGCTCCCGCCGTTGTCTCGACCTGGCAGGATTCCCGGACATAACCTGCATCGTACGCGTATTTGACGAGGCACCGGATACCGTTGCCGCACATCTCAGCTTCACTCTGATCCGGCTGAAAGAGGCGCATCCGGATCTCGCTCTCCTTTGATTTGGACAGGTAGATTACCCCGTCTGCGCCGATGCCGAAGCGTCGATCGCAATAAATGGCTGCAAACTGCCCTTTCATTTCATCGGGAATGGCAACCCGATCATATTCATCTATAAGGATGAAGTCGTTGCCATTTCCGTGCATTTTGGTAAAGTCGATCTCCATTATAAAAAACACCCGGGGTCCTGAATCAATCATCCATTCTGCAGTGGGTCACTCATCATATCGGTGATTGAATTCAAAGGTTTTATGGAACTCATCTATCCCCCAGCCAAGATAATCCCGAATGATGACGTATGCCATCTGAGGCGGGATCGCACCCGCTTCAGTGATGATAAGGTCGACATATTCCGCAGGTGTTACATCAAAGACCGGGTTCCGCACCTTCACGAGGGGAAGGGTCCGGGCAATCTCGTCTGGAAGGACTTCATCGGGCGGGCGCTCCTCGATCTGGATAAGCTCCCCAAGAATCGTCCGCGGCGCAAACTTGTACGTTTCAGCAGCGACCAGCATATTCACCCGTGCCTCGTGGGCGGTGAGTGCGAGCTGGGAGGTCCCGATCTTATTCACAACTGCCCCGTTTACGGTTACAGCATCCGCCCCGACAATCACAAGGTCAACCTCATGGATGAATGACCTGATCGCGGAATCGACGATGTAACTTGTCCGGACTCCTGCACTGTTCAGGGTCCGTATCGTGATGAGCCCCTGATTCCTCGGGCGGACCTCCGTTGCGATGACCGAGATCTCCTTCCCGCTCCTGTGGGCTGCAATAATACACGAAAGTGCTGCCTCGGAATTACAGTGGGTGAGAATAGTGTCCCCGTCCCGCAAGTGGCGCGAGCCGAATTCGGCAATCTTCTGCACTGCAGTCTGAGACGAACTGATGAATGTATCCGCCCTCTTTATCAGCCCTTCCCGCGCCTCATCGGCGCTCCGGGCTTTTTCGAGGCCGGTCATGACGATGTGAACCGCGTTCGGAAGCGAGACTGCTGTTGGCCGGGTGGCAACCAGCTGCCCGGCTGCCCGTTCCATCTCTGCACGGAATGCTTCAGCACTGCGTTCCGTGCTGGCCGCCGCATGATCCCTGAGCGCCTCGGCAGCGGCACGGGCTATCCTGCCGGCGCCCCGGATCTCCATATTCTTTATCTTCTCTGCGGTTTCATTTACGAGCATCGGTCTCACTGATTAACTACCATCGACCAGCTAAATAGAGTTTTTTGCCGGGTGCATATCCATGTCGGTCGCCGTTGTCTTTGATAGCGCCGGGACGCTTCTCAATACATACAGGGTTGCCCGCGATGTCTGTAAGGGAAAACTTCTTCCGGGAATAGAGACAACGACCCTGACATTCAGTTCGGCAGACCGGGTCCTGGTTGTCCTGCCGGTTCACTCCGAAGACATCATTAATACACCGGGAGATACTCTCCTGTCCCGCTATCTCCTTGAGCACGATGTCGGGTTCGGGGTCAGTTGCACGCGAAAGATCGTTACTGCAGAGGATATCGGCGACGTCCTGTATGCCGACGAACGGGCTAAGGTGAGCGATCTTCAGGAATGCATCCGCAATGTCTGGACGGTCTGCAGGGGGGAGTCGGTTGTGACTATGAACAGCGGCGCGATCATAAACATGGCGTTCAGGACCATCGAGTACACTATTACAGCCGGTGGCTGGCCGTTTGAATGTGCCCGGGAAACTGTGACTTCTCTCCACCGGCTCGGTGTGCCGACATTTATAGCTTCCGGGGACCGGGTGACTAAACTTGAGAAGATGGCCGACTATCTCGGAATTCCCCGGGACAGGGTTTATGGGGTTGCAACGCCATCGGTGAAAGCGCAGATCGTCATGGATCTTAAGGATGAGTATGAAACCGTGATAATGGTAGGCGACGGGATCAATGATCTTGCGGCTTTCAGAAGAGCCGATGTGGCCATTCTCACCATCCAGCAGCCGGGAGACCGCCCAGAGGAGCTCTACCAGGCTGCCGACCATGTCATCAAGAGTGTCTGTGAAGTCCTGCCAATTGTCAGGGGCCTCAATAAGGCATCCGGCCAATCCCGATCGTGATGCCGGAGAGTGATCATATAAAAGGTAATATGCGACGAGTACCACATTAGATACAAGGGTATTATGAAGGGTCCATTGATCACGGTCGAGAACCTCAGCATGGATTTCGAAGGCACGAAAGTGCTGAAAAATATCTCATTTGAGATAGCCGAGGGAGAGATCCTCGGGATCATCGGCAGGAGCGGTGCGGGAAAAACCGTACTTATGCACCTGATGCGGGGTGTGGAGCAGCCTCCGACCGGAGGGCGAGTCGTCTACCATGTCGCGGCCTGTTCGGGGTGCGACTTTATCGACGTGGGAAGCAACAGCGGAAAGCCGTGTCCCCAGTGCGGGGGAATGCTCTCACCGGTAGACATCGATCTCTGGGGAGGCAGCGACGAGGCCCTCCGGAGGCGTCTCATGCGCCGGACTGCGATCATGTTCCAGCGGACATTCGCTCTCTATGGTGACGACCGCGTTATCGAAAACGTTCTTCATGCGCTCGATGACATCGATTATCCCCCCGACAAAGCGATCGGCCGTGCCGCAGATCTTATCGACGAGGTAAAACTTTCTCACCGGATGATGCATATTGCCCGCGATCTTTCCGGTGGCGAGAAGCAGCGCGTTGTCCTTGCCCGGCAACTGGCTAAAGAGCCGTTCATGCTCTTCGCCGATGAACCAACCGGAACGCTTGATCCGGGTACGGCACGCATCGTGCACACTATGCTCTCTGAGGCGGCAAAGACCAATAATATGGGGATTGTTGTCACTTCCCACTTCTCCCAGGTTATCGAGGATGTGGCTAGCCGCGCGATCCTGCTAGCCGATGGCGATATTGTAAAAATGGGAACCCCAAAGGAGGTCATCGGCGAATTCATGCGGGGCTTCCACGATACCGAAAAGTTCGAAGAGGCTACGCTCGGGGAAAAAGTCATTGTCGCCCGTGACCTCATCAAGCGGTATGTTTCCGTGGACCGTGGCATCGTGAGGGCTGTCAACGGAGTAACGTTTGACGTGTACGCCAAGGAAATATTCGGGATCATTGGCAAGAGCGGCGCCGGGAAGACAACACTCTCGGGCGTTATTGCAGGCCTGATCGAGCCGACCAGTGGGGAGATCAATATCCGGATAGGCGATGAATGGGTTGACATGACAAAACCCGGCGTCGAGCAGCGTGGGCGTGCGACCGAATATATCGGCCTCCTCCACCAGGAATACGATCTCTTTCCCCACCGGACTATCCTCGACAACCTGACCGATTCAATCGGCCTCGAATTCCCTAAGGAACTTGCGGTCCGGAAAGCACGCCTGACCCTCATGATGGCGGGGTTTACCGAGGCAAAGAGCGGGGAGATCCTCGAACGGATGCCATCCCAGCTTTCCGAAGGTGAGCGGCACCGGGTCGCTCTTGCACAGGTTCTCATCAGAGAGCCCCGGATTGTCATCCTCGACGAGCCTACAGGGACCATGGATCCCATCACCAAAATCGACGTGAAACACTCGATTATGCACGCACGGGAAGAGATGGAGGAGACTTTCATCGTTGTCTCGCACGATATGGATTTCGTGAGGGACATTTGCGACAGGATTGCACTGATGCGCGGCGGCAAGATCGTCCAGATCGGTAAGACTGCAGAGGTTCTCGCAATCCTTACGGAAGAAGAGCGCAAGCTGATGAGCCAGCCGGCTGCATAAGACCATGACCATTACCGTCCATGTCGACGGGGAGAAGCGGAAGGCAGCAGACGGGACCACCCTTGGAACGGTCCTGCCAGATCACCCCCGGGACTGCTCAATAGCGATCGTCCGGGCTTCGGCAAAGCAGGAGTCATCAACAAGCACGTTTACAGTCCGGACTACCGCCGGCGAGATCAGCGTAGAAGCCACGAGCGATGTGTGGGCCGATTTTGTTTCCCCGGAAGCCGTCGGACCTCTCAGGCTCCATTGGGCGGACCGGTACAGCGCTGCGTTCGGCCCGTTCCCTCTTCAAAGAAAACCCTCCCGCAGGCCATTTCTCTACGAAAGGGACGAGGTACTGATCGGGTGCGGGGGCTATGACCCGAAAAATTCGTATATCGTCTTCTCCCTCTCCCGGCATTCGGCGGACCATGGGGCAGACGAGACCGGTGGGATTATCGGAAGAGTTGTAAGCGGTCGTGCCGTCCTCGACCGGTGGAAGACCGGAGATCGGATACTCTCGATAATGCCGGTCACCAGCTGGGCGGATACGAGCAGGTCGTTTACAACGACAGATATGGATCTGATACTCGAGGACGGGGTGCAGATTGTTACGAGAGTTGATGTTCTGGCCCAGGGATATCGTGAAGACTCTACTTCGACTGAAGCTGCCGGGAGCGTAGAACATCTGCTCCTTGCCCTTGGGCATAACAGGTTTGTCGTCGGGAGAGCCACAAGCACGCATATCCTCGACGACCACCTTGCCGGTTCGGATGTGCCTTCCCAGCTCACCCACCCGCGGAGAGAGGGGACGGTTACCGTAAGGACCACCGGAAAACCGACCGGGGGGGTCTATATCTATCGTTCGGATGTCTCCAGCAGCCCGTCCCACAGCGTAGTCGGGCAGGTTGTTCACGGGATCGAACTCGTCAGGCTCGCAAAAGAGCACGATTCGATCGCCATCAATGTAACACCAGCGAGGATTGACCTGCTCGGTTTGCCGCTCCCCGAGGCAAAAAAGATCGCCACCGGAAGGGGCTTTACCCTCGCTGTTGACACAGATGGGGAGGATCGAATCATTGTATCGCAGGAGCCGGGCACCACACTCGACGTCATCAATGAAAAAGGGGTCACGGTGACCACCGCACCCTATTCAAAGGTTGTCGACATCGAACTCTTTGACAGGGCCGCTCCAGACAGTTGCGAGGTTCTCCGACGAATTACCGGCCTGAGGGAGCATGATGCCGGCATGATGCCGCTCTTCTTTAAATTCGATGATGTCTTTCTCTTCAGGCCTCCTGTACCCAATGAGCTGCGGATCCATCCGGAAAACCTTCCTGAAGGAGAGGTCCCTGCTGCGGCACTCGGCATGACAAACGACTCCCGTAAGGGGGCGGGTCTTGTCGGCGTACGTCTCTCACCCAACCGGGAGTTCGGACCGACATCGGAGCCATTCGAAGGGACAAACATTATCGGCAGGGTGATTGATACGGAAAAGCTCAACAAACTCAAAGAGAAGGAGAAGGTGTATATCCGCGAGGTGAAACGTTGACGGACTATACGCCGGAGCATGTCGGGACAGTAACGAAATATGTGATGGTGGAATCCTTTGACGTTACTCCTCAGGAGCTCGCTATCCAGGCATATGAGATCTCGAAAGGTGTCATGATCAAGGAAACCTGTTTTGGCCTCTCGCTGATGGGAAAGGAAGAAGAGGTCGACCGAATCATTGCCGCGATACGACTTGTGGACCCGGCCCATATCTTTGTGAAGGACCGGGGGTTCCCGCCCGGTGATGCACGGCGGTGCAGATCGGCACTCGGTGGTGCGCGGCCCGGGTTCCATGGCATCGAGTTCGAGATGACAATTCTCCCATACATTTCGCATGGCATCGAAGAGGCGGAAAGTAGCGGAATTAAAACCATATCGGTACCGGAAAATCCTCTCGACCGTGTCGTCCTCAGCATTCACAACCTCAGGAAGATCATCGATTCGCAGGAGTAAATAATGGCAAAAGTCTTCATTTATCCTTCGACGAGCCTCATCCTCGCCGATCTCGTTGCGCGTTACGGACACACACCCCTCAGTTCCGCTATCGCAATCCGTGAACACATCCAGTCCGCGGGATTTGAATCAGCCCCGCTTCAGATTTCACCGGAGGACCCGAAAAAAGGGCTTCGGTGGGCGGCTGTCGAGGTCCCAAGCGGGGTGAGGGGAAGGATGTCGCTTTATGGCCCGATGATCGAAGCATGCGAGGCCGCCATTATTGTAGATGATGCCGATCTTGCTTTCGGCTGCATGGGTTGCGCTCGAACAAACGAGCTTCTGATGTACCTGGTCAGGAAGAAAGATATTCCGAAACTCGATCTACTCTATCCCCGTAATGAGGAGGAAGGGGTTCGGTTTGTTGCGGCCATCAGAAAATTCCTCCAGGAACTAGGAGGGACGAAATGACCCCCCCGGTCAGGATTGCCCAGCTCTCCTGCGGGCCGGAATATTCCGGTATCCAGCAAGAGATTAACGAGGCCGCAAAGGCAGTCGACGGGGAGATTTTCTATCCGGATATCGCGCTTGAGGACGTGCGGCGCGATTTCACGAAGTTCGGGCTCGACGTCAGGAGCCCGGATCTCAAGCTTGCGATTGCCCGTGCCAAGGCACTGGTAGAGGGAAGGATTGAAACAGACGCGATCTTCATCGCCACATGCTTCCGATGCGCTGAGGCGGCTATCGTCCGGAATGAACTCCGGCGCTACATTCATGAGAACTCCCGGCTGCCGGTGGTCAGCTATTCGTTCACCGAGCGGACGACCGCCGCGACGCTCCTGACGCGAATGGAAGCGCTGACTACAATCGCGCGGCGCCGGGCGCTTCTTGCCCGGGAAGTTCAAACGGGTATCACACTCGGTGTCGACTCGGGTTCGGCAACCACCAAAGCGGTGGTCATGAAAGACAATACCATCATCGGCACCGGGTGGCAGCCGACGACTGAGGTTCTGAAGAGTGCCCGTGAGGTCATTGAGACGGCTTTGAAGGAGGCGGGGGTTTCGCGGGAAGAGATCCAGGCTGTTGGGACCACTGGCTATGGGCGCTTTCTTGTCGGAAAAGAGATCGGTGCTGATCTGATCCAGGAAGAGCTTACCGTCAATTCGAAAGGGGCGGTGTACCTCGCTGACCGGCAGCACGGACCGGCAACGGTCATCGACATCGGAGGCATGGACAACAAGGCAATCGCTGTCCAGGATGGTATACCCGGCACTTTCACTATGGGAGGGATCTGTGCGGGTGCAAGCGGCCGGTTCCTTGAGATGACCGCAAAGCGCCTCGGAGTCGATATAACCGAACTCGGCCCGCTTGCCATGAAAGGGTTCGGGGCCAATGTTCCGATGAACAGTTATTGTATCGTCTTCGGTACCCAGAGCCTTGTCAATGCCCTTGCGGCAGGGAGCACAAGGGAAGATGTGGCTGCTGCCGCATGCCACAGCGTTGCAGAACAGGTCTTTGAACAGCAGCTCCAGGAAGTGGATATAAGGGAGCCGGTCATCATGGTCGGCGGGACATCACTTATCGAAGGACTCGTGCATGCAATGGGCGAGCTCCTCCAGACGAAGGTCGTTGTACCGAAATATTCGCAATACATCGGGGCGGTTGGCTGTGCGCTTCTCGCATCGGGATTCGTGAAGGACGAGTAAATGCAATCCATCGAGTACTTCCAGGTCGAATGCCCGGAGCGGACCGGGGGAGAGAATTACCGGCAGATAACAAACGATGTTCTTCTCGACCACAACCTTCTCAGGATTTTCCACAAACTTCACGTCTTCATCGACCCGAAAGTCCCAATCTTCGTGGCTGTCGGAATCCTCCACAAGATCACGACACTTGTGAAGGTCGGTGATTTTGCCAATATCAATCCCCAGGAAGGGAAGATGACCCTCGTGATTGGAAACGAGACCTATCTCGCACCGATGCTCAAGATCTTCTGGCAACGGTTCGGGAGCGAACACGTCGAACAGCCGGACCGGTTCACAGTTATTCTCTATGACGTAAAAGCAACCCCGGCCGAGATCGAGGAGATCGTAGTCGCAGATCCGAGTATCTCTCTGGGCAAGGATCTGATCTACGTTTTCCGCCTAATCGCTCCAGAGGGATTCCGTGTCCGCCGCGAGATCCATGAAAACGGGAAATTTATTTTTGTTGCGAGCGAGGATCCCATTCCCGAAGATATTGACGAGTTAATCCATGAGAAATTCACCCTGATGGGGGAGATTCCATGACACTTGTGCCGGTGACCTATAAAGGAGGCGTCCACCAGCACGACACTGTGATCAGCCTCATCGAAGATCTAGGGGGGTACATCGTCCAGAAACATATGATCGCGCAGGAAGTAGTCCTCCAGGCGTTTGTTCCGAAAGAGGATATCGATCTCATTGCCCGGATCGCAAAACCACTCTTCGGGGAAATTTCAGAAGCACCCCTAGTGGGAACGGAGATCGCAGTCGTCAGTATGAGCCTCGAGATCCACCACCTTCCCCACCCGTCCTGCGACTTTGCCGAATATGCCCGCAGAATTGGCGCAAAGACGAACATGGTGAGCCCGGCCCGTGGGCCAGGGAAACGCATCTCCACCATCAATGATGAGGAACGGGACGTCATTAATGAGCATGATGTCGCAGTATACGCATTTGGCAACTTTGAATCCTGCATAGAGCATAAATGGCCGATCATGCACCGGGGGATCGAAGTCCCGGTCATCGTGATGGGCGGCCCTGACGAAGATACCCTGAAAAGGATAATCAGCCCGCCTGCGGACGGGTATGTCGGAAGTGTCGGGAGATTCATGCGCAGGACAAAGGAGGCCGAAGAGATTGGGAAACTCGATGAGATTGTGGCCGAAGTGACGCGCGTCATCGAAAAACGGCGGGAAGAGATCGCAAAAGACCCACTCTCTGTCTCACCGGCCCGGCTCATGGAGATCGTCCGTGAGCGGGTTCCGGCCATCCATGAAGTTACATCTCCGACACCTCTGACGGTCCAGATGGCGGGACTGCGCGTGAAACTCCCTTATGAGATGTTTGCACAGGTGCTGAGGGATCTTGAGATCGAAAACGGGGTGAGGCTTGGGGAGCTTGCGGATGTAGTCCCCTCAAGAATGAGAGACTATATCCTCGTGAAGATCCGGCCGTTTTCGGAGACTAATACGGTGGTATAATGGCAAAAAAACCTCCCGTGAAAACAACAAAGGACCAGTTCGAGGAACAACTCGCCCAGATTGTTACAAAAGGCGCAGACCTGACTGCTGAAGAGTGGATACAGGCAATTGACAAGGAATACGGCCGGGTGCCCCTCATTTTCAAGCGGATGAATGAACGCCCGGAGGTTCTCATCTCGCACCTGCTCTATAAAGGTACAGTCGCGCAGACAAGCCCGCTCGACCCCAAGTACGTGGAGCTGATAAGCCTTGCCGTTGGCGCTGCGCTGAAATGCCCACATTGTACCGGTTATCACATGCAGGCCGCTCTCCGAATGGGTGCTTCCCGTGAGGAGATCCTCGAAGTTGTCCTCCTTGCCGGTATGATCTCAAACTCTTCGGTGCTTGCAAACGCATACCGACTCATCGATGAGAAATTCGAAAAATGTCTTCCCTGCGACAACAAAACAATTACCGGGGAGAACCGGAAAATAAAGCGGACTCCTGCAAAAAAGAAGTAACTCTGGCCTTCGATGCATGAGGGGTCTCCGGAAGGCTGCGAGTGATCCGAACTACTGGTACTTCTTTGGTTGAATACCCACTTCGTTGATCAGGATCGGGCACTGCTGAAATCCTGATTCGGGACCATCGTCCTTTGGACTGCGTCGGTCAGGTTTTCTGCGGCTTTTGGCACTGTTTCTCCTGCACGAGCTTCCTGTTCCATGATGGAACCCCGGCTATGGTAGTAATTGATATCCCGTCTTTTACAGAAGTACGGAGACGATTTATGGAAGAAATTTCCGGAGATATGCACCAGGCAGGGAACATGCACCGGGATACCGGCAGCTGCTTCGGAAAGTTCCCGTCGATCTGTGCGCTGACCCCATCTACAGGCCGCACGCGTGCAACACTTCTTGAGTATACAGGTGCCGCCCTCGGTGTGCTCGGGTGGCTCGGGGTCCGGCAAATCGGCAGCACGGGAGCCGAACAGGTTGGATTCATGGTGTGGATTGCCGGCGGTATCCTTCTGATCTTCTGGGGCTACCATACTCAGGCCCGCGGAATCATGGTCATCAATGCCGTCAACGTGGTTATGGCGGCTTCGGCTTTTGCAGCGCTGATGAGATGATTTTTGGAACCAGTACCGGATTCAGATCAATTTCCCGTCGGTTTTTAATCCGGGACAGGATAGTCATGCACTCTTTTACCCCCGAGCCGAGCGTTCGAACAAGTTCAAAGACGAACCCGATCGCCGAGTGTCTCCAGGATGACCGGCGTCTGATAGTGTTCGACGAATAGTTCGTCTTCAGGCCGAATGGTGCTCGCCAGGCCTTTCAGGATCGAAAAATGAGCCTTCACCAAGCCGGTATGAAGCCCGAATACTGCTTTCGACCGAGTACCGAGGGGTCCCATCTCTTCAAAGGCCTTGAGGTACGCCTTTGCATCACTGATTACGAAATTCCGGCCCCGTTTTTTTTGACGGTGCTGACATTGGCCCGCTGAGCTTCCAACGCCTCGTCAAATCATCCTGCGGAAAGAGTTTTCATATCGGTCATCTCCTCACTACGGGCATGTTCACTTTTGCAGGCACAGATTTTATGGTTATCCTTGTTTTTCGAAAACTATCTTTTTAATGCCCCGGTACCCATTCTGTAGATTATGTGCGGGATTGCCGGGCAGTACTGTTTCGGCGGCGGGGTTCCGGATGAACGTCTCCTGAAAACGATGTCCGATCGCCTTGCCCACCGGGGTCCTGACGGTGAGGGATCGAGGATCTGCGGTCCCACCGGACTCGTACACCGCAGGCTTGCAATCATCGATCTCTCAGAAGATGGCCTCGAACCGATGTCCAACGAGGACGGAACCCTCTGGCTCCTTTTCAATGGAGAGATATACAATTACCTCGAACTCCGGGATGAACTTGTAAAAAAAGGGCATGTGTTCCACTCGCACTCGGACACAGAAGTCATCCTGCACGCTTACGAAGAATGGGAGACCGGATGTGTGCAGAAGTTCAACGGGATGTGGGCATTTGCACTATGGGATGAGAGGCAGCAGAGGCTCTTCTGTTCCCGGGACCGGCTCGGTATCAAGCCTTTTTATTACGCCGTTGTCAACGGTTCGTTCCTTTTTGCCTCGGAGATCAAGGCGCTCCTCTCCCATCCCGCGGTCGGGACTATCCCGGATGACCGGCACCTTGCAACATACCTCGAATGGGGTGTGTACGACTATTCCGGAGAGACCATGTTTGGGGGAGTGCAACAGCTCCGGCCGGCCCGTTGGATGGTGGTGACTGCTGACGGGCCCCAGGAACCATTCCAGTACTGGGATGTATCGGTCAATCCAGCTGTATCCGCGGGGATTAGCGATGAAAAAGTCGCTTCCGGGCTCATTGATACCCTCCGCAGCGCGACACGTATCCACCTCCGAAGCGATGTCCCGACAGGTACCTGCCTTTCAGGGGGCCTCGACTCCTCGACCCTGACGGTCCTCATCAACGGGTTCATACGGGAAGAATATGTCGCAAGTGTTGGAGAGCGGCAGAAGACCTTCTCAGCGGTCTTTGCCGATCGTAGGTTTGACGAGAGCCGGTATGTCGATGAGATAGTGCGGGCGACCGGTGTCGACGGTCACATAATCGAACCCAGTCCCTCAATGCTCCTGCAGGATATTGACCGGCTCGTGTACATGCAGGATGAACCATTCGGCTCGCTTTCAATTTATGCGCAGTATTGCGTAATACGGATGGCGAAAGACAGTGTTAAGGTCGTATTCGACGGCCAGGGTGCCGACGAGATGCTAGGGGGGTATCTCGCGTACCAGGGGAGCTACATAGGTGGGCTCTTCCGCGCGTTCCGATGGCTTACAGCTGCACGAGAGGCCATTGGCAGCCTCCGCCACCATGGCGGCTTTTTCAGGTCAGCATTCCGTCAGCTCGCAACCCGGAGAGAACGGAGGCATCTCCTTCGGTTGAAGGGGGACACAATCTACCGCTACCGCGGGTCGCTTGATGAGGTCCTGTACCGTGAGCTGACCTCGACCAACCTTACCTCAATCCTTCACTACGAGGACAGGAACTCCATGGCATTCTCTGTAGAACTGAGGGTCCCATTCCTTGATGTCAGGCTGGTGGAGTACTTAGCTGCTCTCCCGCTCAACCAGAAGATCCGCAGGGGCATCACCAAGTTCTCCCTCCGCAAAGCTATCAAGGGAATCGTTCCGGAACACATCAGGTGCAGGATGGACAAGATGGGTTTTGTGACCCCCGAGGAGGTCTGGATGAAAGAAGATCTCCGGGAGTTCATGCTCGGTCTCATGGAGTCGGAGAGCTTCCGTTCCCGGAAGTACTGGGATCCTGACGCCGTTATTGCGAATTACCGTGCGTTCCTTGCCGGCAGGTCAAAATATTCACCGGAGATCTGGCGTATCGTCTGCACAGAGCTCTGGCTCCGGAAATTCTTCGATGAAAGAACTGCTCTCCCATAGCGATCCAGCTCTACGAGATGGACCAGTGAACGAGATTATCATTGTTCTTTTTCTCCATTTTTTATGCCATTGTGGTGCCACATCCGCGAATTGTGGAATAAGAGTGACTTCTCCTACTTCGTATACTGTTTGTCAGCGTCGGCGCGCCGGGCGCTTGCTGCCGGAAAGGGACGAGGCCCCCGATGCGTTCACAAGACAGCCCGCTTTGTTCCCAATTAGGTCGCACCTGCCGCACGCTTCCAGCCCTTCGACGACGAGCGTTCGGTTCTTCGGATCCCGGTACTGCAGCAGCGCACGCTGGATCGTCTTCTCCCTTCCTCTGGGAACATGGACCGGTTCCATGGTGAACGGGTTGAGCCCGGTGTAGTACATGCATGTCGAAACGCTCATTGGTGTCGGTGTAAAATCCTGTACCTGCTCGGTGTAAAGCCGGTTATCGCGGATATAGACAGCAAGCTCCACCATGTCGGCTATCGTGCACCCGGGATGGCCGGACATGAAATACGGCAGGAGATACTGCCGCTTTTTTTTCCCTGCCTGTAGCGAATCGAATTGGTGCCGGAACCGGTCGAATATCTCGCGCCCGGGCTTATTCATCACCCTGGTAACTCCATGTGCGATGTGTTCCGGGGCGACCTTCAGGTGTCCTGATATGTGGTGATCGCAGATCGCTTCGAGATACGGGGAGTCATCGGAGAGTACAAGGTCGAACCGCACTCCCGATCCTATGAATGCTTTCTTCACCCCGGGGAGTTCGCGGATCTGCCGGAGAAGCTCGCACTGGAGCAGGTGGCTGGTGTCAAGCGTAGGGCATGCCGGGCTGCAGTTTCTGTCAGTACACGCTCCTGATTTCCACCGCGGGCAGTACGACCCGAACATGTTTGCCGTGGGGCCCCCAAGGTCCTGAATGATTCCCTTAAACTCCGGCATCCTTGCGATCCGTTCCGCTTCGCGGAGGATTGACTCCACGGACCGGCTCTGTACTATCCTTCCCTGGTGATGGGAAAGGGCACAGAACGAGCAGGCCCCGAAGCAACCCCGATGGGTGGTTATCGAGAACTGCACGGGCAGCAGCGCTGGCACAGGTTGCGTATAGGACGGATGGGCCCTCCGGGTAAACGGCAATTCGTAGATGCGATCGAGCTCATCCGATGAGAGGGGGGGTGCGGGAGGGTTCTGAATAACTACGGTTTTAGGGTGGGGTTGCGCAACTCTTCGTCCCCGGACGGGGTCCTGTTCTGCATAATGCAGCGCAAATGCCCGGGCGTAGGCGGTTTTCTCAGCGACTTCGGGGAAACCGGGAATCTCAACCGTTTCATCAGGTCGGTTGTTTCGCCATTCAGCAATATCGATTCGGTACGCTGTACCCGGGATATTCCTGAGAGAGTGGAGATCCCCCCCGTCGGAAATTCTCCCTGCAATCTCCACAAGAGAGCGTTCACCCATACCGAAGACGAGGAGGTCGGCAGGGGCATCGGCGAGGATCGACTGCCGTACCCGGTCCTGCCAATAATCGTAATGAGCGAACCGACGGAGGCTTGCCTCGATCCCTCCGATGACGATAGGCACACCGGGAAAGAGTTCGCGGACCCGGTTCGTGTATACGATAGTCGCCCGGTCCGGTCGCATCGGGGTACCACCCGGTGCATAGACATCATCGCTCCGCCGTTTGAGGTTCGGAGTGTAGTTGTCAACCATCGAGTCGACATTACCGGACGAGATCCCAAAAAAGAGCCGTGGTTTTCCAAGCCGGGAAAAATCCTCCTTCCTCTTCCAGTCCGGGCGCGCGATGATCCCTACGGTATACCCGGAATCCCAGAGGACCCGGGCAAGAAGTGGAATTCCGAACGATGGGTGATCAACGTAAGCATCGCCGGTAATGAGGATGATATCGAATTCCCTGATCCCGAGACCCTGCTTCTCCGATTCAGAAATTGGAATAACCGAGGGCTGGGGGATCATACCGGGAAGGAAATTTTCATGACGGTCATGTTGCACCGGACACGGGGGCTACGAAGGGCGTCTCGTGAGATCGCGGATAATCTCGGCCAGCCCGTTCGGGAGCCCGCCGCTTTCATCCTTCTTCCCAACCGGATGGGACGGCTCCTTATCCGTGAGAACCTCCCCCTCAGGGACAACTTTTCCGGAATCTTTTTCTTCGGTGCCAAGTTCCGGGATGTGGACCTGCATTTTCTCGTCGAACACCCTTCGCGCGGAGAGGCCGGTAAACTCCATGATGACTGCCTCAACAATGAGGTAGGTCGTGGCTTTATCCCGGAGGCAGCCGGTTAGTGCGTGTCCCGAACGGCCGACGGAAGCATGGTAATGAATGTGGGGACCGTTTTCACCGGGATAGATTGTCCCGACCCCGAAAACTTCCCAGCCACCTTCGAACATGACAAAATGGGGCACAGGGGGAATTACCGGCTCCTCAGGCCCGGTGACCATCCTCCCATCCTTGAGGGCACCGAGAAAGAGGATTGAGCCGGCCCCAATCCCCTTTTCAACAATAAACCCGTGGAGCGAGCCAAGCATATCTTCGCCGTCGTCGACCCTCACGACGAAGATCCTGCCAAGATGCCCCTCCGTATATTGCATATGATCAGGTTCCCTTTTTTTCATTCATATGGTTTTTGCGGATTTATAGCTTGATTTATCCAGCCTTCGCAACAATAGCCATCATATGTTTTAAAGAAAGCACGGTGGCGGGATCACCTGCCGCCGGCTCCACCACCTCCAAAGCCCCCGCCTCCCCCAAATCCTCCGCCGAACCCGCCGCCTCCAAAGCCCCCGCCTCCGCCACGGCTGGGTGGGGAGAATGTCATGATTGGGATAAAAGCATAGTTCAGCCCAATGGCTCCCACAGGAACTCCGGCCTGCGCGAAATCGATG
>DATKMN010000135.1:0-11783 GCA_035541835.1 Methanoregula sp.
CGGAAGTGATAGTCCGGTTTGGGAGCGGACGCGATAAAGTGATCACATTTTGGGTAAGAATTTTATCCCGGTGTTATTTTTTTCTTTCGTCTGTGCGAGACGCCATACTCGTAATTGAGAAGAAAAAATTATTTTCGCCCCCTCCTCCTGCCATCAGAATCGGAAAACCTTCTTCGGGGCTATCGCCCTGTGCCCCGTCCCCCCTTTGGGGGGGGGGGACTGGTGGCACAAGAGGGGGGTAACGTAAAAAGCCACCGGAAAATCCGGGAAAATTGTTCTCTTCACTTCCCGATCTTCACGAGCATCTCTTCGAGCGAGGGGTACCGGGACTCGATCTTTGCGACTTTCCCTCCGGCTTCCGCGATAAGCGTGGACGACTCGTTGAGGTCGGTGATGTCCTGCGCCTCGCAGACAAAGAGCCCCTCTTCCTGCCGGTAGGTCTTCGCGAGCCCGAGAAGTTTTCCCGGGTCGTCGATAGAAAAGAATATCGAGTACGTGATAGAGCCGAACTGTTCCCGGAGCTGGGACATGTTCCCGAACGCCACCATCTTTCCCCGCCGGAGGATCATGACCTTGTCGCAGATCGCCTCGACCTGGTACAGGTTGTGGGCCGAGAGGACGATCGTCTTCCCCTCCTTCCTGAGGGTCCTGAGGTAATCGGCGATGAACCGGGAGGTCATCGGGTCGAGGCCGCTCGTCGCCTCGTCGTACACGAGGAACTTCGGGTCGTGGATGAGGGACCGGGCGATCGCGGTCTTCCGCTTCATCCCCTTCGAGAACTCGCCGATCTTCTTCCCGCCGGTCTCGAGCGAGAGGGCCGCGAAGAGCTGGTCCGACCTGACCCGGATCTCCTGCGGGGAGAGGCCGTAGATCTCACCGAAGAACGCGAGATAACTCTCCGCGGTCATGGTCTCGTAGAGGCGGGACTCCTCGGGAAGATAGCCGAGGTTCTCCTTGAGCGCCATCTTGTCCCGGACGACGTCGATGTCGTTGATGTACAGCTCGCCGGAAGTGGGTGCGATGAGTCCGGAGACGATCTTGAGGAGCGTGGTCTTGCCGGCGCCGTTATGGCCGATGATCCCGAAGATCTCGCCGTCTTCGAATTCGAAACTGACGTCGTCGAGCGCGACAAAACCGTCGAATTTTTTCGTGATGTTCCGGGCGGTGATCATGGTCGTGAGGCTGCTTTCGCAATGGTTACGGCGGATTGTTCAAATATTTTTGTATGCTGCATAAAAAACAAAAAACGGTGCAGCAACGCACCCGGGCGCCCGGAAAGATACGGCCATCCCTTGCTAAAAAAAACGGGAATGGCGGGGAACCGCCCGTGTCACCAACGGGAAGTATATGAAAGATACCCGGAATTTATTATAATAGTACCGGACAAGGATCAGCACTATCCGGCAACGGTTACCGGATCGCGGGAATAATTCATGGGCGCTCTCAAAGATATCACGACGATCGCGAAGTGGGAGGTCAAAAAGTCCTTCACCATGATGAGCCGCGACGTCATCCCGATCGCAATTGCCCTCTTCATTCTCCTTGTTATCGTCACCGGCTATACTGCCCAGACCGGCCTCCACCTCCAGGACGGGATGTACCGGGTGGGCGTGGACGACCCGCAGATCGCCTCCCTCATCGCAGGCGACGCACGGTTCGCCGTGTACCAGCTCGATGCGCCAACGCTCGAGGCGGACCGGAACGCATTCGACGTCATCGTGGTCCGGGGCAATGCCACCGGGCTCGGGACGGACAAGGCCAACTCCGCGCTGCAGACCCTCTCCCGGGATTACGGGAAGTACGTCAACAGCGTGTACAATACCGAGACCGACCTCTTCGCCGCCTACCCGCTCTGGATCGACACCGAGGGTGTCAAGAGCGAGCTCTCGTTCCTCTCCACCCAGAGCGGGCAGTACGTGAGCGCGGCCCCGGGAAGGGGCGCGCCTGTCCCGTCGGGGCCGGTCGTGCAGATCCCAACGCCATCCCCGACGCTCCCGATCTCCGAAGACGATCTCCGGGCGCAGCTGGTCCAGACAAACGCGCAGAACTCCCAGATCTCGCGCTACACCTCTGCCCTCACCACCACGACAACGATGGGCAACTTCAAGACGCCCGCCGAGCTCTCGCCCCCGCTGCCGTTTGACTCCATCATCCTCGTCTTCGTCTTCATCTTCCCGCTCTACTTCACCTCCCAGTTCTTCATGATGAGCATCATGAACGAGCGGATCGAGAGGAAGGGCGAGATCCTCCTCTCCACACCGGTGAAAGCGTCGTCCGTCATCCTCGGGAAGATGCTCCCGTACTTCATCGGCATGCTCGCGATCTGTGCAGGGCTGACGCTCTATCTCAGGGCCCCCCCGGAGATCATGCTGCCTCTCATCCCGGTCATCTTCTTTTTCCTCGCAAACGCGCTCCTCATCGGCATGCTCTCCCGGTCATTCAAGGAGCTCTCGTTCATCTCGATCTTCTTCTCCACGGTAGCCACATCCTACCTTTTCTTCCCGAGCATCTTTGCAAACGTCCACGTCATCTCCCTCATCTCACCCTTAACGCTCATCGTCCTCTCCATCCAGGGCACGGCATGGACCGCCACCGATTACCTGTACTCGACCTCGCTCTTCTGGCTGACCGGGGCCGTCCTCTTCTTCGTCGCCGCGAGGAACTTCAAGGAAGAGCGCCTCTTCTCGGAAAAGCCGCTCACGACCCGTGTCCGGGAGTTCCTCTCCGAGATCATCCCCGCAAAGCACCCGTTCCTCGCACTCTCCCTCCTCTCCGGCTTCTCGATCCCGTTTGTCTTCATGGTCCAGATGATGTGCCTGGTCCTCTTCTTCAACCTGCCCATGCCGTACTCGCTCATCTTCCTCCTCCTCTTTGCGGCCCTGATCGAAGAGTTTGCAAAGGGTATCGGGATCTACACCCTCTTCTCCCGGGACCCGGGGTTCTTCACGTGGAAGAACCTCGTCCTCGCGTCCGCGGCAACCGCGATCGGCTTCCTCGTGGCCGAGAAACTCCTCCTCTTCGTCACGCTCGCCCAGATCTCGGACTCGGTCTTCGGGAGCATCCTCTTCCTCTCCCTCGGGTCGCTCTGGCTGCCGCTCCTCCTCCACTTCGCCGGGGTGCTGATCGTCGCGTGCTCCCTCAAGCTCGGCGGGAAGAAATGGTTCGTCCCCGGGCTCCTGATCGCAATGACCGTCCACTGCATCTATAACATCTACATCCTGGGGTGGCTCTAGATGAAGTCAAAACACCTCTCCATCATCGCGAAAAAAGAGTTCCGCGGGCTCCTCTCCGAGCGGACGATCCTCCTGGCGGTCCTCCTCCAGCTCTTCATCGCGCTCTTCTCATCGTTCCTGATGGTAGGGCTCACCTCGATGTACGACCCGGCGTCCCTCTCGAAGTACTCCCACTACCGGTACAGCGTCGCGTACGCCGGGAATGATTCCGGGGTACTCACATATCTCAGGACAAGCCCGGACTTCCGGGTATACACGATGGACCTCTCGACCGCGGTGACTGCGCTCCAGCAGCGGAAACTCGCCGCGGTCATTTACGTTCCCGACACGGGCCCGGCCGGGTCCGACCCGGTCAAGATCACGCTCTATACCCTGGAAAACGATCTCCAGAGCGCGATCGTCGATGTGAAACTCAAGGACATCTTCCTGAAATACGAAGGGGACCTCCGGCAGATCCGGGCGGCCCGTCTCGATGTCACTCCCATCCCGCTCCAGGTCCCCTCCTCCGGCGGGGGCGGCTTCTACGAGTTCGTGTACGGGCTCCTGATCCCGCTCCTCGTCTTCATGCCGGCGATCATCGCCTCCGCGCTGGTCATCGACCTCATCACCGAAGAGTACCAGCACGAGACGCTCGAGACGCTGGTCTCGACCCCGATCAGCTTTGCCGAGATGGTCTGGGGCAAGGTGCTCGCCTGCGAGATCCTCGTGCCGATCCAGGCAGGTGCGTGGCTGATCCTCCTCTCGCTGAACCGGATCGCGATACAGAACATGGCCATGATCCTCCTGCAGGTCGCCGTCACGTCGCTCATCCTCATCCTCCTCGGGGCGCTCGTTGCCCTCCACTACCGTGAGCGGACGGCAGCCCAGTTCGTGTACTCGACCGGCCTTGTCGTCGTCATCCTCTTCGCGCTTGCGATCCCGTCGAACCCGCTCAACCTCCTCGCCCGGCTCGCCGTCGGCACCGCGGGGCCCGAGCAGTGGCTCGTGCTCGGGGTGACCACGCTCATCGTCGTCCTGCTGGGGTACCTGACCCACTGGTATGCAGAGCGCGTCAGCGAACACCGGCACACCGGTTGAAAAGAACGGTAAGATACGGATTAAAAAAAAAGAGATCAGAGTGAGGACACGAGCGGTTTGTCGAATATCTGGTAGACCTTGTTTGCGCTCGTGACATAGACCTGCACCCTGTCCGATCCCCGCGTGCCCTGCACCACCAGTTCGTCTCCCCTCTGGGGCTTCCGGGTATTGTCGTCGAGGTACTCCTGGATCACCTGCCCGTCGGAACGGGTGACGACCAGGAGGACGTTCTGGACAAACAATTCTCCCTTGCCGCCGTTATAGAGGAGGTGGATCGTCGCGTCCGGCCGTTCCTTGGTGACCGCGATATCGACGAACTGCTCCTCGGGGAGCGTGGATACGGCAACCGGGACCTGCGTTGCGGGCGTTGTCGCA
This sequence comes from Methanoregula sp., assembly GCA_035541835.1. Classification (GTDB taxonomy): domain Archaea; phylum Halobacteriota; class Methanomicrobia; order Methanomicrobiales; family Methanospirillaceae; genus Methanoregula. The sequence goes on from DATKMN010000135.1 coordinate 4,686, forward strand.
GCAGCCGTTGGCGGGGAGGTCGGCGTCGCTGAAGTCCCGGGCGTCGGGAACCCGGCCCCGGTGGGGCTCGTGCAGCCGGTGATGAGGATGATCGCGATGAGGCCGGCAGCCGCTGCCAGGGTTACGGTTCGGTTCATGGGTAAGGGTTGCCCCTCCTGCTTATTTCTGGCTTGTGCTCGAAAATGCCCGTGCAAAGATTCCCGCGGGCGTTTTCTGGCAAGATCAGGATTCCGGGGCCGACAAAACCATAAAATACCGGAATGGAACAGTTAAATTAAAAAGGACACCCGGTTTAAAATTACATATCAGGAGTATTGAGGAATGTTCTGTCCAAAATGTGGGAAAGAGACCGATGCCTCCGGAAAATTCTGCCAGTGGTGCGGGGCTGACATCGAGTCGTCAGCGCCGGTCAAGCCCGTGGGCGCTGCCCCCGTGGAAGAGGAAGGCCCTGAGATCGGGGTATACGCGGGACTGGGCAGGAGGTTCATCGCGTGGATCGTGGACACGATCCTGATCCTTCTCATCGGAATCGTCGTTATCGCGTTTTTTTCCATGGCAAACGGTATAAAATATGCATATTACATCGTCGTGCAGCACGCCCCGGTCTCACAGCTCACCGAGGCGGGGACTCCCGATGCCGCATTCACGCCAATCATTGCGGCGTTCGGGATGCTCGTCATCATCGTCCCGTGGCTGTACTACGCCAGTTTCGAATCCTCCCGCAGCCAGGCAACCCCGGGGAAGCTTTTGATGAAGATGGTCGTGACCGATCTCGACGGGAACAAGCCCACGTTTGCCCGGGTGACCCTCCGGCACTTCGCCAAGTTCATCTCCGCACTGATCATCTGCATCGGGTTCCTCATGATCGGCCTTACCCAGAAAAAGCAGGGGCTCCACGACAAGATCTCCGGCTGCCTCGTCCTCCTTCAGCAGGAATAACCAGATCCTCTTTTCAAAACAGCCCTTTTTATTGACGGTCCCGATCAGTGGAACCGGATCTTCATCCAGAGCAGGAAGAGGATGAGGGCGAGGGTGATCACGTTTGCCACGATGATCGGGAATGACCCGATCCAGGCACCGTACATGGTCCAGAGGACGACACCCGCCGCGAACAGGAGGAGCATAGCGAGCGAGAGGTCCCGGGTCTCCCGCAGGCTCCACGACCGGATGACCTGGGGAACGAACGATGCGGTCGTGAGTGTCCCGGCGACATATCCGATGATGATGGTGGTATCCATGGATTCTCCTGATATCCTTGTGTTTGCCACACTACAATTTATAGGGCGGGGGGTTCCGGCGAGAACTGGTCGGCTGCCACGAGCCACCGGCCCTGTTCGTATACGAGGACCAGCATGTCCCGCCCTTTCATTTCCTGTTCCGGACCGCCGATGACGAACCGGATGGAGAAGAGGTACGTGACCACTGCGCATGTACCTGAACAGAAGAACCGGACATGATGGCCGGTCTCTTCCCAGGCAAGGATTTTCGCGGCGGCTGCGAACTGTCTCCAGCTCTCGACATACCGTTCCCTCCCTTCGATACGACCGCCGGTGGTCGGGACGATCGCCACCGCCTCCGGGTGAATGAATTCACGGAATTTTTTTTCATCCCATGACCCCGTCCAGTTACGGTTCATTTCCTGTACCACGCCGATCACACGTTCTTCGCTTGCGTCCACAGCATTCACCCTGTTCCTGTCGGGGCCGGGTGTATAAATGGTTGTGAATATGCAGCGCGAAAGTGCCGCTGCAACAGTTTTCCGGGGAGGACTGGACTCCGCTCCCTGCCCGGCAGGATGCTTCCTTTCATTCGGTCGTGATTTTCCGTGAGGAGGAGATCAATGGTCAGCCGGATGCAGCCGGATTTGATTTTACAGAATTTCGTCAGCCATATTCCTTACTTCAGAGACGGTCACGGGACCACTTTTCCGGTACCGGTGCTACTCCCTGATTCCAGTTGCCTTGAAGAACAGGTAGCAGAAGGAGCCGTCCGGTTCGCAGGTCCGCAGGAGGCCCCGGATTCCCGCATCCCAGCCGGCTTCGCTCATCATGCCCCTGGCAATCGCTTCGCCGCGGACACCGTCGACCATTGCAGTGAAGGTCAGTTTCGTAAACCCCTCGACCAGTTCCGGCCGGGAGGCATCGACGTACACGAGCCGGGGGGAGACGCGGACCCCCGAAAAACCGGCACCGGTGACGAGCGGGTAGAGCTTCCGGCCGATAAGCGCATCGCCGCCGGCATCCTTCTGGAGTCCGATGAGGCACCGGATCGCCTGCCCGGCCTCAGGGCTTTCAGGATGGAAGAACGCGGAGCCGTGGTCGCCTTCTATGACCGTGATCGTGCCGCCGTGTTTCAGGAGCGGCAGGAGCCTTAAGAGGGCGAGGCCGGGGTCGGGGAGGTGTTCGAGAACAAAGCAGACGAAAATGTGGTCGAAGCTCTCTTCCGCGAACGGCAGGCTGAAGAGGTCCCCGACCCGGAACCTGACATTGGCCAGACCTTCCTCCCGAACCCGCTCCTTTGCCTTCCCCACCGATTCCGCGGATATGTCGACCGATGTAATGAATGCATCCGGGCTGTTCCGGGCAAGGATGACGGTCTGGGCGCCGGTCCCGCAGCCGGCCTCGAGCACGTGCGATCCTGCCGGGTACCGGGTGTCATGGTGGAGGAGGTCGGTGAGCGTGCGGGCCTGGTCCGAGAGCCGTTCCGATTCGCGGGGTGAATAACCGTGGACGTAAGCATTTTCCGGCATGTACTTTTCAGTTCTCCGGCTGGCTGCCCCCGGATCTTTCCGGAGAGTTGCAGTACAAAATTGGCACTCAATGCACAAAAAAGTACGCTGTCTGACTTTCTTACCGGTTTCAAAATCCGGAAAAAACCCGGCTATCGTTCCTGGGACCCGTGCCGGTCTCCTGGCTATGCGATGAGATTCACCGGCCGATCGCCCGTTCCCATGCATAAAAGGCCTGGCGCTCCACAGACACGGCAGGGATCACGACCTGAAAAAACCAGACCGGCGAAAAGGAAAGAGGCCAGGGCCGAGATTCGAACCCGGGTCGGAGGATCCACAGTCCTCTAGGATAACCAACTACCCCACCCTGGCAGATGTCCCTTTAATTTTGGCACCTTACTCTGATTAATCTATCCGTGCAACTCCCCCCGGGTCCCTGTTCCGGAGACGTTTTTTGCACGCGGCGGTGGTTTTGCAGGAAGGGGGTGATGCTTAATAGGGTCAGACGTCCATTACCTATCAGGTGGCTCCGGACACAATCCCTTAAGGAACGGCGGGCGGGAATCGCCGGTAGTGCGGGACGTTCAACGCGGGGGTATCCCCGGCCGGAGCAGCGGAAGAACGGGAGGCGTTTATGGCGGAAAACCCTAAGATAAGGACGCCCATTGTCTGCGTTATGGGCCACGTGGACCATGGCAAGACCTCCCTCCTCGACCGGATCCGGGGCTCTTCGGTCGTGAGCTCCGAGGTCGGGGCGATCACCCAGCATATCGGTGCCACCATCGTCCCGATCGAAGCGATCCGCACCATGAGCGGGACGATGGGAAAGGTCCCGATCAACATCCCCGGGCTTCTTTTTATCGATACGCCGGGCCATCATGCCTTCACAACCCTGAGGGCACGGGGCGGGGCACTTGCCGACATGGCCATCCTCGTAGTCGACATAGCCCAGGGGTTCCAGCCGCAGACGGTAGAGGCACTCCAGATCCTGCGCACCTGCAAGACGCCCTTTGTCATCGCCGCCACCAAGATCGACCGGATCCACGGGTGGCGGGTCAACGAAGGGGAATCGTTCCTCTCCTCGTTTGCAAAACAGAACGACCGGGTCAAAACGGATGTCGAGAACAAGACGTACGAGATTGTCGGAAAACTCTCCGAGCTCGATTTCTCTGCCGACCGGTTCGACCGGGTAGCCGACTTCCGGAGGAACCTCGCCATCGTCCCGGTGAGCGCACACACCAATGAAGGTATCTCGGATCTCCTGCTCGTGATGATCGGCCTTGCCCAGCGGTACATGGGGGAGGAACTCGCCCTCTCGGTCGAGGGCCCGGGCGCCGGCACCGTCCTGGAGGTCAAGGAAGAGCGGGGACTCGGGACCACGCTCGACGTGATCCTCTACGACGGCACGCTCAGCGTCGGGGACGAGATCGCGGTGGCTACCCAGGGCGACGTCCTGGTGACGAAAGTCCGGTCTCTCCTGAAGCCCCGTCCCCTGAAAGAGATCCTCGTCGAGGACCGGTTCGAGCGGGTAAAGTCCGTGGTGGCGGCTTCCGGGATCAAGGTCACTGCCCCCAACCTCGAAGGAGTCATCGCGGGTTCACCGTTCTTCGTCGTCCGTGGCAACCGCGATGAAGTCGTGGCCCGGATCCAGAAAGAGATGACGGAGATCCACGTCAACCTCGCGGAAGAGGGGATCGTGATCAAGGCCGATACCATCGGGGCGCTCGAGGCGCTCTGCAAGGAACTCGACGGCAAACAGATCGGCGTCATGCGGGCGGAGGTCGGGCCGGTGAGCCGGCACGACCTCATCGACACCGAGACCATCAAGAACCCTGCGTTCCGGGTACTCCTCTCCTTCAACACGCCGATCCTTCCGGATGCTGCTGAGATGATCAGGAACCCGCTCTACACCCAGGTGAAAGTGTTCGAGGGCCGGGTCATCTACCAGCTCATCGATTCGTACCTCGAATGGCGCGACGAGCAGAAACGGATCCAGGAGAAGCAGCGCTTCGAGCACGTGGTGATGCCGGCGAAGATCCGGCTCCTCCCGGACTGCGTCTTCCGGCAGAGCAACCCGGCAGTTGTCGGTGTCCGGGTACTCGGCGGCAAGCTCAGGAGCGATGTCGACCTCATAAAAACAGACGGGAAAAAGGTCGGGCACCTCAAGACAATGCAGCTCCGGCAGGAGTCCATCCGCGAGGCCGATGCGGGTCTCGAGATCGCCATCTCGATCGAGGGGGCCACGGTCGGCAGGCAGGTCGCGGTGGGCGACGACCTGCTCGTCGACATCCCGGAACGACACGTGAAAGTTCTCGAACGCGAGATGCTCAAGACCCTCAATACCGGCATGCAGGAGGTCCTCGCCGAGTTTACCTCCATGCGCCGGAAGACCGAACCGTTCTGGGGCAAATAGGCCGGGCGGACTACGCGAGGGTTTATGAGCCGCCCGGTATAATTAAATGGGTACTTCTCGTGTGTAGGCCAACATGCCGGCAGCCAGAGAGACGAAGAGACCATCCCCCGGGCTGGATCTCTTTCGTGAGACCAATATGGAGCAGATTACATGGTTGATTTCAAAGTAGTCGTATCGGACCCCAAGACGGGGCGCGCCTTCAACGTCGATGCAAGTGGCGGCGCAGCAGGATCAATTGTCGGAAAACGGATCGGGGACGAGCTGGACGGGGGCCCGATCGGCCTTGCGGGCTACCGGATCCGGATCACCGGAGCTTCCGACCGGACCGGGACAACTGCAAAACACGGGCTGCCGGGTGCAGGGCGCAGGAAACTCCTCCTCGCAGGCGGCGTCGGGTTCCATCCGTCCATGGATGGCGAGCGCAGGCGGAAGATGGTGCGGTCGAGCGAGATCACGCCGGACTTTGTCCAGATCAACGCTCAGGTAACCACCTACGGCGAAAAAACGCTGGACGAGCTCTTCCCCAGGGTTGAGGGAGAGAAGAAGGCCGAAAAAGTCCGCGGAAGAAAATAAAATATTTTTTTTTTGTTTCGACCGGCTGCCGGTCGCCTCCCGAGCCGCTGTGTTATACCGCGGCACTGATGCTGACTACACCAAAGGCCGACTGGTTCCTGCCGAAGGTGAGGGCTTTCCCGTTCTTCCAGATCTCCACGTCGATCTCATGGGTGGTGGAGCGATCCTCCTTATGGAACGAGGCGGTGACTGTGCCGGTCGCATTTTCGACGGAGAAGATCCGGTCCCCCGAACTCCGCACGGCAGTCAGGGCCCCCGTGATCCCGTAGGAGCCGGAGAATCCCCCGAGGTAGCTGACCTTTACGTACACGCCGGTATCCGGGACCGTGACCGGCGTGGGTGTGGCTATGACCAGCGTCGGGGTCGTACCCGGGGATGCCTGGCCGGAACCGGAGCCGGAAGTCCCGCTTCCGGTGGGGGTTGCCCCCGCCGTGCCGGTTTTGGCCGGCGATGCCGGCGAACTTCCCCCGCCCAGGTAAAAGACGAGCGCGAGGATGATGACCACAACGATTCCTCCGATGGCTGCGTATGCAACCCAGGGTTTCTCAAACGAACTGCTTTTTCTTCTTCCATGTCTCATGGCAGGTTCAACTCTAATATCTTATGATCAGTATATCATTACGGAAAATCAGCGAAATAGTTTGTCGTTTCTTTGTTCGCCACCCTTTCGGGAGGATCCGGCCCGGCCGGTACCCTGTCGGGTCAGGTCCGGGTGAGCCCCTGGCGGAGCTCTTCCCGGAGATCATCGAACGGGACGCCGTATTTCCGGGCAAGGATGACGAGGGCAGCCTGCGGGAGGAGATTTCCGTCGAACCCGTCCTTAATGAGGGCATTCATCCGGGAAACCACTTCGGTATTCTGGATTTTTTCAGCTTCTGCGATCCGTGCGATCAACTGCTGGATCGGATCGCTCCTTTCGAATATTGAGGAGGCGGGCCGGAAGCCAATCGGGATGGTGATCCCGGCAATATCGAAACCCGGGGAATACATCCCGTTTTCAAGCCTGAGGAGGCCGTCCTCCTCAGCTCTCCGGAGAAGCTGGTTTGCCTGGTCGGTGTTCATCCATTTCCGGTCGAGCGCATAGTAATAGACGAGCTCGTTCTTCCGCATTCCCGCCTTCCGGGTGTGCCGGAAGGGAGCTGCTATCGTTACCTGAAGGGTCAACCCGGCGCACCAAGAAGGATTCTTTTCATGTCGAGCGCATCGAGGCCCTCACCGCTCCCTTCCTTGGCAATATCGATGTCCGTCCGGGAGACCTGGTCGGTGAGCCTGACATAGAAGATCTCGTTTGCGATCGGGACTTTCCCGCCGCCCCTGAGAGCAAGTGCGAGCACGGAGACCTGCAGGTCAGCAGCTTCCGTGATGACTCCCGGCCGGAGGACAT
>DATKMN010000136.1:0-4706 GCA_035541835.1 Methanoregula sp.
GCAGGATCTGGATCGGAAGCATGGGGAGGAACTTTAAAAAGAGGGACGCCCCGGCCACCGAGAACATGTTCCCGAAGTTGGAGCTGGTCCCCATCAGGATGTACTTCATGGTGTTCCCGAAGGTCTTGCGCCCCTCGAGCACACCGTCATTGAGGATGCGCAGGTCGTTTTCTACGAGGATGATATCGGCCGATTCCTTGGCGATATCCACCGCGTTTGCCACCGAGATCCCGACATCTGCCTCGCGGATGGAGGGGGCGTCATTGATCCCGTCGCCCATGAACCCGACCACGTGGCCGTTCTTTTTGAGGGCGTTCATCACCCGGTTCTTCTGGACCGGGGTCATACGAGAGAAGATGGTGATGCCGTCCACCACGCGGGAGAGGCCCTCGGTGTCCAGGGTCTCGATCCCGGCTCCGGTGAGCACCCCTTTGACCGGGATACCAATGAGCTCGCAGGTCTTGCGGGTGACCAGTTCGTTGTCCCCGGTCAGGATCTTGAGCTCGATCCCCGACCGGGCCAGGAGCTGCACCGATTCGCGGGCACTCTCCTTGGGCGGGTCAATGAAGGTGACAAAGCCGGCAAGGACCATCTCTTTCTCGTCCCCGACCGAGAACCCGGCCTGGGCGGTGGTCAGGATACGGTAACAGACGGCAAGGGTCCGGAACCCCTGGGCACTCTGGTCGTCATAGATCTTCTGGACCCGTGCCCGGGCTGCCGCATCAAAGGGCCGGATCGAACCTCCGGACTCCTCGGCGGTACAGACCCGGAAGATCTCTTCGGGAGCACCTTTCGAGATGATGACTGCTTTTCCGTCCTTTTGTACCACGACCGAGACCCTTTTCCGGATAAAGTCAAAGGGGATCTCGTCGATCTTGGTGCAGTTATCGGTATCCAGGTGCCGGAACCGGAGGATCGCCTCATCGAGCGGGCTTTTCAGCCCGGTCCCGTACAGGCTGTTGATGTACGAGTGGAGGAGCACCGACTCGCTGTCGTTCCCGCCCGTGTCCAGGTGCCGCACGAGCGCGATCTGGTTCTCGGTGAGCGTCCCGGTCTTGTCGGTGCAGAGCACGTCCATGCTCCCGAAGTTCTGGATCGATTCCGGGTGCCGGACAATCGCGCCTTTCTCCGACATGGCGATCGCACCTTTGGAGAGGTTGAGCGAGAGGATCATCGGCAGAAGCTCGGGGGTCATCCCGACCGCAAGCGCGATCGAGAAGAGGAGCGAGTCGAGAAGGCCGTGCCGGAAGAAGGCATTGATGAAGAAGACCACGATCACGAGGGCAAAGATGATCCGGGTCATCAGGTAACTGAAGTGGCGCAGTCCCCGCTCGAACTCGGTCTCCGGCGGCCGGCTCACCAGGCTCTTTGCCACGTGCCCGAACTCGGTGGACGACCCTGTTACCGTGACAACGGCGGTTGCCGTGCCGCTCACCACGGATGTGCCCAGGAAGAGATAATTTTCCGCCTCGGCAAGGGGAGTTCCCGGTGCCGCGACGCCCGGTTCTTTTCCGACCGGGAAGGGTTCCCCGGTGAGCGCAGACTGGTTGACGAAGAGGTCTTTTGAGGAGAGGACGCGTGCATCGGCCGGGACAATGTCCCCGGCAGAGAGAACGATCACGTCGCCGGGCACGAGCACGGTGATGGGCAGTTCCTGCTTTTCACCGTCCCGCAGGACTTCGGCCTTTGTGATGATCTTCTGGCGGAGGAGTTCTGCCGCATTTCCTGCCTTGTACTCCTGGAAAAAGTCCAGCGTAACGCTCGCGATCACGATCACGATGATGATGACCGCTGACGTGGCATCGCCGGCAAAGATCGAGATGACCGCAGCAAGGATCAGGATGATGACGAGCAGGTTTTTGAAGTGCGAGAGGTACTGGACGATGATGGACTGCCTGCGGATCCGCGAGACATCGTTGGGGCCGTACTGTGCGAGGCGTGTTGCGGATTCAGCGGAGGAAAGCCCACGGTCCGATGTTCCCAGCCGGGAGCAGAGCTCATCGGGCGGCAGGGTGTGATAGAGTTTGTCTGAATTATTGTCCTGTTTCTGATCTGGTTTTGTCTGTGTACCAACCATGAGAGCTTCACACTCTGCCGTATTTTTTCCGGATTGCCGGTTCCGGTTTTTTTTATTTTCCGGAAATGCTTCGTTAGCTGATGTTCCGGGTAATTGTATTAATGATTGCCCTTTCGTCCTCTGAAGAAATCCTCGCTGGCGATCCTGCAACCGGGAAAAATGCGCGCCGGAAATAGATGAGCCGGAAAGTATCGTCGGAGAGTGAACGGGAGACAGCAATGCCAATGCCCCAAAACCGCGGGAAAATACGCCCGTAACATGTTCCTTTTCGGTTCGCGTGGAAAATAAGCCATTTATTCGATTATTTTGTCAAAATACGCCCAAATTACGCCCCATATAATACCCTTTAGCAGCCCATAGCGGCCTTTTCCCGGCCTCTTTTTTCCGGGATCACACAAATGCCCATCCAACCCTGATATTGGCCTAAAAACCGTGTTTTTGCGAACCATATTTTTCGTCCGTTTGCCAAAATACGGTCAATTTAGGCTTGGATTAAATCGGAGCCCAAATCGGGCTCCGATGGTATCAAAAAAAGGGTCATCCGGGCTCAATATGGGCCCGGATTAGCTCGGGTCTGATCGGGGGGCTGTGGACTCGGATTACCCCCTCCCCCCCCATGAAGACCCTGTGGGTAGTCCCCCTTTGTTCGCGATCAGGGGGGACCCCCTTTATTTTTGAAGACCCCCGGAGAGAGGCGGGGAGGGGGTACCCGATCCCCACAGACCCGGGGGGTACCCCTTTCAATGTGCGAGACCCCCAAAGGAGCCGGTGGGGGGGCTCCGGTTTTTTGAAGGGGGGGTCCCTCCTGGATCATTTGAGTGACAAGGGCGAATCCTTTTCCGGAAATTTTCGGTTCGGGCTGGAAGATCCGGCATGTGTTGCGGGGATATCGCGGGGGCTGTCGCCCCCACACCCCATAGATGAATCCTCCCCGCCTCAGGGCCCCTCACGGGGCACGGCGGGGCAGATGACAGCCCGGACCCTCACTTGCCCGAGCAGAGGCCCCGACGAGGCGGCCGAGCAGAGGCCCCGACGAGGCGGCCGAGCGGCTCCGAGCAAAGAGCGAGGAGGGGGAGAAATCGCAAGAGAATTTTTTACCGGTTGAAATTTTAAACGAAGAAAAATAAAATGCAAGAAAAAATGCGAGGGATGGGATTCGAACCCAAGAACTCCTACGAGACTAGGCCCTCAACCTAGCGCCTTTGACCTGGCTTGGCTACCCTCGCCCATTGAAGAATTACTGCACCGCAACTGCCGCCGGAGAACCGGCCGGGCCCGCGTCTGTGCCATAACAAAGAGGTTGTCTATCTAAAAGAATGTTATGGCTGATTTTCATCCCTCGTCCGTCAGGAAAGCGTCCCGTTCCGGGTTCCCGGCCGGGACTGTGATAGGGAACATCTGGGAACGCGGGTTCTGGTTCTCTATTGTATACGCTGATGGCAGCCATGATGCATACATGTATATTTTCCTACGTTATACCCGGTGAACATATGTGGTCTGACATCATCCGCGAGTTCGCCGATTCCCCATCCCAGGGCCGCGTGGTCCGGTTCCTCCTCGAAAACGGCTTTGGCGTCAACGATGAGGGACGGATCTGCTGCAACGGGATCGAGATCCCGGCCACCTCGGTCGCAAAAGCGATCGGCTCTGACCGGCGTGTCGTGGACTCCACTGCCCGGCGCATCCTCGAACGGCCGTTCCTGCGCGAGATCTTCACAAACATGCGGGCCACACCCGACCTGAGCCGGGTGGCAGAGTCCCTGGGCTTTGCGGTGATCGTGGTCATGCCAAAGGACGCAAGCGAACGAGGGATAGTTGGCGCAGCGGTCCGGGTGATCGCGGAGCACAACCTTGCCATCCGCCAGATCTTCGTCACCGATCCCCAGTTCTCCGAGGACCCCAAGCTCGTGATCATTGTCGAAGACCCGCTCCCGGCGGGCCTCGTGAGCGAGATCCGTGCCCTGCCCCAGGTCCGGCAGGTCATTATCTGAAAAAAACAGATCGCCGCTCGTTTACTGCGTGAGCAGCTCTACTTCGTTTGCGAGCCGGTACATCCGTTCCCGGCTCTTCCTTGGCAGGTGGATCGCCGCTGCAATCTCTTCGTCGATCGTGACACGCGTTGAACCGGCGATCAGGTTGTCCGCGTGGGTCACGATCTTTTCCTCGATGGTTTGCGGTATGCAGTCCCGAGGGAGAAGGCCAAGAAGCGTGCATTCATCCGCGGTCAGTCCCGCCCCGGTATGGCATTCCACGATCCGGGCGAGCCGTTCGGGAAAACCGTTTTTACGCAGGGTATCGGCTCCTGCCTGTGCATGGCCGATCGAGTGGGTGCTCCCCCGCCCGATATCGTGGAGCAGGGCGCCAGCCACGACCAGATCAGGATCGGCGAGCGGGGTCTTACAGGCATACTCTTCGGCGCAGGCGCAGACCGCCCGGCAGTGGGCGATCACCTTCGGTCTGCAGCCAGCCTCCCGGAGAAGAGCGATATACCGTTCCGGGCTCTCAGGCATGGCCGAGCGTCTTTTTCATATTCTCGATGCGCTCGCGGAGCGCTTTCACGAGCATCTCGTTCTCGAAATGGGTGAGGGGCTGGTCACAGTTGGGGCAGGTGAAGTTGTCGCCCATGGCC
>DATKMN010000137.1:0-8202 GCA_035541835.1 Methanoregula sp.
CCGTGCAGGAGCCCGACCCGGTACCATCAGGATATGCGCCGGGTGCGGAATGCCCGGACAGGATATATGCGCCGGATGCCGGTTGGAAAGCGGGGTGAGGACCTGAGATGGCCCACAAACGGGGACAGATCTGGCGGGCGATCCGGAACTCACCGGGCATCCAGATAGCCCTGTACTTCATTGCATTTGCGATGCTGATCGGGTTTTACACCTACATAGTCCTCTCCTTCTACCCGGTTCTCGAGAACCGGCCGATCTCGGAAGCAAATGCCCTTCTTTTTGTCGTCCAGTCAATGTCAACGGTGGGCAACACCGAGCTCCCGAACTTCACCAATCCTCTCATGATGCTCCTCTCGATCCAGATCATCCTCTCCGGTGTGATAATGATCTTCATCGTTGTACCGCTCCTCGTCGCCCCGTTTCTCTCAGCCCTTCTTGCGCCCACACCTCCGAAAAAAACCCCTCATACCCTCCATGGTCACACCGTGATCATGGGCTACGATGAGCTGACCCGCGCAGTTATCGACAGCCTTGCAATATCCGAACGCGATATTCTCATTATCGAACAGGACAAGACAGTCGCGCTCGAGATCGCTACCCGGTACCGGCGCAGGGCATATGTAATATGGGGAGATTATACCGATCCTGCAACATGGGCAGGATCCCACATTGGGCATGCCCGGTTCCTTGTTATCAGCAAGGATGAGCGGCTGACCGCGAATATCATTCTCGGTGTCCGCGAGCTGACGAAGGGTGTGATAATCTCCGTTGTCGACGATCTCGCCTTTGACCGTTACCTCCGGTATGCCGGGGCGGATTATGTCCTCTCTCCGAAAGATGCAACGGGACGCATCCTTGCCCGGCACGCGGTCCTGAACCCGGGTGGCGATACCGTTGTGGAGTGTTTCGGGAATGACCGGACCAGCCTCAACGGTAATACCGGTCCGTCCCACGGTCTGAAGCTGGTCACTATCCCGGTGGTCCCTGGTTCGGTTGCGGCCGGAAAGACGCTCGGAGAGCTCGGGTTATTTGAAAGGTACGGGATACTGGTGCTCTCGCTGTGGAGGTCTGCAACGTTCATCCAGCGGCCGGGGGATGAACAGCCGGTCGATGGAACGAGCTCGCTCTTCCTCTTCGGCCGCGCCGATGCGATCGCCTCAGCTGTCCGCGAGGATTTTAATGCCTGCGGTCAGGCCGGGTCAAAGGCGGTTATCGCTGGTTTTGGGGATGTCGGCAAGGCAGCGTACCGGGAACTCACCGATGCAGGGATTCGCTGCCGTGTGGTTGACTTAAAAGAGCATGAAGTCGAACAGGTCGTCGGCAACGCTGAGGACGAGGAGGTTCTCAAGGAGGCGGAGATCACCATGGCTCAGTACTGCATCGTCGCACTGAACAATGACGACGTAAACATCTTCACAGCCCTCATGGCCCGGAGCCTGAACCCCAAAATCCGCATCCTCGCCCGTGCAAACGAGCCCGCAACCGTCGATAAGCTCTTCCGGGCGGGCGCGGATTACGTCGCCCTCCTCCCCACGATCGGGGGCCAGACAATCGCGAGGATCGTTCTCACGGATACCGTCAGCATCCTCCTCGATCTGCCAAATGGCGAGATGGTACTTGCAAAAGAGATCCAAAAGACCCGCACACGGTCCATCGGATGGTACGAGCACAGATCGGGTGTGCGGATCATCGGTATCGAGGGGAAGGAAAAGTCGATTGTCAGCCCCGCGGGATCCGAAATCCCCGATCCCGGGGATCTTCTCATCGCAACCGGCACTGCCGGACAGCTCAAAAAATTCATTCATTCCGTGTGACAAACTTGTATACGAATGGCACTGGAACTGGCATGCAGGATGGGGATGGTCGAACGGATGATCCGGTACGAGTACTGGAACAGCCGGGCATCCGGGATTGTCATCGGACTCTCGGGAGGGATTGATTCCGCGGTCGCAGCAGTTTTCTGCTGCCGGGCAGTCGGAGCCGACAAGGTTCTCGGACTCTCTCTCCCCTCTGCAGTCAGTAACCCCGACGACATCCGGGATGCTGCCGAGCTCTGCAGGAAATTCGGCATCGGGCATAAGACCGTGAGCATCGAGCCGATCCTCGCAGGGTTCCGGACGATTCCGGAGTTCAGGGAATCACGGTACCTTCTTGGCAACCTGATGGCCCGTACCCGGATGGCCGTCCTTTATTACCATGCCAACCGCGACAACCGCATCGTCTGCGGCACCTCGAACCGGAGCGAGCTCATGCTCGGGTATTGCACGAAATTCGGTGACAATGCTGCGGATATCCAGCCCATCGTTCATCTCTACAAGACCGAGATATACGCGTGGGCCCGGGAACTCGGGATCCCGGAGCCGATCATCCGGAAAGCCCCCTCGGCGGGGTTGTGGGAAGGACAGAGCGATGAAGGAGAGATCGGCCTCACGTACCCTGAGATCGACCGGGCGCTTGCCAGCCTCGAAGAGCACGGGTGGAAAGCGGAGAACCCGGTCGAGGAGAAAGTGCGCTCCCTTGTCAGTAAAAGCGCACACAAACGCGTGCCGGCGCCTAATCTTTTAGCAGGACCCCAAGAGCCGGAAGATATTCCTCCGGGTTGTTGAGGAATGCAAGCGCTTCGGCGTTCCCGATCAGGGAATAGAGGGGCTGGTCGAGGATCCGGTGGATACCCGTGCCACTCCTGGGCCTCAGGTGCCTGATGACAGGGGTCGCCGGGTAGCGGTGGTTCTTCCGGAATTCTCCGTCCCGCATCTCGTAATATGCTGCTCCGGCCCTTTTTTCGTATTCAGCATATTCGCTTTCGAATGCGGTCGAGACAATATTTGCCATGATCAGGGTTTCGTTTCCCGAAGGATTGATAGTGATGTGGCCATAGTCGGGAGGGATGATGACAATATCGCCCTCTTCCGCCGAAACGAGCACCACATCGTCAAGCGCCCGCGACTGCAGGAGGTAATGTGCCCTTCCGCCGATTACTTCGTAGATCTCCGGATACCCAACGCCTGCCGCGTTCTTCGGGTGGTAATGGCCCTTGGTCTTTACCCATTCCCCGCAGAGATCAGCCGGGGGGATTACTGTCAGGTCGAACCGCAGGCTGTGACCGTGGAGCCATGTCCAGTCCGCGTCCGTTTTTGCCAGATCGCGGTACATAAAATAGAGAGGATCCGGATGCCTGCACGACGGATCGGCCAGGACAGGACGCATCTCCTCCATGGTCCGAACCGTCGGTCCGGGGAGATCCCCATCCCAACCAAACATCACTTTTTCTTTCTCATTACAAGTAAATAATACCCGGCGCCTGCCCCGATAAGCGCGACAATGACGAGAACGGGAAGTGCCTGCATAAGGCCGCTGGCCGGGGGACTGGGAACGACGCTCACCGGTACCTTGAACGTATCCGAGAGCTGGCTGTTATCAAGGGCATCGCGGTACCGCACCTGAGTGTCGAGGAGGTACTGGTTCACTGCGGCAGTCCCGCCTGCACTCAGCTGGAAACTCGCAGTCGCCGAATCGCCGGGTTTGAGGTCGCCGAGGTATGAAGTATCGTCGCTGCTCGTGAAGGGATCCACTGCCGTAATGCGCACCTGCGCTGCGTAGGCAGTCGCATCGCCGCTGTTGGTGTAGACGACACTCACTACACCGTTTGATCCCGGGGTTACCTGTGCAGCTCCAGAAGTAACATTGAACGTAATTTTGCCGCCTACGGGTATTCCGACGGTTTCGGGAGTTGAGGTGACGACATCCCCGTAGGTGTCTTCATAGGTCACCACAACATCGACGGGGTAACTCTGTTTTTCTGCATCGCCGGAGACTGCGACTTTGTACCGGGCCGGGACGATCCCGTTGCGGGGGAAATCCCCGACAAAGACACTGCTGTCCGCAGGGATGATGGGACTCGCCCCGTTCCGGAGGATCTTAACCGTCGCTTTCTTCCCGTCATCGGATCCCGTGTTCCGGATCCGCAGATCGATATATCCCTCGGTTCCGACATTGAGGGTCTCGGGGACTGCGCTCAGGACCTCAACATTCACCCGGGGCTTGATCTTTATCGTAAGGGGGATCGTGGTGCTCGTCTGGACATAGTCAGATTGTAAGACATCCGCTGCTGTTTCATCGGACGATTTCAGGTACGTATAGGAAATGGTGAGGGGGAGCTGGTACTCTCCGACGCTTGCATTGGCGAAAATCTTTGCCTGGATTGGCACTGTGACCAGCCCCTGCGTCGGGAGATCTCCGATGGTCTGGGGATCGGATTTGATGGTAACGGGCGCATTCCCTGTACCCATGCCGACGGCAACCATCTTTGCCGTTGTCGGAACATCATCACGCGGGATATTTCCATTTCCCTGGTTTGGCTGGTACGGGCGCGACAGGTCCGGGGATGTCGGCTGGGTGGCGACCTGACCGTATCCGGCCCAGGAATTCTGCATGGTACTCAGGC
The DNA here is from genome assembly GCA_035541835.1 of Methanoregula sp. Lineage (GTDB taxonomy): Archaea > Halobacteriota > Methanomicrobia > Methanomicrobiales > Methanospirillaceae > Methanoregula. The sequence goes on from DATKMN010000137.1 coordinate 4,445, forward strand.
CGCTGTTCTGCACGACTACCGTAATTGTCGTATCCTGCCCTGCCACGAACTCGTTTACTCCCGAGATCGCCGCCATCATCTGAGGGCTGCTTCCGCTGTATGTCGTCAGGCCAAGAGCCGGGGCGCTGCAGAGCGCGACTACCAGGAGACCGGCCAGAACAAATGTGCGAGTTGTCATCGGAGATCCCTTGTTGTTATTCTCATAACAACATTTAATACCGTACGATATAAAGTGATGTCCTGATGCAGGAACCCCCCGACCGGCACGATCGTGTCGTTGCTTCGCTCAGAACACTCGGATTGACGAAATATGAGGCACTCGTCTATATTGCGCTGCTCCGGGTTCCCAGCGCAACTGCATCCGGGATCCATGAGATCTCAGGTGTCCCGCGCGCATCCGTCTATCCTGTCCTCGACCAGCTGCTCGATAAAAGCCTCGTCACTGTTTCACAGGTGTCGCCAAAGCGGTTCGCCGCAATTCCGCCGGAGAAGGGAATGGCCCGGCTGCAGGAGCGGATACTCGACGACGCGGAATTTGCAAAAACCACCCTTGTGACTATGTACCGAGAACAGATCGCCCCGCCGGTCGCTGATCAGGAACTGATCTGGAATTTTCATGGGATTGAGGCAATCCACGACCGCCTGGAGGATCTTATTGCCGGGGCAAACGAGAGCGTCAGGATCATCGCCCACCCGCAAATCCTTTCAGACGATATCCGCAAGCTCCTTACCGGAACCGCGGAACGGATTCCCGTTGAGCTGGTCACGCCCCGATGGGAGAGGAAGGTTCCGCCGGGGATGACAGTATACCTGAAAAACAACGTAGCTCTGCCCGATGAACTCGCAAAGGCAAAGGACATGCTTTCCGGCGGAGTCTGTATCGTTGATGACCGTTACGTAATGGTGATGGTCGGCTCGGGCGACGATGACGCTGTCGCGCTCTTTTCCGAATCCTCCGGATTCGTCCGGTTCTTCAAACGGTATTACACTATTATTTTGGAATGGGCAAAGAAGCCGGAATAATCCTCACTTTAAAATTTCCACCGGCATTTCAGAGAAAAGCTACCGTGCAGGGTGGATCAGTAGTCCCGGATCTCCTGCATCTCCCCGATATCGATGAGCCCCTTCATCGCGTGGGTCTGGACCCACCGCCCTCCTTCCCGTATCGCGGCCATCGGGTTCGTGCCTCCTACCGCGGCAATGGCGATGAACTGCGGGCTGACCGGCACCCCGAGGAGCGGGATATTTGGCACACCAACTTCGAGAATCCCTGAATAACTGCTGTCTGCCAGTTCATCGAGAACTCTTCCCACGAGGGGTTCGGCCTCCATATGGAATTCCCGAATATTGGCAAGGATATTCCCGCTCCCCTTCCGCATCACGTTTGTGACCGACGTGGTTTTCTGCGAGATGAGTACCTGGAGGGGATCGATCGTCGTGTGCTCGTACATGATGATATGGGTAAAACGGATCGGCGTCCGGTTTTCGATTTCTACGACCCCGCCGCCGATCGGGTTGACAGGGACACCGCTCCGTATCAGGAGACCGTCGAATGTAATGCTGCAGATGGTGGTGACTGCAGTACACCCCTTTGGGACAACAAAATCGGTGACCTTTTCGCCGGAAGCAAAGAACCTTACAAGCCCGCTCACAGAGACGCCGGTCTTGTGGGCATCTTTCATCACCGACACTGCGTAGTCGAAATCTTCGTTTTTGATAAGGGAGAGGTTATAGACGACCGACCCCTTTCCTTCAACCGGATCGAACGTGACCTGGAGGGCATAGTCCTCTATCTTGTGGTTGACGAACCGGAGCGGAAAAGTCATCTAAGTAGTCTCGTGCATTTCAATAGAAAAATTGTTCTATAAGACAAGGGAATTTATATCTGATGGAACACGAAATGCGGGAAAAAGCCAAGAATGCGATGCGCCTCATTCTTGAAGCAGCTCGGTATGAAGTCGAAGAGGTCGACGATCCTCTCGATCTTTCTGCCGTCCGTGAAGGCACCTGCCTCCTTGTGCTTTGTTCAAACGACAGCGACCTTGCCTCCCAGTTCGATAAGACCAATTACAGCCTCATGATCGATGATCACGAGATGAACTGCAAGAAGCTCCTTTTTACCGTTGACAAGGAAATCGCGACGGAGAACTGCATCCAGTGGGGGATCGACGAGTTCGTCCGTTATACCGGAGAAGCGGTCCTGGCCGATATCCTCGGGCGTGAACTTGCCCTCGACCTCACCGCCACAAAGACGAAGAAGGCCGCCCTGCAGGCAGCAGAAGCAGCTTCCCAGGCTGCAGCGGAACCCGGCATCACTATCCCCCATTTCCCGGTCAAGCTCACCGAACAGGCCGCGATAAGGGCGGCAGGGATCCAGGGAACGGCAAAACTCAGGTTCATGCCCTATTACCTTATCCACTATACGAGCACCGGCGAGCAGGTGTATAAAGACCGGCGCATACCGTTTGACGCTGAAGGCTGGGGAGCGATCAACGCCATCAACGGGATTAAGATCGATCTCGACGGTTCGAAGGTAGAGGAATCCGCGATACCGGGGAATGCCGAAGTGAGCGATGCGCATATCCGGAAAGAGGAAGCGAGCGAACGGATGGTGAGCGAGCTCATCGACCGGCTCACCCAGAAGGTCCGTATCAAGCAGGAGAAGGGGGATGCCATCTTCTATGAAGAGAAGGTCTTAAAACCCGACCGGAAGAACATCACGGTTGAGACCAAACAGGTGTACATCCCGGTCTGGCAGATCCGCGGGAAGAAGATCGTCGAAGTGAACGCTTACACCGGGGAACTCCTTTCTGAGCCCATGGACGAAGGCGTCGAAGTGTTCTAGACCATACTATGACCGGCGCGACGGGGAATACTACGATTTTTCAGCCCGCCCGGTATTCCGGTCCCGTAATCCGGCCCATGCCCTCTTTTTCAGCCGGCAATGGTGAAAGCCCATGATCGCGATCATCGGGGGCGGCCCTGCCGGAAGGATCGCGTCCCTCAGGCTTGCTGCCGCCGGAAGGGAGGTCACCCTGTACGAGCGGGGAGGGATCGGGGGCCAGTGCCTCCATGTCGGCTGCATGCCGGTCTGCGCCCTCAATGATATTGCCCGCTTCCTCCACGATGCCCGGTCGTTCCGCGGTCTCGGGATTGCCGATTCTGTCCCAAAATTCAGGTTTTCTGAAACATTGAAGGAGATGAAGGCCGTCCAGGACAAGATAGCCGGTATCCTCGATCACGAGACCCGTGAGGCAGGAGTGGAGATCGTATACGGAAAATCCGGCAGGCTGGAGACCGACACGCTCTATGTGGATAACGAGAAGATCGGCGCTGAAACGGTCATCATCGCAACAGGGTCGCGGCCGAACCTCCCCCAGGCAAAGGGTATGGACCTTGCCGGTATCTACAACCCCCACACGATCTGGGAGATGAAAAGCCTCCCGGAAAAACTGACCATCATAGGAGGCGGCGTGATGGCGGCAGAATTTGCCTATATTTTCTCCGAGTTCGGGAGCGCTGTCACCCTGATCAGCCGGAGCGGTTTTCTGAAGGACCTCGACCCCCACCTCCGGGCTCTTGCCCGGAAGGAGCTCCCGCTCGTGGACATCCGGGAGCATACAGATCTCTGCTCGTGCAGCGGGAAGGCCTGCGTCGAATCGGTCCAGGTCCGCACTGAGAAGTGCGATGCCACGGTCGCGAGCGATGCCGTGCTTGTCACTGCGGGCCTCGTCCCCCGGTCTGAGCTGATCCACGGG
>DATKMN010000138.1:0-12066 GCA_035541835.1 Methanoregula sp.
AAAGAACCTCTAATACAAGAAGAAGATCATCAGATTTTTTCGAAGTATGAGAGGTTCGAAAGAACCTCGAATACAAGAAGAAGATCATCAGATTTTTTCGAAGTATGAGAGGTTCGAAAGAACCTCGAATACAAGAAGAAGATCATCAGATCTTCTTCGAAGTGTCTCCCTTCATGATGTATTTCACCGTCAGGAAAATAACCATGGCGATGATAACGAAATCGATGATCGCCCCGACGAAGTCACCGATAAGGAACTTTACCGGCCCGATCTGGAGGACCGACTGCTGCCAGTCTCCTTTGGGGGTAAGGACTCCGATGATCGGCATGATGATATCGGCGACGGTCGAAGAGACCAGTTTGGTCGCTGCCGTTCCTATGACGAACGCAACTGCAAGCCCGATCACCTGGTACTTCTGAAGGAATTCCATGAACTCCTGGTTGAAGCCCCGGGCACCTTTGCCAATAACAGAAATTCCGCCTTCGAGCGCCTTTTCTGCGCCTTCGATATGGTTGTCGGCCATCCGTGTTCACCCGGAGGAAAAACAGTCCCCCTTGTTCAACCTGCTGCACGTGGGTTAAAAAAGATTACTCTAAAAAACAAGCCTGCTCCGGGCAAATCAGGAGAGGTCATTCTCCTGATCGGTTATATCAGAGGCCCGGGCTGGCCGGAACCCACAACCGGCAGCTTCTCGCCCTTGAGGAAGATCGTGGCTGCCGATTCGACGATCCGGCGCGCTATCACCTCTTTTCCCCTGACCGTAAGGGCGAAGATGGGTATCGCGGCCCCGGCCTGGAGGAGGGCCCGGGGGCCGATGATCTCCCGGACGTTTTTCGATGCACAACCGGTGACGAGGTCGGCAGTAGCAGCAAGGCGACGTGCCTCGTCTGCTGAAAGGCCACTCGTGTGGACGACGAAGATCAGGGCATCGGGATTTTCCCTGCGGATGATCTCTGCCGTTTCGGCCCCGGCAACGGTGACAGCGATCCGGTGGAAGCCTTTCTTTACCGCGAGCCGGACCCCGGCCGGCTGGTCGAGTTTTGCCGTGGCATGGTCGAGGACAAAGCCGCCGTGTTTTTCAATACGGTCCATGACTTCCCGGAGAGGAGTTGTGGAAACAAGGCCGGACATCCTGCCGCCGATCCCCTGGATCATCCGGGGAGTGGTTACCACAACGGTCCCCGCGCCGTCACTCGCGAGAACCGCCGCGTCTATGAGCCCGCCCCGCATCGCGGAGCTGAGCAACTCGGAGGCACCAAACCCGACAAAGTCCTCATCGGCCAGTACCTCACGCCGGGGAGTGCACATGCCGAACGCCCGGATCCGGTGCTCGATATTTGCCTGTATCGCCTCCTTTGAGAACTCCTTGACCGGCACGGCGAAGCGTTTTGCCAGGGGGCAATCGCCGATCTGCGGCTCCCCTACCTCAACGACTTCCCCGTTCCGGATGACGACCCGGCACCGGCCGATCGCCTCGATGACATGCTCGTCACAATCTTCTGAAACCATAGGATCTCTTTCCGGTTTATACTCGCGGGGACTGATAAGAGTGTTGTCGGTCCTCCTGCGGGACGCATCCGGAAATCCCTCCTGACGCATGTATTTAGAAACCGCGGAACGATACTATAACGGCATGGCAGCATCACCGCGCTTCTTCGAGATCGATCTTGCACGCGGGATCGCGATCGCGATGATGGTCACGTTCCATATCCTTTTCGATCTCTGGTATTTCCGGATATTCCAGATTGAGGTCACTTCCGGGTTCTGGCGGTATTTTGCCTTTGCGACCGCATCCCTCTTTGTCGGGATCGTCGGCGTCTCGTTCACCATCAGCTACGCCCGTGCAGCGAAATCGTTGTCCGGGTTCCGGCTGTACCGCAAGTTCCTGTTCCGGGGCGCGGGGATATTCGCGCTCGGTCTTCTGGTCACCGCGGCGACCTGGCTCTACCTTGGCGAGGGGTTCATCGTCTTCGGGATCCTGCACCTCATCGGTATATCGATCCTCCTCGCACCGTTCTTCTACCGGTTCGGGAAGTTCAACATCGCAATCGGCATCCTTGTAATCCTTGCCGGGATTTTCATTACCGGCCTGACAGGCCCGCTCTGGCTGCTCCCGCTCGGCCTCCACCCGGCAGCGTGGTGGTCGGTGGACTATGAACCGATCCTCCCCTGGTTCGGGGTCGTGCTCATCGGCATGGGGGTCGGGACCACGGCATACCCCCGCGGTGAACGGGGGTTCACCGCGCCACAGGTCCCGGCCCGGCTCGAGCGGGTGCTCGCGTTTCCCGGGAGGCACTCGCTGGTAATCTACCTCGCCCACCAGCCCGTCATCATTCTCGTCCTCCACGTTATCACCGGCATGGTCCCGCTCTGATCCGGAAACCGGATCCCGTGCGAAACCCGATAAGTCAGGGAGGCAAAAATCATACCGGACAGTAGATTATGCTCTGGGCACTCCTCGCGATAATCGGGGCTGCGGCCAATGCCGCGTATTACATCCTCATCAAGCGCACCACCGGAGCGCTCGACCCGAAATTCCTGACCGGGGCCGGGTTTATTGCCGGCAGTGTCGTACTCTTTTCCCTCTCCGCCGTACAGGGCTTTCCCCGGATCGGCCCCGACTACGTTCCTGCAGTCATAGCGTCGGCGTTTCTCAATATTGTCGGGCTCCACCTGATCTTTGCGGCATTGTCGGAAAGCGATCTCTCGCTCTCGATGCCCATGCTCTCGTTCACCCCTGCGTTTCTCATCGGCACGTCATATCTTCTGCTGGGAGAAACGCCGTCCCTCCCGGGTATGGTCGGCATATTTGTCATTGTCGGTGGTTCGTACGTCCTGAACATCTCCGCTGCCCACGAACATTTCCTCGACCCTGTGAGGTCGATGCTGCAAAACCGGGGGAGCTGGTATATGCTTATTGTGGCGTTCCTCTTTGCTGTCTCGATCAACTTCGACAAGATTGCTCTTCTCAACTCCGATGCGGTCTTTGGGATGGCACTTACGCTCGGGCTGATCGGAGGCGCGTTGCTCGTCATGGCATCCATCCGGTTCCTGTACCGGAGAACCCGGTCATCCCCTCCGGAAACAATCCTTCCGCATCCGCCTTTACCCGATACGGTGGAACAGGCGGTCAGGTTCCGGTCGTATTTTCTGCCTGCACTTCTCGTCGCCGTATTCGCTGCAACAGAATCGGTCTCGATCAATGTGGCATACACACTCCAGATCGTCCCTTACGTCATTTCCCTCAAACGGCTTGGGATCCTCTTCATGGTACTTTACGGGACGGTTGTCTGCCGCGAGAACGAACTGGTTACCCGGTTTGCCGGATCAGCCATGATGGTTGGCGGGGCAGTCATCATCCTGCTCTTCGCGTGACGGGCCTGAAAAGAGGGTCAGCTATACGAACAGCGGCACGTCCCGGAACAGGTCCGCATCGAATACACCCCGGTCCGTGATCCGGAGGGAGGGGATGACGGTGAGCGCAAGGAACGAGAGGTACATGAACGGGTCCCCGATACCACCCATCTGTTCCGAAGTTGTTTTATTAAGGAGGCCGAGACGACGGACAACCTCCTGGTACGGCAGGGATGACATCAGTCCCCCGCAGTCGAGCGGGAGGACTACCCTGGTTTCGCCGGTCACTGCCACCATTGCACCCCGGTGCCGGAAGACTTCACCAATAGCGGCGAGGATCTCCGCATCGTTCGTTCCCGCGGCGATGACATTATGCGCATCGTGCGAAACACTGGATGCGATCGCCCCGTTCCTGAACCCGAATCCATGGACAAGTCCTGCACCGCACGTCTTTGGCCGGTACCGGTTGCAGACGACGAGCTTGAGGATATCCCGTCCGAGATCGGGAATTTTACCGGCATCGATCCCGTACCGGAGCGAAGTCGTCGTGATCTGTCCGGGGACAAGCCCGATCACCCTGGCCTCGCCGCTGCCGGTGATTGCGATCTCGTCGGGAGCTGGTGGTCTGCCGCCGAACCGCGATCCAAAAGAAGATTTCGGGGAAGGCGGAATTCCCGTGACCTCCTTGCCGGCCCGGAATACCGTTCTCACGAGAAATTCCTCCGGATCGTCAACAAGGCAGAAATCAGCCCGCCGGCCCGGGGAAAGTGCCCCGCGATCCGACAGCCCGAAGCGCTCGGCGGGCGAGAGGGTTGCAATCCGGATCGCCAGCTCCGGCTCGAGCCCGCATTGTATTGCCCTGCGGATACAGTGGTCGATATGCCCTTCGTTCACCAGTGCATCCGCATGCCGGTCATCGGTCGCAAAACAGCACCGGGCCGCGGTCTCCGGAGTAACTGCGTCCACGAGTCCGGCTATGTTCCGTTCGGTCGAACCCTCGCGGATATAGAGGTACATCCCGCGCCGGAGTTTCTCCCTGGCCTCTGCAAGTGTCGTACACTCGTGATCGCTCTGGAGGCCGGCAAGGACGTACGCGTTAAGGTCGCGGCCCGCAATGTGCGGGGCGTGGCCGTCACGGATCGCTGCAAGCTCAAGTTTCCGGCCGATCTCACCGTCAGCCGCCAGGACACCCGGCACATTCATCATCTCGCCCAGGCCGAGCACGCCTTCGCACCCGACGAATCCGGAAAGGGCACCGGCATCGAGCGATGCCCCCCCGGTATCTGCAGGCGTTGCGGGGACACAGGAAGGGAGCATATACAGGATGTCCGTGCACGCACCTTCGCGCTCGCCGAGCATATAACGGATCCCCTCCTCCCCGGAGACATTGGCGATCTCGTGGGGATCGGCGATCACGGTCGTTGTCCCGTGGACCGCTACGAGCCGGGCATACTCTTTCGGGATAAGGAGCGAGCTCTCGATATGGACGTGGGCGTCGATGAGACCCGGCACCATGTACGTGCCGTCAAGTTCCACCTCTGTCCTGCCGGAATAATCGCCGATCCCGAGAACGAACCCGTCTTTTACTGCAAGGTCCCCCTTCTCCCAGCTGCAGGTGAAGGGATCAAATACCTCGGCATTCCGGTAGACTGTATCCGCCGGAGTGAGCCCCCGGGCCGCATCGATCATTCCCCGGGAGAAGAGGTTCATCGGCCGTTCCCCCGGCAGAGGAAGGGAGCAGGCGCCCTGTACCTTCCTCTGAGGTATGTGCCGGATACCGGTACGGCCCGAAAGCGGAACGGGGCAGGCCACTGTTCTTTGAAACGGTGACCGGAGCAGGAAAAGGAACCCGGTAAAAGAAAAACAGCCTGCCCTGAAGACCCGGTTGCCATTACAGTACGATTGCCCTTCGCTCAATAAAAACAGATGGGAGGTGGTCCTGCCATGCAGCGGGAAGAGGGGCAGGTTCTTTCCCGTTCACACCCTGAACCGCGAGATCTCGTGGGTTACTTTGTCCACGATCGTGTTGACGTTCCCGATGACCTTGGTGATCTGGTCGATGGCTGCCGAAGACTCCTCGCTTGCTGCGGCAGCGTCGGTGGATTCCTTGGCGGTGCTCTGCATCAGTGAATTGACCTCGTTGATGCTTGCGGTGACCTGCTCCACAGAAGCAGCCTGCTCTTCTGCGGCGGCTGCGACTTCGCCGACGTTCCTGCTGATCTTGTCGATAGACGACACGATATTATTGAAACTTGCCAGCGTGTCCTGCAGGGTCATGCTCCCTTCCCGGACACCATTATTGGCGGCAGAGACTGCTTCCACTGCGTGGTTGGTCTGTTTCTGGAGGTTGTCGATCATCTCAGCAATCTTCTCTGCCGAGGCCCGTGACTCGACCGCGAGGGACTTGACTTCCGTGGCCACGACAGCAAACCCGCGACCTGCATCGCCGGCCCGCGCCGCCTCGATAGCGGCGTTAAGGGCAAGGAGGTTGGTCTGGTTGGCGAGGTCGGTGATGAGGTTGACGATCTCGCTGATCTTGTCCATCTGGCCCTTGATCTCGGTGATGATCTGGTTGACTTCAGCAGATGACTTGGTGATCCCCTGCATACCGGACTCGGTCATCTTTGCAAGGTCCATCCCCTCCTTGCTGAATGTCGTGGCATCATCCACGATCTTGGCGACTGCTTCAGCTTTGTTCGCCACTTCCTGGATGGTCCGGGAGAGGTCCTCCATAGCCTTCTGTACCTGTTCAACGCCGTCGGTTGCCCGGTCGGCGTTCGCGCTCACTTCGGTCGAATTCTTGGCGACCTGGCCTGCACCGGCTGCGACCTCCTCGACACTCGCGTTTGCCTCCTCGGCGGATGCTGCAAGATCGGTGACCTGCTGGTTGATACCCTGTATCGCCTTGGACACCTGCTGGCCAATGTCATCAAGGGAAGTCTTGAATTTCTTGAAATCTCCCCGCACTTTTATCGATTCATTGAATCGTGCAGTGAAGTTTCCGGCCGCATACTCGGCAGAAATATGCATCCCTTCGTTGAGGGGGACGACGACGCTGTCAAAGGTCTTGTTGATACCTGCTACAATCTCCCAGTAACCACCCTTGAATTTCTCCGCGTCTCCCCGGACGCTGAGCTTCCCCTCGACAGCTGCAATCGACATCTTGTTGGATTCCTCGATCACTGCCCTGAGGGTCTCGATCATTTTCTTGATAGGCGGGACGATCTGGTCCTTGTCGTTCCGCGGCTTGAGGTTCCGGGAAAGGTCGCCTGCAGCGACCATGTCCATTGTACCGAGAATGTATTTCTGGAAGTCCCCGGCGAATTTATCAAGCGTATCGGCCATCTCCCCAATTTCGTCCTTCCGCTTCATGGCGAGACGGTTGGAGAGGTGTCCCTGGTGGATTTCCACGATGTTTGCCTTAACCTGGTTGATGGGATCGGTGATGCTCCGGCTCAGGTACAGCGCCAGGAGCACTGCGATGATGATGGCGATAATAGTGAGCACAAAGAGACCCGCAACCGCGGACCCTGCCACGGCATCGATCTGCCTCGCTGCATCGCTGCCGGCAGCCTGCCGGGCACTCTGGTCGATCGCTGATATCTGTACATAGGCGAAAAGACTGATTATGACGAGGATTGCCGTGATGAGCAGGAACCCCCCGATCAGTTTCTTCCCCAGCTTCATATCATCTAAAAACTGCATGGTTTTACCTCTGCAAACTGGAATTGCTACGCAATAGTTTCTCCAATGTCGTGCACGAGGTACCTGATGTCGATCCAGATGATCAGCTCGTTACGCTCGTGATCCTTGTCCCGTACTTTCTTCTTGATAATGCCGAGGATGGCACCTTCATCCTCCATGTCGGCTGCTGACGTGTAATCGATATCACCGGTGTCGAATGTCGAGACCGAGAGGACATCGTCCACCATGATCCCGGTCTTCGCTTTCGTAATCTTCTCGTCAAGAACTATGATCCGGCTGTTCTCCTCATTCGTCTCGGTGCCAGGAGGGATATGGAGACGGTCCTTGAGGTCGACTATCGTAGTGATCTCCCCGCGAAGATCGATGATACCTTTCATGTAGCTCGCGGTGTTGGGAAGTTTGGTGATGGTGGTGTACTCAACAACTTCCCTCACGTCGAAGAGGTCGATCGCGTACCGCTCCCGGCCGAGCAGGAACTCAACGACCTGGAGACTCCCCTTCTCCCGTCTCCGGGAGCGCATATTGACCGACGGTCCGCCCTCTGTGACGGCTGCCGAATCTCCGGCCTGGGGGGCAGACCCGCCTTCTTTGGCTGCTTTGGTCATGGTTTTCTCCTACACCCTGAACTGCGACACTTCCTTGGTCACGTGGTCCACGATGGTGTTGACATTCCCGATGACCTTGGTGATCTGGTCGATGGCTGCTGACGACTCTTCGCTTGCCGCGGCAGCGTCGGTTGATTCCTTGGCAGTGCTCTGCATCAGCGAGTTGACCTCGTTTACGCTCGCGGTGACCTCTTCTACTGAGGCTGCCTGTTCCTCAGCAGCTGCGGCAACTTCACCGACGTTCCGGCTGATCTCGTCTATGGATGAGACGATCTTGGTGAAGCTTGCGAGCGTTTCGTGAAGGGCCTCGCTCCCTTCTTTCACACCGGTATTTGCTGCAGAAACCGCATCAACAGCGAAATTGGTCTGTTTCTGGAGGTTGTCGATCATCTCGGCGATCTTCTCTGCCGAGGCCCGTGACTCGACCGCGAGGGACTTGACTTCCGTGGCTACGACGGCAAACCCGCGACCCGCATCGCCGGCCCGCGCAGCCTCGATGGCGGCGTTGAGGGCAAGGAGGTTGGTCTGGTTGGCGAGGTCGGTGATGAGGTTGACGATCTCGCTGATCTTGTCCATCTGACCCTTGATCTCGGTGATGATCTGGTTGACTTCGGCCGATGATTTCGTGATCCCCTGCATGCCGGACTCGGTCTTACGGGCGAGTTCCATACCTTCCTGGCTGTACGTGGTCGTGTCCCCGACAATCTTGGCAACGGTCTCTGCCTTGTTCGCTACTTCCTGGATGGTCCGGGAGAGGTCTTCCATTGCCTTCTGTACCTGCTCGATCCCGTCGGTGGTCCGGTCTGCATTCGCGCTGACCGCGGAAGCATTCTTTGCAACCTGGCCTGCTCCTGCAGCGACCTCTTCCACGCTTGCATTTGCCTCTTCGGCAGATGCTGCAAGATCAGTGACCTGCTGGTTTATGCCCCGCATGGCCTTGGAGACCTGAATGCCGATGTTGTTGAGGGAGTCCCGGAATTTCACGAATTCTCCCTGCACTTTCAGTTTTTCACCAAAGCGTGCCGTGAAATCTCCTTTTGCGTACTCGCCCGACACACGCATCGCCTCATTTACGGGTCCGACCACGTACATCAGCGTATCGTTGAATCCCTTGATGATGTCCTGATACCCGCCTTTGAACTTGTCAGCATTGCCCCTGGTCGAGAGGCGGCCTTCGACAGCTGCCTGCGAGAGCATGTTTGCTTCGTTGACAACGGCTTTGAGCGATGCGACCATTGCATTTAATGTAGGAACTATCTCGTCCTTCTCGTCCTGCTGCTTTAAGGAGATATTCAGGTCCCCGTCCGCAATCCTCTTCATCGACCCGATAACGTATTTCTGCAGCCCGTCGGCGTATGAATCCATTGCGCGGGCCATGTCGCCGAACTCGTCTTTCCGCTTGAGATTTAACCGGGTGCTGACGATTCCCTTGCGGAGTTTCCTGAAGTTATTTTCAACTTCATGAAGGGGACCGGTAATACTCCGCGAGAGGTAGATGGCGATGAGGATTCCGGCAATGACGGCGATAATGATCGCGATGATCAGGCTCATCTGGGCCCCGGCTGCCTGGTTGCCGGATGCGGTGTCGAGATCTTTTGCTTCCGACGATGTGGTGTCCGTAAGCCCACTGAGAGCTGTAACCACGCCGGCCCTTGCCGTTATGAGGGGTGACCCGGCCGCAAGCTGTGCGTTGACCGTCGTCATATCATTTTTCTTGGCAGCGGCAATAGTCAGATCGTACTGAGTGAGGAAACTCGCGTACGAGCTGTCGAAGCTGGCAAGATTCGCTTTATCGGTTGTCGAAAGCGACCCTGACTGCCGGTACGCGTCGGTCTCTTTCTTGATCTCATCTTTCAGCTGGGGAATAGTGGTCTGTTCCAGCTGTGCACGCGAATCCGGTACATAGATATACCGGTACAATTCCGCCCTCATCTGCTGGAAATCAGCGGAGACAATCCCTATCTGGTCGATCGGTACCACGGCATTATCATAAATTGTTCCCGTCGCGCTGCTGGTGGTTGTAAGGCTGGTGTAGCCCACCATCCCAATAGCAACCGTGATGAGGAGCACGATGAGGAACCCGCCGAGGAGTTTCCTTTCTACTTTCATATCGTCGATAATCTGCATTTCATCCACCATCTTTTACCGGCGCCTGCCTGATGCGGGCGTGGTCACCCACGAATCCCATCTCCTGATGGCTGGCAGGAGGTTTGTATGCCAGCCACATGGAATGCCGGGTGCCGTTCGCCACGAAGCGCTGCACCCCGGAATCTCATGGTGAGATCCGGATACTTTTTGGGCAAGAACAACGTTGGTTGATTAAAGTATTTAAATCTAACCACATTTGGCGATTAGATGCAATGATTGATATAGTTGAATGGATATGTTTATTATTACCAATCAGCGGATTTGTTCCGCAGTCCAGGATTCAATAAGAGGGTTTGGAGCATGGTGAAGGAGAGCGAGGTGCGGCGGATACGGGAGGTCCTTGAGCAGTACCCCAAAGGGCTGACCATCGAGGACGTATCCCAGAAACTTGGGCTTAACCGGGGGACTGCGGCAAAATACCTTAACCTTCTCGTTGTATCCGGCCAGGCGCAGATGAGAAACCTCGGGCCTGCAAAACTCTTCTCTCTCTCTCACCGTATCCCCCTCTCACAGATGCTCAGTTTCTCATCCGATCCGATACTCATTCTCGATGACGACCTTTTTATCCACCAGGTAAACGATGCACTTCTCTCCGTGTTCGGCCTGGAGCGCGAAGCCCTGGTGGGAGAACGGATCCTCCAGTCCCCGCTTTCAGCCAATATGACCCCGCGTCACTTTGAGATCATCATGGAAGCGCTTGACGGTGAAGAGAAAGATCTTGACGAAGAGATCGAGATCAAAGGAGAACTCCGTCCGTTCAGCATGAAGCTCCTCCCGCTGGTCTTTGACCAGGGAACCCGGGGGCTGGGCATAATCCTTCGCGAGATCCGGGAATCGACTGAATCTGCAGCTGCACCGGAGCATCCTATAGAACCGGATCAACAGCTGGTCGCGCTGAACCGTGAACTGGAGGGGAGGATACGGGAACACCGGAAGATCGAAAAGGCACTGGCGGAATCGGAGGAACAGTACCGTGCCCTCGTAGAAAATATTCCCGAAGTAATCTTCACCCTCAATGATCGCGGGGCTATCACGTACATCAGTCCGGTAATCCGGCGGGTCAGTGAATATGAACCTGCGGATCTCCTGGGCCGCCCTCTCCAGGATCTTGTATTCAAGGATGATACGATGGCCTTTGTGCGTGCCATGGAATTCGGCAGGCCCGGCGCGACAGGCATCTTTGAGATTAGGATGCTTGCAAGGGACGGTTCACCCCGGTGGGTGCGGGTTTCGGCAAAACCGGTACTGCGAGACGGTTCTGTTGTCGGGATTCAGGGCATCATCATTGATATCCAGGAACGGAAGCGCGCGGAGGATGCCCTCCGTCGGGCGTCAAAACAGATAATCCTGTTGAACAGCGTCACCCGGCACGACATCCTCAACGGTCTTACCCGGCTTCTCGGGTATCTCGGACTCCTCCGTTCCCAGACAAAGAGTCACAAACTCAGTGAGATCTTCGATCGCGAGCAGGAAGTCATCCAGACGCTTCAGCAGCAGATCAATTTCACCCGTGATTACCAGAACATCGGGCTCTCTCCGCCCCGGTGGATCGGCGTTGCTGAATACGTCCGGCTTGCCGCATCGGCCATCGATCTCGGAAAGATCACGCTAGAAGTGGATCTCGAAGGGATCGAGATCTTTGCCGACGATCTTATCGAAAAGGTATTTGCAAACTTCCTTTCCAATGCAGTCCAGCACGGGGGGCATGTGACGAAAATACGGTTTTTCTCCGAAAAAAATAAGAAGAATCTCGTGATTATCTGCCAGGACGATGGTACGGGCATCCCCGAAACCGAGAAGGAGAAGATCTTCGAGCATACCAGTTCAGGACGGATAAGTTACGGACTCTTCTTCTCCCGGGAGGTGCTGGCGATTACCGGGATCACAGTCCAGGAGAGCGGGAAGAAGGGGGACGGGGCACGGTTCGAGCTCATAGTCCCCGACGGGGCATACAGGGGCACACCATGATAACTGATAACCAGAACGTGGCAGTAGAGCAGCAGGCCGGGCAGGAAACGTCCCGGACGAAAAGCAATCAGGAAACGGGCGCACCGCGCACCTTTGAGGTCGTTGAGTTCGACCTTGCCGGGGGAAGGTACGCCATTGATATCAACCTTGTACGGGAGATTGTGGAGATGGTACCGATCACCCCCATCCCCCGGGCGCCGCGTTACATCACCGGAGTCATCAACCTCCGTGGAGAAATTACCAATATCGTGAACCTTACCATGCACCTTCACCTCCCGGACCAGCC
>DATKMN010000139.1:0-18645 GCA_035541835.1 Methanoregula sp.
CAGATCTGGCTGAAAAATATCGGAAGCCAGCCGATCAGCGCGCCGGAGATACAAAGCTCTGACGTCTTCTTCGGTCCCGTGGGGAACTTCCACCGGCTTACCTGGGCTTCAAACCCCGCACCCGGAGCCTGGATCTATCAGCTCTCTGACCTCAATAACAATAACCTGTGGGACCCGGGCGAGACGCTCGAGATCGACGCATACCCGTCCGGTACAGCCCTCGCATCGGGAAGTTATCTCTACTTCCAGTTCGTTCTTCCAAACGGCGTCTGGAGATCAGACCAGTTTACCGGGAGCTGATACCCGGTGGCTGTCGCAGAGATTATCGGATCGGCGATCGGGGCGATGATCCTTATCGTCGTTGCCTATCTTCTGGTAGGGAACGTGCTGACAACCGCGGAGGTGGTATCGGGCGCCCAGCGCGATCTTGCCCTGCAGGGAGAGATACGGCTCCACACCGACCTCACGATTACCAACGTGAATGTCACCGGCACGGTCATCAATATGACCGTGAGCAATACCGGTAACGAGGTTATCACGGATTTCCCCCATACCAATGTGTTCCTCTACACGGATGGGAGCCCCGGCTACCGGGTATTCATCTACAACGAGACCGAACCCGCGACCCCGAACCCGGGTTCATGGACAACATCGATCCTCAACGATTACGTTCACCCGGGCGAACTGGACCCGGGCGAAACGATGTTTGTCAATGCGTATACCGACTCCACGCCGCTCCGGTTCAATGTGGTGATTTGCACGAATAACGGGGTTTATGCTTCCACGGTTGTATATTAGAGTATCAGGAGATCATTGTGGCTAACATTTCGGATCTGATGGGAGGGGAGGACCGGCAGATCATCTCGACCGGCAACAGTGAGCTCGACAAGAAAATTGCAGACGGGCTCCCGCTCGAGTCCCTCACGCTGATCGAAGGTGAGAACGATACGGGGAAGAGCGTACTGACCCAGCAGATCATCTGGGGCGCGATGAAGCAGGGACTCTCGGTTGACCTCTTCACTACGGAGAATACCTCGAAAAGCTTCATCAAGCAGATGGAGTCGATGAGCCTTGACATCTCGGAATACTTTGCCTGGGGCTACCTCAAGATCTTCCCGCTCCACGTTGTCGGCTTTGAGTGGAAGAAGGAAGAGATGGAGGGGATCCTCTCGCACCTCATAACCCACATCCAGAAGAGCAAGTCCCAGGTCTGCGTCGTCGACTCCCTCACGCTCTTCACCGAGTATGCCCAGACCGACACCATCCTCACGTTTTTCACGAACTGCAAATCGCTGGTCGACCACGGCAAGACGATCCTTGTCACGCTCCATACATACGCCTTTGAAGAGGACACGCTGGTCCGGATCCGGTCGATCTGCGATGCCCACCTGAACATGAAGAAGGCGCTCGTGGGAGACAAGTACGTGATGGTGATGGAAGTCATCAAGGTACGGGGCGCCCGGAAGACGACCGGTAACCTCGTCTCGTTCGAGGTCCACCCCGGGTACGGCATGAAAGTGATCCCCATGAGCTTTGCAAGAGTGTGATCCATGGGCACCCTTACCGTTGCGGTCAACCTTCCCTTCAAGCCGGAAGTGGTGGACTCGAACGTCGATTTTTACAATGATATCGATTCGAGCCCGCTTTACAAGATGCTTCCGGCGAACGCCAAGGAATACGTGAAGGCGAACCCCCACCTTCTCGAATACCTGCACACGTTCCCGGTCAACACCTATGGCATCCCCCTCTTCCTCTCCGAGCTGAAAAAAGACCTGCGGTCGATGAAGAGCCCGAACCTCATTTACCCGGTTAACGATACGACCTTCGTCCATATCCTGCCGGACCCGGACGATGTCCGGAACTTCTACATCCCCATCGAGCCCTCGTTCCTCCATTCCGTCAGCGCGATGCTCCCGGTCATCGAGACCAAGCTGATCGACCTCATCGACGGCCTCGAGGACGACCCGACCAGCGACAAGGAACGGGCCGACGTGATCAAGAGGATGCTTGCAACCGTAGCCGTGATCCGTCCCAAAGGAACGGATCTTGCTATGATGACGGGGGGCACCCCGGGCTCGCAGGACATGAAGTCCAAGCTCACGACCTTCCTCAAGACCGATTTCACTGCCCAGAAAAAGATGAAGGACACCAAGAAGGTCCACCAGGTCCCCCTGACTCCCGACGGGAAGGTGATCCTGACCAACGAGGAGTACCGGGCCATAGAGTACATGCTCATCCGGGACAAGATCGATATGGGGGTACTCAAACCTTTCCTCTCCGACGTTTACATCGAAGATATCTCCTGCGACGGAGTCGGCCCTATTTTCATCGAGCATAAGATCTTCAAGGGATTGAAATCGGTCATCGAGTTCAAGGTCTCGAGCGAACTCGACGAGTTTGTCGTCAAGATGGCGGAACGGATCAAACGCCCGATTACGTACCGGAACCCCGTGGTCGATGCGACCCTGCTCGACGGTTCCCGTATCAACATCGTGTACGGCACGGCGATCAGCCGGCACGGCAGCAACTTCACCATCCGTAAAGTCAACGAAGTGCCGTTGTCCATCCTCAATATCGTGGAGAGCAACGGTATCGATTACATGGCTGCAGCCTATCTCTGGATCTGCGTCGAGTACGGCATGTCGCTCTTCGTCTCCGGTGAGACCGCAAGCGGCAAGACTACTCTCCTCAATGCGATAACGGCCTTCATCCCGCCCGAGAACAAGATCGTTACCATCGAGGACACGCCCGAGCTGAACGTCCCGCACCGGAACTGGATCCGGGAAGTGGCGCTTGCAAAAGGAAAGGGAGAAGGCGGGGGCGCGAGCGGGGAAGTCTCCATGTTCGATCTGCTGAAAGCCGCGCTGCGTCAGCGGCCGAACCAGATCCTCGTGGGTGAGATCCGTGGTGTCGAAGGAAGTGTGGCTTTCGGTGCGATGCAGACCGGCCACCCGGTCATGAGCACCTTCCACGCAGCCTCCGTGGAAAAACTGATCCAGCGTCTCTGCGGTGATCCCATCAATATCCCGCGAACCTACGTGGATAACCTCAACCTCGTGGTAATCCAGAGTGCGGTAAAGAGACCGGACGGCCAGCTCGTCCGGCGGTGCATCAGCATCAACGAGCTCGTGGGGTTCAACCCCGAGACCCAGGGGTTCACGTTCGTCCAGATGTTCACCTGGGAACCGGTCACCGATACCTTTGTCTGGACCGGCAAGGGCAGTTCGTTTCTGCTGGAGAACAAGATCGCAACGATGCTCGGGATGCCCGATTCCAAGAAGTCCGAGATCTACCTCGAGGTTGAGAAACGGGCAAAGATCCTCGAGCGCCTCCACAAGGCAGGGTACACCAAGTTCTGGGACCTCTTCCATATGATGACGAAGATCAAGAAACAGGGGCTCCTCACCATAGGTGCCTAGACCATGGCCGAGACTGTAACCGAAGACACAGCCGTTGCACCGAAGAACGCCCCCCTTCCTTTTGCTTCCACCCTCGCGGGGCTCAAAGAGAAGATAGCCCAGGTAAGCGAAGACAAAAAGATGGGCGCCGATATGCTCTTCACGACAACCTATATGGCGTCCCTTGCCCTTGCGGATGCGTCGCGGCCGGAGATCTTTGCGTTTGCCGCAAACCGGAAGGAGTATGTCTCGGCAAAATACATTGCAAAAGTCGATATGTTCGTCAAGAAATGGAGTTACAGCTACTCAGAAGCCCTCGGTATTGTGGCAGAACGGACGAACAACAGGATCCTCCAGAGCGTACTGAACCGGTACGCAAATGCCATCGAGTCCGGTGTGCCGGACGATGATTTCCTGAAAAACGAGCTCTCTACGGTGAGGAGTGTATACCGGAGCCAGATCGAGCAGGGGCTGGAGATGCTCAAGAAGTGGGGCGATGCCTATATCGCAATGCTCCTTTCCGGCACGGTCATCGCAGTCACGATCATGATCTCGATCGCGATTTACTCGCCAAACGGCCTCCAGGGCACGCTCAACATGGCGTACGGGATCATCCTCGTCATCTGCGTCTTCGGGAACGTGCTCATGTACCAGTCGGTTCCCGACGACCCGAAATCCCATGGCCTGCGAACGAAAACATCGAAGGAGCAGCAGACCATCCACGCGATGGAACGGGTGATCATCCCCCTGGCCATTGCTTCTGTCATCATACTTACGCTTCTGGGAATATCCGCCGGTCTCATCTTCATGCTGGTCGGGATCCTCATGGCGCCGCTGGGCATCATCGGGTTCATCGACGACAGCAATATTACGATCCGGGACAGCGACTTTTCGACATTCATCCGGAGTTTCGGGGCGGTCATGGGGGGGCAGGGAACGACCGCGGTCTATGCCCTCGGCTCGATCGACCGGAAATCGCTCACCGCGCTCGAACCGCTCATCAACAGCGTATATTCCAAGATGAACCTTGGTCTCGACGACAAGCAGGTCTGGGACAAGTTCATCGGGGAATCGGGGAGCAACCTGATCTACAAGTACCTCAACATCTATCTTGACACGGTAACTCTCGGAGGACCCCCCGAACCAATCGGTACCGTGGTCGGCTCTTCCATGCTCGAACAGGTCCTTTTGAGGGAGAAGAAGGATATGCACGCGAAGAGCTTCATCGTGCTCCTCGTCCCGATGCATATTGCCATGATAGGCATCTTTGTCGTACTCTACCGGATCATGGTCGTCCTGACCGGATCGGTCTCATCCATGATGGCCAAGTTTGCCAACGAAAGCGCAGCCACCGCAGCATCTTCGTCTTCATCGATGATGGGAGGGGGGGTATCCGCGAGCAGCGCACTCGGGGGCCTTTCCCTCTTCACCAACTTTCCCGAGAAGGAGATGGGGACGTTCGTGGTGTACATCCTTATCATCATCACCGCGTCAAACATCATTGCAGCGCGGATCGTTGGCGGGGGCGACCGGTACATGTATTACTTCTACACGGCAATATTCTGTATATTGACCGGACTCGTGCTCATCATAGCGCCGATTTTCGTGGGCATGTTCTTCAGCCCCGAAGGACTGGCGAACATGGCGTCATCGGGTGCGGGCTAGGAAACGAGGGGGTGCAGCAGAACATGAAGCCACTGAATGAGAACCAGCGCAGGATCGTGCTGTTTGCAGTCATCGTCACCGTAGGATCGGTACTGATCCTCTTCGACATTCCCCTCACCCTCATGATCCCCATCGTCGTGCTCGCAGGGTTCGGGCTCCTGGTCGCCCTCGGCGCAATCACTGCTGCCGATATCCGCGGGGTCGTGGGGAGCATAAAGCCGGAGAACCTCAGGAAGATTTCGGTCCTCAGGCGTCTTGACGAGGTGAAATTTTTCGAAAAGTCGCCCTCTGCACCCTCCTCCCCGTCCGCACCGGCACAGAAAAGCGTACAGAAAGCGACTCCCCCGGTAAAGGCCGGCACTGCGGGGGAACCGGAAAAAAGTCCCGGATTTACCGCACACCTCAGGACATTTGTCTCATCGATCAGTTCCCTGGGGTCAGTCCTCAAAGAGCGCCAGCAGCGTGGCAGCAAAGTCGAGGACATCAACAAGCTCCTTGACAAGACGGTAAACGAAAAAGTCACAGCCTCTCCCCTCTCTACGGCCGGCAATGTTGCAAAGCCGGCCGCCGCACCGCCCGGAGGTCCCGGCGGGAGCGCACTGGCAACGCCTGCTGACGACGACCCGTTCCTCTCCCTCTCGGGCGATGAATTCGACCCGGGACTCCTTGACGGGCTCGATGACGCGGACACACCCGCACCGGGGACCCCCGCACCCGGGCCGGCCGCCCCGGAAGGTGCATCGGGGTCAATGGTCGGAGACCCCGGGATCCCCCTTCCTGCCATGGAATTCTCTTCGGAAGCCGACGAGATCCTCAAGGAAAACGCCACTCCCGGCCTTGAGGAGTTCAGCGGACTCGAAGGCGGGGATACCATCGACCAGGACTTCGGGGAGCTCGACGATCTCGAGGGAGTCGATCTTGACGGGGTCAGCCTCGAAGACGACGGGGCGCAGGCCCCTGCCGCCCCGGGTGCTGACGCAGCATCCGCCTCTCCGGCGGCGGAAGCCTCCCCGGCCGCTGCCGCGAACCCTGCAGTCAAGGAAATGAATATGACTGACTGGATCCCCTCCGATGCCCCGGGTGAGGGCGAGGGCGATGCTATCTCCACTCATGCGGACATGGCGGCATTTGCCGGCGGTGGCGGCACAGACGAGGATCTGCTCAGCTCGATCGCTTCCGATGTCAAGCACACCAAGAAGGAGAAGGACATAAGTCTCCTCCGCGAGCTCAAGGATTTCAAAGCGCCGGCCGGGGAGATCGAGCACGAACTGTCCGGGTTGTATGAACGGATCAACGCCATCCCGAAGAAAACGAAGGCCCCCGGGCCCCGCCCGGGTAAATAAGATAAATCCGTATTGCCAATATATCCGGCAGGCAATTGGGTTGACCGTTTTCTCTCCAGGGAACAATCGTAAGAAGAACAAAAATCGGATGAACAGATGAAGGAAGTCCCGGCAAAAGTAGAGCACAACGGCGAGTGGATCGTCACAAAACTCGGTGTCAGCGAAGACCGGATCGTCATCCCGGCCCCGGTTGGTAAGGAGATACTTTTCAAGAACGTAGCAGACCTTGCCGAGAAGAAAAACGTCCTCATCGTCACCGTAAAGACCGACACCGAGACCGTGTTCCGGATCCTGTCGGTGGAAAAAGTCCTCGTTATCCTGAAAAGGTGGATCCTCGGCTCCTGCAACGCCTACCGGCTGATGGCGTATTTTATGTCGCCTGCGATCCGCGGCGGGGTTCTCATCAAGGATGCGCAGTGGGAGAAGGGGAGCGTTGTCGTGGTCCGGACCGGGATCTGGTTTGTCGGGGCGGCAAAACAGGTCTGCGTCCCGGTCGCCGATGTAGCCGCGATCGAACTGACCAAGCGCGACGTGCAGGCCAAACCCACGGATGTCATACGGATCGACCATCTCGAATCCGGTGAGGTCGTCTCGAGCATGGTCCTCTGCCCCCTCTCCACCCTGCAGGTCCTCTTCAATTACCTCAAGGACACGACCAAGAGTATGGACATGAAGGGCACCGAGCTCGACGGCATCGACCAGCAGGTGGCGATGCTCGTCTACTCCGGCATGGACTCCCATGCGATCGAGAACATGCTGAATATCCCGCACAAGCAGCTTGACCAGATCTACGACAAGATTCTCAGTCTGGGCCTCGCCGAGGTCGTCATCATCCGGCGTGAAGTCCAGCTCACTACCAAAGGTGTCCGGTACATCACGGATGCAACAAAATCGCAGACCGGCTGATCACCGTCTGCATTTTCCCATACCTCTATATGCGATCATCTACCACATTTAAAATGATCGTCAATGGGAAAGATTCTGATCGTGGATGACACGCTGTTCATGAGGACGCTCCTCAAAAACATTCTCTTCTCCGGAGGGCATACTATCGTCGGTGAGGCAGGAGACGGTGAAGAGGCGGTCGCAAAATACAAGGAACTGAAGCCGGACCTGGTCACCATGGACGTGGTGATGCCCAAGATGAACGGGATCGAATCTTTAAAGGCTATCCGGGCGCTCGACCCGGCAGCCCGGGTCATCATGTGCACGGCCGTCGGACAGGAGCAGATGGTGAAGCTCGCGATAAAGTCCGGTGCCCGCGGATATATCGTCAAGCCGTTCCAGGCGCCGAAAGTCCTCGAGGAAGTCACAAACGTCCTCTCCACCTGATCTTATGACGAAGGTGCTGGTAGTTGATGATTCCGTATTCATGCGTACGGTAATCAGGGATATGGTTGCGAAAGATCCGTCTCTCGAAGTCGTAGGCACCGCCATCGACGGTGTCGACGCGCTCAAAAAGATCGAAGCGCTTACCCCCGACATCATCACGCTCGACATCGAGATGCCCCGCATGTCGGGGATCGAGGTACTTGAGAAGATTGGCCGTCTCAAAGACCGCCCACGCATCCTGATGCTCAGTTCCCTGACTGCAAAGGACGCGGAGATGACCCACCGCGCCATCGATCTCGGAGCCGACGACTTCATGCTCAAGCCGGCAGACCTTCCCCATGTCCGGGAGATCGGCGACGAACTGGTCATGAAACTCAAGCACCTCATGACACTGCCCCGGGCAATAGTACAGCCCGGACAGAAGGCTGTCCCTGTCCCTGAAGGTGCGGGAACGCCTGCAAGCCGCGTGATCCTGATCGGGTCATCCGCCGGCGGGCCGCAGATGCTGGACCGGCTCCTCGCCGACATTCCCGCGGACCTGCCTGCAGGTGTCGTGGTTACCCAGCATATGCCGGTCGGGTTTACCGGGGCACTTGCTGCCCGGTTCAACCGCATCTCAAAAATGCCGGTCCGGGAGTCCGAGAACGGGGACGTCATAGAGACCGGCAGGATCCTCCTTTCCCGGGCTGGCGTGCATACGATCGTTACCCGGCATCTCTCGGACAAGGGTTGCGTGTCCGGGAAACTCGTGCACACCACCGCTCCGCCGGTCCACGGTGTCCGGCCGGCCGTTGACAAAACTTTCTCGTCCGCTGCGCAGGTCTTTGGCAGGAACGCGGTCACAGCCGTCCTGAGCGGAATGGGAAATGACGCCGGGGAAGGGGCGGCGGCAATCCGCGAGGCGGGAGGGAAAAATTTTGTCTGCGATGAGAAAGACTGCCTTGTGTACGGGATGGCGCGATCCGTCATCTCCCACAAGGCCGCCGACGCGACATTCCCGCTCGACCGGATGGGCCGGGAACTTGCAAAAGTAGTGCTGAAGATGGAGGAACCCTGTGTCTGAAATGGATGCCTACCGTGGGCTTTTCGTAGCGGAATCACGGGACAATCATGAGAACCTGGTCAAGAACCTCCTGATAATAGAGAAAGGTTCGGATCCGGAGGCAATAGGGGAGATCTTCCGATCTATCCACACCCTGAAAGGAGCTTCCGCGTCGATGGGGTTCATGAACCTCGAGCACCTCTGCCACACGATGGAGGATGTCTTCCAGCTGATCCGGAGCGGTGTCGCGGTCGTGGATCCGGCGCTTGCGAACCTCCTTTTAACCTGCTCGGATATGATCGAGCAGATGCTCGACGAGGTCGAAGCCGGCGGTGACAGTTCAACCCTCAACCCCGACGAATTGGTCGGTACCCTCCGGAACTGGCTCGAAACCGAGGGCGGCGGGGGTAACGCGGGAGCCGTTGCGCCTGCACCGGCAGCAGCCCCTAAAAAGTCCACAGGCCGGAAGAAGCCCGCGGCTGTCCCGGCCCCGGGCGACACGCGTCCGGTCTATGACCTTACGATCACCGTTGCACCGGAATCCGCGATGAAAGACGTCCGTGCCCTCATCGCACTGAATAACCTCGAAGGGCTCGGTTCGATCGTCTTCACAATACCGACCAAGGAACTCGTCGACGAGGGGAAATTCGATGGCATCCTCGAAGTACGGATAGCGAGCGATGCCGGCGAGGAAGCCCTCCGGACAGCAGCGGCCGGTTCGGAGATCCAGAACGTTGAGATTCATGACGCTGCGGTTGCCGAACTCATCGAGGAAGAGCCGGCAGAGGAATCTTCGCCCGCGAAAGCAGCCCCGGAAACCGGCGACCGTTCGCAGGCGTCCGCTGCCGACAAGAGCCGGGAAGTCAAACACCTCCGGGTCGACATTACCCAGCTCGACCACATCATGAACCTGGTCGAAGACCTTGTCATCAACCGGGGGCGGCTCAAGCAGATCGCGGAACGCCAGAAGATCAAGGAAATGGACGAGGCTATCGGGATGGTCGAACGCTCCGTTTCTGAGCTCCAGAACCTCATGATGAACATCCGGATGATCCCGCTCAACCACATCTTCAACCGGCTCCCGCGGGTGGTGCGGGATGTGGCCCAGTATGACGGGAAGGAAGTGGAGTTCGTGATGGAGGGCGGGGAGACAGAGCTCGACCGCAGTGTCATGGATGGCCTGAACGATCCCTTGCTCCACCTCATCCGGAATGCCGTCAACCACGGGATCGAGAGACCGGAAGTCCGGGAAGAGAACGGCAAGCCCCGCAAGGGGCTCGTCCGCCTCAGTGCGCACCGGGACCGGGACAATGTCATCATCGAGCTCATCGATGACGGCGCAGGCATCAACGTGGAGAAGGTAAAGAACAAAGCGGTGGAGAAGGGACTCGTCTCAAAGGAAGCGGCCGATGCCCTCACTACCGACCAGGCGATCGAGCTGCTCTTCCTGCCGGGCTTCTCTACCGCAGACAAGATCACCGATATCAGCGGGAGAGGAGTGGGTCTCGATGTTGTCCGGCGATCGATCGAGTCCCTGAAAGGGACGATCCGGATCGAGACAACGGCCGGCAAGGGGAGCAGGTTCGAGCTCCTCCTCCCCCCGACCATGGCCATCGTCGATGTCATGATCGTCCGGATCAACGGCCGCCGCCTCGCGATCCCGATCAGTTCCATTGTTGAGGTGGCTTCCTTCCGGAAGGACGCGACCCACCGGATCGGCAGGAGCGAGACGATCCTGCTCAGAGACGAGGTCATCCAGATCTTCTGGCTGGACGACATGGTCGGCATGTCCGAAACAAGCGACATCCTGATCGTGGTCCAGTACCAGAAGCGGAAATGCAGTATCCCGGTCGATATAGTCGAGGGGAAGCAGGAAGTAGTCGTAAAACCGTTGAGCAGCCTCATAGGAAACACCCGCGGGATCAGCGGAGTCACCATCCTCGGTGACGGCGACGTCGTGCCGGTGCTCGATGTAAATACCCTCGTGTAGGAGAAGATCATGAAACTGTCAAAAGTCCAGGCAGATGCGATCCAGGAACTGGGCAATATTGGTGCCGCCCATGCCGCCACCACGTTATCCCAGATGCTCGGCAGCGCCGTTGAAATGAGTGTTCCGGGAATAAAGAGTGTCGATATCTCCCAGCTCAGCACGGTCATGGGCGAGGAATCGGCCGCAATGGTGGCTTTCGAGCTGCAGGGCGAGATCGAGCACGGGGGATATATCATATTCTATATCACCCGGGAATCGGCAAAGCGGCTCACCAACACGATGCTCGGCCTCACCGATATGGACCGGCCGATGAATGAGATGGATGAGAGTGCGCTCATCGAGGTCGGGAACATCATGATCTCCGCGTTCCTCGATGCCACTGCCGAGTTGCTCGGGTTCATCATGCTCCCGTCACCGCCCGCCCTCAGCATCGACATGGCCCACGCGGCTATGGAAACCCTGATCGCCCAGATGGGTGAGGAGATCGACGAGGTGCTCCTCTTCTCCACCGAACTTACCTGCGAAGAGCACAAGATCGACAGCGACATCATCATGCTGCCCGAGACCAAGACCCTTAAAAAAATCCTGGCACTCCTCGAACAGATGGTCAGTGCCTGATCCCGCAAACGGAACACCATGCCTGAACCCCGCGTCTATAACGAACAGACAGCCATGATCGGTATCGGGGAATACCGGGTGGGTTCGTTCCCTATGATGACCATCGGCCTTGGTTCCTGCATCGGTCTGGTCATCTACGACGAGGGGCTGAGAAAGGGGGCGATGGTGCACATCATGCTCCCGGAGAGCTCCGGCAGGAAAGACCGGCCCGGCAAATATGCGGATACGGCGATCCCTCTTATCATCGACGAGCTCCTTGCGACCGGGTGCCGTAAAAAGAACCTGGTCGCAAAAATAGCCGGGGGATCGTGCATGTTCGAATATTTCGGCGCGAACCTGAATATCGGCGAACGGAATACCCGGAAAGTGAAGGAGCTGCTCGCCGAAACCCAGATCAAACTGGTTGCCGAGGATGTCGGGGGGAAGGTCGGCCGGTCGGTTACCTTCCTTCCCGAGAGCAACGGAAAATTCTCTATCCGGAGAGCCGATGGTACAACGAAGGATCTCTGATACCCTGTTCTTCTTCTGCCTCCTGTTCCTCGCTGCCGGCGTATCCGCGGCCCCGCTTGCGTCCCAGTCTGCTGCCGCCGGAAATTCGACCATGCCCGCCCAGGGAAGCGCAGCTTCCTACACGACCCGTTTTTTTATTCCTTCGGAAGGATCGATCCACTCGGCCCAGATCAACGAGCTGATAAACGGTCCCCGCGGGGATGTGATCTTCGGCACCAGTTTCGGCCTCACGACCTACAACGGGACATGGAATACGCTCCACATCCACCGGGAAAATTTCTCCGAAGGTCTTCTTGACGACTATATCACCGCGATCGAATTCGATTCCCGGCAGAACCTCTGGATCGGGTACCCGGGGGGACTCCAGATCTTCAACGGAAAGACGTACCTCACGGTGAGGGACCAGCAGCTCCTCAAGGACCCGCGCGTCACTGTCCTGAAACGCTGGGACGACGCTATGTGGATCGCCACCGGTAATGCCGGGGTGCACCGGTACCGGGACGGGAACTGGAGCTGGTTCCAGCCTCTGACGGACAACGGACCCGGGTTCTTCACTGCTACCGGTATGGTACTGGACACGGCAAGTAATGCGCTCATCATCTCGACCTATAACGAAGGCGAATGGATCGTCCGTTCGCAGGCCGATCCGGTCCGGTTCGAACGGCTCAGTTCCGGGGAAGACACGTTCAATCCGCTCAGCCAGGTCCGGAGGGATCCGCTTGGCGGGGCATATTTTTTCAACAAGACGGCCGTTGTCCACTATTCGGTCAGTCGAGGTTTTGAGACCGCGCTGACCTCGGCTGATCTCTCGTTTGCTCCCCTGAACATCAACGACCTGGCAGCGGGCCCGGACGGGAAGCTCTATATCGCGACCGATAACGGGATATTCATCTGGGAAGACAAGTCGGTGTACACCCATATCTCCAGTTTTGAAGGGATCGGGCCGTCACCGATTGTAAAAAGCATCTTCATCGATGCGGAGAACCGGGTCTGGTTCGGCACGCAGGACTATGTGGGATACTACCAGGAGACGGCTTCGACCGGTCCGCTGATCCCGGTCGAACTCGCAACGACCAGGCAGATTCCGACGACCGCTCCGGTAACGGTGACTCCGGAAATGACGGCGCCCGTTTCAGCAACCATCAGCGAGGAACCGGGTTCACCGGCCTCGGCTCAGGACCTCGTCTCCTCCATCATCGACCCTGTCGTGCGGGCGATAAACGCGGTCCTGGGGAAAATAACCGGAAAGGCCGGATAAGATACGTAAGGGGATACGTCAGACTTTTAGTTGACCATGAGCAGAATATCTGCCTGGTCACCACTCCTGCACGGATCTAATGTTCCGGTGATGCCCGGTCACCCGGCGATATCTTCGCTGGAACCGGCGGAAGGTCCCGGCGTCTTATCTCTTCATTGCAGTACTGTTCCACCGAATCGAGCAGTGTTTTCTTCGCCCGCCTGATGCGGACTTCATCCCCGGAAAAAAAATCGTGGGCAAGATAGCGGAGGGTTGTCGCGTAGTAGCGGAGGTCTGGAAAATCAGTCCCGAACTCATCGATCCGGGCGAGAGCCTCGGGCTTCTGCTGCATGAGGAGATCGAAGGAGATGTCGAAGAGCGCGAGGGACTCGTCGGAAATCCCGCGGGTCGTGGCAAGCTTCCGGAAACTGTGGTACGTGATCTTCCTCGTCGTCAGGAGTGAGAGCCGCAGGCCAAGGAAAACCGGCTCCGGGTCATCCGGGAACTGCTGGAGCAGCTGGCTGACCATCGCCGCCGCGCCGGATGCATCCCGGTTCTCCAGCCGGTACGCATAGAGTTCCCGGAGCACGTTTTTGTCGGTATAGAACCGCGCCGCTCCGATATCGAGGAGGCGTTTCCGCATGGC
This sequence comes from Methanoregula sp., assembly GCA_035541835.1. GTDB lineage: Archaea > Halobacteriota > Methanomicrobia > Methanomicrobiales > Methanospirillaceae > Methanoregula. The sequence goes on from DATKMN010000139.1 coordinate 13,782, forward strand.
CTGGTTGTGCGTGAGCCCTGCATTCCTGAGCCCCTCTTCGACGAACCACTGCTCGCTCGGGAACCATTCAAGCCCGTTGAAGATCATCTCCCAGAAGATCGTTTCCAGGAAGGAAGGATCTTCGATCTCGGGGAGACTGGCGGGGTTGACCGGAGGGTGTGCCCCGGCGAGCGCCAGCATCGTTTCCCGTGCGAGGAGCTCCTTCTCACCGGGACGCCGTACCGGCGATTGTTGATCGGCGTTGTCTTCGCGAAGGGAGAGCTGGTAGTGACACCACGCAACTGCCATCCCGATCTTCGCGTCCACCGACCAGTGGTTTTTCAGAAACCCGAGCGCATGGGTGTAGTCCCCGGTCCGGAGGAGTGAGAGGCCGGCGGCAATACCGAGACCGGGATCGTTATCGCGGTTCTTCCTGAGCCGTGCCGCGCTTGTCATTACCCTGCGCACGTATTCTGGATCGCCGGCATTTTTACTCGTGTAAAGGACCCTGAACGTAATACTGTCGAGAAACCGGTCGTACTTTTCATCCGAAATGTCCGGGAAGGACTGGTCCAGTGCCGAGACCACGTACCCGTAGAAGACCGGGAGGTTCGCATCCACTTTCGCGGTGTTCCGGTCGATATACCCGAAAAAATCTTTTATGAGGAGGGCCAGCTTCTCGTACTGGATTGCGTCCGACAGCTTCTCTCCCTGCATACAGGAGAACGTTGTTTGCGGAATTATTAAAACTATAGAGGACTGGTTTTTTCAGGTTTCTTCGGCAGTGTAGTAGTAAAACTCGCCCCGTGACTTCTGTTCCCGGTCGAGGAACGAATCGGGCTTGTTTATCCGCGGCCGGCCGCTCTGGTCCCTGCGGAATGTCACCTCGAGTTCCTGCAGGAACCGGTTCATGCCGTCACGCATGACGAACGGGCCGGCCGCGGTGCCGGAGACTCCCGGTGAACCTTCGAAGACAAGGATACGCTCGCTGATCATATCGATAAGGTAGATGTCGTGGTCGATAACCATGATGCTCGCCTGCCTGCCTTCGGCATGGTGCTTGATGACGCGGGTGACATTGACGCGTTGCTCGACGTCGAGGTGCGCGCTCGGCTCGTCGAGGATGTAGAGATCGGCCTCCTGGGAGAGGCACGATGCGATCGCGACCCGCTGGAGTTCCCCGCCGCTCAGCGTATCGACCGGCGACTGGAGGATGGGCTGGAGCATAAGGGACTCGACAATCTCATGCTGGTAGAACGAGGAATCGAATTTCGTCGTGATGCCCCGGAGGAACATCTCCACGCTGTCGGAGGTCTCACCCTTGATGTACTGGGGTTTGTACGAGATCTTCAGCGAGCTCTCCATGCTTCCGGTGGTCGGTTTCTCGACGCCCGCGAGGAGTTTTGCAAACGTGCTCTTCCCCATACCGTTTGCCCCCACGATGCCGAGGACTTCGCCGGCCCGGATCGTACCGCCGGTGACGGTGAGCCGGAAGGTCTCGTACTCCTTTGTCATGGCTGGTATCGAAAAAAGGTCCTCGCGTGACGAGCCTTTCTCATGTGCCCGCTTCTCGAACACGACGGCGGTACTGCGGAACCGTACGTTCTCTTCCGCGAGGAACCCCTCGAGGTACTGGTTGATGCCTACCCGTACCCCTTTTGGCCGGGTGATGATACCGAAGACCGCCGGCTTGCCGTAGCCCACGTGGACGGTATCGGCGAGCATGTCGAGAATGGCCAGGTCGTGCTCAACGATAACCACCGGGCGCCGGGCCGCGAGTTCCCGGATCAGCTTTGCCGCAGCAATCCGCTGGTAAATGTCGAGGAACGGCGTGATCTCGTCGAAGAAATAGAGGTCGGCATCCCGCGCGAGGCAGGCCGCGATCGCGACCCGCTGGAGCTCCCCCCCGCTCAGGGTGGTGATGTCGTGCGACCGGACCGCTTCGAGCTTGAGCACCGGCAGCAGGGACGCCAGCGCCCCGCGCTCATCCGTTTTCCTGAGTAGCTCCCCGGCAGTCCCCGAGAATACCTTCGGGATATAATCGATGTACTGCGGCTTGGTCGCGATCTTCATGCTCTTTTTCGATACGGTCTGGAGATAATCGAAGAGCTCGGTGCCGGTGTACTGCCGGAGGATCTCCTCCCACGCGACTTCGGTATCGAAGTTCCCGAGGTTCGGCCGGAGCTGCCCGGAGAGGATCTTTACCGCGGTGCTCTTCCCAATGCCGTTTGCGCCGAGGATGCCGGTCACCTTGCCCTCGACGGGAATCGGGAGGCCATACAGTGCAAACCCGTTCTTCCCGTACCGGTGGGTCGGGTGCTCCAGCTCCTCGGGAAGGCTCACGATGTCGATGGCATCGAACGGGCACTTCTTGATGCAGATGCCACAGCCCACGCAGAGCTCTTCGGAGATAACCGCTTTGCCCTCTTCGCCGATCATGACGGTCTCGTCACCGGTCCGTACACGGGGGCAGTAGATGATGCATTCGGTACCGCATTTCCGGGCGTGGCACCGATCCTTGTGGACGATGGCTATTCTCATGGTGGATCAGGTGGCCCGTTTTCAGGCAGGGATAGTAGTCACGAACCAGGTCAGGAGGATCGTCCAGGACATGTACCAGAACGCGAATGTCATGAACCCCTGGTACAGCCAGTCCTTGGCCCCGAGTTTTTCGGTGTCCATGCGGAGGAGGAGGAAGATGTGACGCTGGATGACAATGCCGGCAAGCATGATCATGAAGGCCAGCAGGCCGTTGCCCTGGAGGCCCGCAGTATTGGGAATCCCCCCGGAAATATAGGAGAGGATTCCGGCCCCGATCCCGATGAGGCACGCGGAGAGCGTCCGCTTGATCCGGTTAATATGATCCGCCTGCTTGTCCTCCCGGGTCTTCACCTTTTTCGTGACAACCGGCTTTTCTTCGAGGGCCCCTTCGCTCATCCCGCTCCACCAGTAGTCTTATTTTTTAGTGCGCAAGCCATATGTAAGTTGGTATAATCCATGGCGTCCGAGCAGGGAATGAGCGGGATTGACACAAAAGCGGTCGTGTCCGAGCTTGCGGAGAAGCTCCCGCTCTGGATCGACAAGGTCTACCAGTTCGACTCACGGACGCTCGGGATCCGGCTCAATGGCGAAGAGAAGGCACGGTACCTCTTTCTCATCGAGTCAGGGCGGAGGGCCCACCTTATCTCTTCCCTGCCCGAACCGCCAAAGAACCCGCCCCAGTTCGCAATGTTCCTCCGGAAACACCTCGCGGGAGGAAAGGTCCTCGCCGTCCGCCAGCACGGCCTCGAGCGGATCATCATCTTCGATATCGGCAAGGGAAACCAGCTGTACCGGCTCATCATCGAACTCTTTGACGAGGGAAATGTGATCCTTGCCGATGAACACTACACCATCGTCAAGCCGCTCCGCCACCACCGGTTCAAGGACCGGGACATCATTCCCGGCGTCCTGTACCAGCTCGCCCCCTGCGATCCGACCGGGTCCGAAGACGCCCTCCGCAGTATGCTGGCAAACGATTCCCGGGACCTGGTCCGTTCCCTTGCAATGGGGGCGATGCTCGGCGGCTCGTATGCCGAGTACGTCTGCAGGCAGGCCGGCATTGACAAATCCCTTCCCGCAAAAGACGCCGATGCCTCAGGTATCTGGCAGGTGATCAGCGGGCTTTTCCATAAGGTCCTCTGCGAACGGTCACCGGTGGTCTCGGATAAGCACTGCGAGCCGGTCGATCTCTCCGGAGCCGGAGGGCTGAAGCATTTTCCCGACTTCTCCTCCGCTCTCGAGGCCTTTTACCCGCTGACAAAGAAAGAGACGGAGAAAAAGGCGGCAGGACCGAAACTGAGCCGGGAAGAACGGATCCTGAAGCACCAGCAGGCCGCCATCAAGCGGTTTGACGAACAGATCGCGAAGAACCAGGAACTGGTCAACACCATTTACGAAAATTACCAGTTCGTTGGAAAACTCATCGAGTCGCTCGATACCGCGAGCAGGCAGCTCTCCTGGCAGGAAATGGAGCGGCACCTCCGGGGAATGTCGTCGCCGGAAGCACGGAAGATCGTCGCATTCCACCCGGAGGATGCTGCCGTCGATGTCGATATCGGGAACATCGTACGGATCCATGTCCATGACGGCGTGGAGCAGAACGCCGGCAGGTACTACGATATCATCAAGAAGTTCCGGAAGAAGAAGGAAGGCGCCCTCGCAGCGATGAAAAAACCTGTCGCGAAAAAGAAGGAGCTCCGGCGGGAGATCGTCCCGATGAAGAAGCTCTGGTACCACCGGTTCCGGTGGTTCGTCACGAGCGATGGCGTTGTCGTTCTCGGGGGACGCGATGCGTCGCAGAACGAGGAACTGGTGAAGAAGTACATGGCCGGCGGGGACCTCTTCCTCCATGCCGATGTCCACGGGGCAAGCGTGGTGATCGTCAAGGGAAAAACGGAGCATATGGACGAAGTTACCCGGTTCGCGGCATCGTATTCCGGGGCATGGCGGAGCGGTCTCGGGTCCGCAGACGTTTTTTCTGCGCACCCGTCGCAGGTGAGCAAGACTCCGGAGACGGGCGAGTTTGTCTCCCGCGGCTCCTTCATCGTCCGGGGCGAGCGGACCTGGTACCGCAACGTGCCCCTCTCGGTCGGGATCGGCCTCATGCTTGAACCCCATGCTGCGGTCATCGGCGGTCCTCCGGCCGCGATCCGGGGGAGGGTGAAGGCCTTTGTGGAACTGGTGCCCGGGCAGTTCGAGCCCAACGATGCCGCAAAGAAGGTTCTGAGGATCCTTAAGGCCGGCGTTTCCCCCGAGGAAGAAAAAGCGCTCAGGAACGTCCTGAACACCGAGCATGTGGCAGCATTCGTCCCCCCCGGGGGATCGGACATACCGGGGCACCATG
>DATKMN010000140.1:0-17042 GCA_035541835.1 Methanoregula sp.
CAGGGCCGCTGAACCAGAAACAGGAATACCTGACGATCGATGCCAGCGACGAAACAATGTTCCCGCCGGGCGACCGGGTTGATGTAATGGTAAAGGGATCGGTTTACGATGCAAACCCTTCGAATACCGAAATACTCGAAATCCTGAAACCGGGCGATGCAGGGAAACATTATATCAAACTTGAATAAATTTCCCCGCCTTTTTTTATTCCTTTATTGGTTTTCATGCCATTCATATCCGGTTTGATTCGCGGTTAAAATACCGTTTCACAGGTTACCGCAATTTTATTCTTCTTAAACCGGTTCAGAATTTTAACGCAAAAACCTTAGAAATGGAAAGGAAGAGAACCGGGTCTCGCTTACCGGAAATGTCGGATCAGGTCGAGCGATAAACAAAGAAGATGTGTTGAAACCGGTCCCCGATCTTCATGGGACGATCTTCGCGATCGGGATCTCGAGGATATCTTCGGCGCCGCAGGCCTTGAGCTGCGGGATAAGACGGTTCACGGTATTCTTGGGCACCACGGTCTGGATACTGTAGTAGTCAATCCCGTGGAGCCGGCTCACGGTCGGGGTCTTCATCGCCGGTAACGCCGCGACGATCTTCTCCATCGATCCGGTCGGGACGTTCATGGTGAGGAGGACCTTGTGCCGTGCCTCGATAACACCAAAGAGGAGGGTCTTGATCTCTTCGATCTCCCGGCGCTTCTGCGGGTCCGCCCAGCTCGCCCTGTTCGCGATGATGACCGTGTGCGACTCCATAATCTGCCCGATGATCTTGAGCCCGTTCTTCCGTAAGGTTGTCCCGGTCTCGGTCAGGTCGACAACCACGTCCATAAGGTCAGGGACTTTTGCCTCCGATGCCCCGTACGAGTGGAACATCTGAACCGGGACCCCGAGTCCCTCAAAAAATTTCTTCGTCAGTTCCGGGTACTCCGTGGTCACCCGGCTGCCGGGACGGATATGGCGGACATCATCTACCGGTTCGTCGCGGTGGACCGCCACGACGATCTTTACGTTCCCCTCCCCGGTCTTGCTGTAGGAGAGGTCGGCGACCTCCACCACGTCCGATCCGGTCTCGTGAACCCAGTCGAGGCCGGATATCCCGAGATCGAAGTAACCCTTGTCGACGTATGTCGGGATCTCCTGCGGGCGGAGGATCTTCACTTTTCCGATCCGGTCGTCATTGATGCGGGGGTTGTAGTCCCGGTCGGTGCGCCTGACCTCCAGGTCCGCTTCCTTGAAGAGCTGGAGGGTCTGGGCCTCAAGGCTTCCTTTCGGGAGTGCGATGGTAATCATACCATACCCGGTTGACGCAAATGAGAATAAAGTCTGGTGTTTTTTATGGAAAGGTATGGACGACGAGCCCGCTCAGGAGCTTGGGCTCGAACCATGTCGACTTCGGCGGCATGACCCCCCCGGCGTCGGCGATTGCGAGCACAGTCCCGACCCTGACCGGCTGCATGGCAAACGCGACTGCATAGTCGCCGTTGTCAACCAGTTTTTCCAGGTCCGCGACCGGCCGGGCCCCGCCGAGGTACTGGAGCCGGGAGTCCCCCCGCGGATCGCTGATCCGGAAGAGCGGTCCGAGCACGTTATGCTGCAGCACCTCAACGTCGAGGGCATCGAGCGACGAGGCACAGGGATCGGCCGAAAGCGTGCACTCGTACCATTTTTTGCGGAGGTACATGTGCACAATATGGAATTTTTCCGGGTTGTCTATTTTCGGCGCGATATTGTAGCTGCTGCCATCGACACCGCCGTACTCTTCGACCCTGAACGATTCCCTCAGCCGGTCCAGAAACGAGTCGGGTGTGAACCCGCCCAGATCGGTCAGGAGCCTGCTGTACCCGTGGATCTTCACCCGGTTATGGGCGAACACGACTCCCATGAACCGCGTGACCTCGGGATCGACCGGCATTCCTGCCGCTGCACGGCGGTCTGCTACGTTCACCGCAGCCTTTGCCCGGTGGTGGCCGTCGGCGATATAAAGTGCGGGGACGGCAGAAAAGAGTTTTTCGAGAAGTGAGAGGTCGGAAGGGTCGGCGATCCGGAAGATCTGGTGGACCGCCCCCTGTTCCGATACGACTTCGGCGTCCGGGCCCACCGATGTGCGGGCGAGCGATTCGACCACCGGGAAGATCTCCGAGTGCTCATCGCGGTAGAGGAGGACCACCGGCCCGTTGTGCGCCTTTGTCGCCTCGATATGCCGGGTCCGGTCCTCTTCCTTGTCGTACCGTGTCTGCTCGTGCCGCCGTATCCTGTTCGTACGGTAATCGTCCACGTCGAGGCAGCAGCAGAGCCCGATGAACGTCTCGCCGTCCTGCCGGACCCGGTAGAGGTACATCCCCGGAGCGGGATCTTCGATCATCTGTCCATTGGCAAGAAGGGAAAAAAAGTTCTCGCCTGCACGGTGGTAGACCCGGGCGTCATGGGGATCGATATCGGGAAGCTCTGCGTCGGACCGGCTCACGCGGAGAAAACTCTTTTTGTTCCGCCCGATAATCTCGCGCGCTTCGTCTGCGGTCACCACGTCATACGGGACCGCCGCGATCCCCTGAGCCTCGCCCGGAGCCGGGCGAACGCCGGCAAAACGATAGATCCTCACCATCGACTGCACCTGTCCCCGACAGCCTCGGGGACACCTGACTGCCTCAATGGTTGGGTGTGATACCATATAATAGCCAGAGACAATGGCACCAGTCCCGTCAGATACCGGCCCGGAACACGCATCTGAGCGACAGGAACAGACAGCATTCCCTGTTGCGGAACCCGGCGCAGGCTGCAGATTCGCCTCTCCTCAGGCGATCAGGCAGTGGCAGACCTTTCGGTTAGCGTAAAAATCTTTATGGGATAGCCCGGGCAAAAGAGCAGGAGAAACCCCGATGATCCGCTCGCACGACTCCACCACCTTCCCGCTCCCCCGGATCCGGCGGGCAAGCTCCGCAGATCTCGGTGCGATAGAAACAATCGAGAAAGAGTCTTTCTCCGATCCCTGGGACGCGGAAATCCTCAGGGAAGCACTCGGGTTCTACCCGGCAACGTTCTTTGTCGCGATCTGCGATGGAGCGGTAGCGGGTTTCATCTTCGGGGCACCCGAAGACACGGGAGAGAATATCTATGGCCATATCTGCAACCTCGCGGTGAGCACCCGGTTCCGCGGCAGGGGGATCGGCCGGCTCCTCGTGAACCGGCTCGAGCAGCAGTTCGCCATCGATCTCGCGACCGCGGTGCAGCTCGAAGTCAGGGTCTCCAATACAGCAGCGCAGCAGTTTTACCGCCGGTTGCGGTACCGGGAGATGATCGTTGTCGACCGGTACTACGCAAACGGCGAGGACGCTATCCTGATGATGAAATGGTTCCGGTTCTAGCCGCGGCCGAGCTGCTGGTGGGCCCGGGCGAGGTGCTGTGCCGAGAGCGCACCGATGAGGGAGAGTTCACCCGCGAGAACTCCGGTCGCGATGATCTCGGCGAGTTTCTTTGCGTTTGCGCCGGGGGGATCCCCGCTTCCCGCGACGCCGAGCATCCTGAGGCATTCCTGCTGGGTGTCCACGCCGGTCCCGCCCCCTACCGTCCCGACCGGCAGCGAGGGGAGCGTGACGGCGACATAGACCCCCGAGTCGGTCGGATCGATCGTGGTTATGCAGGTTGCCCCGTCGATTGCGTGCGCAGCGTCCTGGCCGCAGGCGATGAACATCGCAGCGACCACATTGGCCGCGTGGGCATTGAACCCCATGGAGCCCGCCCGGGCGGACCCGACGAGGTTTTTCCGGTAATTCACTTCGGCAAGGGTCTTTGCATCGGTTTTTAAGATCGTTGCGATCTGCTCGTGGGAGAGCGCGACGCCGGCCACCGTGCTCCTTCCCCGTCCCATGATGGAATTTATCGCCGCGGGTTTCTTGTCGGTGCACATATTGCCGGAGAGCGCTATGAGCCGGGCACCCGTGCCTTCCGCGATGAGGTCCGCCACTTTTGCGCTTGCGATGGTGACCATGTTCATGCCCATTGCGTCCTTGGTGTCGAACTCCAGCCGGACATAGACTCCCGTGCCGGCGATGTAGGTAGTTATCCCGGTGAGTTTCCCGTGAGAAGTCGTCTTCTCCGCGGCCGCGCGGAGCTCGCCTTCATGGCCGGCGACCCAGTCGGCAATTTCCTTTGCATGGGAGACGCTCCGTGCCGCAAACGCGGGGGCCCGGGTCATGCCGTCGTGAAAGATGCGTACCTCGGCCCCGCCGGCCCGGGTGATGGCACTGCACCCGCGGTTGACCGAAGCCACGAGGGCACCTTCGGTCGTTGCGAGCGGGAGCCAGAAGCTCCCCCGCGCATATTCCCCGTTGACCAGGACCGGGCCGGCAACCCCGAGCGGTACCTGGATGGCGCCGATCATGTTCTCGCAGTTCCGCTTCACGACCCGGTCAACATCGATGGAGAAGATGCCGATATTTTCAAGCGGTGTCCCCGACTCCTGCGCGATAAACTCCCGGCGCACCCGGATTGCATCGAGGGGACCGAGTTCCTTCTCCAGCTCATAGATCTTCAGGGTCCCGTCCCGCAGCTTCGAAAAGATCATCTCGTCCTTCCCGGTATCGTGACCGGGCCCCGCAGCGCGGCCCGTGCCCCCGCGCTGTCCCGCATCATCAGCCATGAATAAGGGTACTGCGTATAAATTTATGATACCGGTGGTCGGCTGATGGCGGAGCAGTGGTGCGTGAAAGTCCCGGCAGGGGAAGGGGAGAAGGTGAGGCAGGCCCTCCTTTGCGAAGGGGCCCTCGATACGACCCTGAAGGTCAGCCGCGAGGGTGCCATGCTCCTCTTCCCGGTGACCGCGCCGCGCGAGGGCGCAGTGCGGTGCAGCTTCGAACCGAACCCCGCGCGGCCCGATCTCCCCCGGCACGAGCTGGTCGGAGGGATCGCGATCATGCAGGAGCGCGATCTCCCCGGTGCCCGGGCAGTCCTCGCTTCACGGCCGTCGCTGCAAACGGTGGTAGTCGCGAACGGGGAGGTGAAAGGCGAGTACCGGACCCGTGAGTTCGAAGTCCTCGCGGGAAAACCGACAACGCGCACGGAAGTTGTCGAGCACGGGCACCGGTTTATCGTGGACCTGTCCCGGGCGTACTTCTCAGCCCGGCTCTCTTCTGAACGGCAGAGGATCCTCGCCCAGGTGGGCAAGGGAGAGACGGTCCTCGATATGTTTGCAGGTGTCGGGCCCTTTGCGATCACCCTTGCAGCGAAGGCACGGCTTGTCGTTGCCGCAGACCTCAACCCGATGGCAGTCGGGCTGATGATCGAAAATATCGGGAAAAACCGGAGCAGAAACGTCCTCCCGGCACTTGCCGACGCCCGTCACCTCCCGCTCTTCTTCCCCCGAAAGTTTGACCGGGTCGTGATGAACCTGCCGCTCTCCGGAACGGGATTCCTGGAGAGCGCGTTCTCGCTGTGCAGGTCCGGGGGAATGATCCACTTTTATTCGCTGGTCTCGGAAGAATCTGAGCACGCGGCCCGGATCCGGGAGCTGGGCGGGGTGGTTGTTGCTGAGAGGGTCGTGAGGTCGTACTCCCCCGCGCAGTGGCACGCTGTATACGATATTCTCACCATGAAAAACGAATAAAAATTTTCCGGAAAACTTCAGGCCCGCCGGGAGGGGCGGTCCCGGTTTTACGGATTGCATCCCGTCCCTGCCGGGCCCGGATAGCCATCCCTGATTGAAAAACCCCGTATATCGTCCCGTTCCCGAAAATACTCGTTTTAAACCCCGCTTTCCAGATCCAGCTTTTTTCGGGCCACAGAGGCACCATACGTGGCAGATCTCCCCCCGGGTTCAGGATAGTCCCGCCCGGGGGAAAAATTCCGGTAGCGGCCCGCTAAATTGGCCGGTCTAATCCTGATTAAATCCGTTATTTTTTGAAAATATCGATTTTAAAAAGGAATTTTGTCGGGCGTTGGCAGTATTTCCCGTGGAGAATTGGGGCAGATCTTTCGGGTCTTCAGATTTTCGTCCGTTTGCCAATCGGAGCAATTTACGGGGACTTGTTTTTCACACCCTGATGGGGGTCGCATGCCCCGGGGAAAACCCGAAACTGGGAGGAGATACACCCGTGGACCTTCGGAAGCGTGGCGGTCATCCGGCATCACTTGTCCCGGAGATGGCGGGAAATTACGGAAAAGGATCTTCCCGGGTGCGTTTTTTGTTTTCGATCATCTGCTTCCCGGATTGTGTCGTTCCCGGTGAAACCCCGGAATGATCTGCCGAAGGTGCCGGGCGTACCGTTTTACCCGGAGAAAAAAAATTCATGCATCGGTACATTCTGTGCAAAACAATTTTTCCGGAAAGATTTCCCGGCATTTTCCGCAAAGAATTTTTTCCGGCACGCGGATCTTTTGAGTTTCCTTTCCAGCGTTCGAAAAGATCCAGCCAGAATTGATCCCGTATACGCACGGGACATTTTCCCGCGCCCGTTCCTGAATTCCGGAGGGACCGGAAAAAAAGCTATTCCACCGGCACAAACTTCGTGCCATAGTGGATGATGCCGCTCTCGCCGTCAGTGGCGATCCGGCGGAACGTGCTTTTCACCCGCATGCCGATCTTCACGGCTTTCGGGTCTGCGATGATCTGGGTGGTCATCTGCGGCCCCTCGTCCAGTTTTATGATCCCGAGGACATACGGCCCTGCTGAAGCAAACTGGTCAGGGGCTGTCTGGATGATCGTGTATGTCACGACCGTGCCGAGGCCTGCGAACTTGTGGTCCACGATCTTCCCGTTCCTGCGGCAGTCCGGGCAGAACGTCCGGGGCGGGAAGAAATGCCGCCCGCAGGTCTCGCACTTCGTGCCGATAAGGTTGTACCTCTGGGGGATCTTTCTCCAGAAGCGTGCTACGGTCATCTTAAATCCTCCCGAGGATATGGACAGCGACCGTCGCACCGGTCCCGCCGACATTATGGGTCATCCCGATCCTCGCGTTGTCGACCTGCCGTTTCCCGGCCTCGCCGCGGAGCTGCTGGACGATCTCGTACACCTGCTTGATGCCGGTCGCGCCGACCGGGTGGCCGCAGGCCTTGAGCCCGCCGCTCGTGTTGACCGGGATCTTCCCGCCAAGCGCAGTCTCCCCGTCCGCAGTCAGTTTGCCCGCGGTCCCCTTTTTGCAGAAGCCGAGGTCTTCTATCGCACAGATCTCGGCAATCGAGAAGCAGTCGTGCACCTCGACCATGTCGATGTCCCTGTGCGCGAGTTTTGCCATTGCAAACGCACGCTGGCCTGCCGCGACGGTCGCGTCGAGGGTCGATATATCCCTCCGGTCATGGAGGGCGATGGTGTCGCTTGCCTGTGCCGTCGCCAGGACCCGGATCGGGGTGTCCGTAAACTCCCGTGCCCGGTCGAGCGGCGCCACGATCACGGCGGCCGCGCCGTCGGTAATCGGAGAGCAGTCGAAGAGCCGGAGAGGCTCGGCAACCATCGTCGATTTCATCACCGTCTCGAGGGTTATCTCCTGCGGGAACTGTGCGATCGGGTTCCGGGCACCGTTGTAATGGTTCTTGACCGCGACCTGCGCGAGCTGCTCCCTGGTAAGGGGATACCGGTGCATGTAGTCCTGTGCGATCATCGCGTAGAGGCCGGGGAACGTGGCGCCCACGAACCCTTCCCACTCGCGGTCGGCCGCACCGGTGAGTGCATCCGTACTTGCGCCCGGTTCGACGTCCGTCATCTTCTCGACACCTGCAGCGACAACGATGTCCTCCATACCGCTCGCCACCGCGATCACGGCCTGCCGGAAGGCGAGGCCGCCCGATGCGCACGCCGCTTCGACCCGGGTCGCCGGAATATGGCGGGTCGCCATCCCTGCGTAGTCCGCGATGAGCGCGCCGATGTGCTCCTGCTCGATGAACCGGCCGGCACTCATGTTGCCGACATACATCGCGTCGATCTTCTCGCCCGAGAGCTGCGCGTCCTCGAGCGCCTTTGCCCCCGCCTCGACAAAGAGATCGCGGAACGAGGCCTCCCACTTCTCGCCAAAGGTGGTACAGCCGACCCCAATCACCGCAACGTCCCTCATGACTGCATCACCAGTTTGCCCTTGTGTTTCGCATATCGTGCATAGTCGAGATAGATCGGATCTTTGAGCTGCTTCTCGACACCGGGTGCCGCGTCGCGCCGGAATGTGCCCGACGTTATTGCATCGGTCACCGTGATATCGAACGCATCGCTCCCGGCCCCGGACCCGAACGAACAGACAAAGATCCGGTCGCCGGGTTTTGCGATATCGAGCGTTGCCGCAAGACCGATCGGCGAAGCCCCCGAGTACGTGTTTCCCAGGCGCGGCACGACGAGACCGGGCTTGATCTGTTCCGCGGTAAACCCGAGCGTCTTTGCCGCCTTCTGCGGGAACTTCGCGTTCGGCTGGTGGAAGACCGCGTAATCGAAGTCCTTTGGCGTCTTTCCGGTCTGCTCAAGGAGCAGCCTGCTCGCGCCCTCCACGTGCTTGAAATATCCCGGCTCTCCCGTGAACCTGCCGCCATGGCGGGGGTAGTCCTGCCCCTCGCGCCGCCAGAAGTCCGGGGTGTCCGAGGTGAACGAGCAGGTGTGGTCGATCGTTGCAACCGGGTCGTCGTTCCCGATGATGTAGGCAGCTGCGCCGGCAGCAGCGGTGTACTCGAGCGCGTCGCCCGGCGCACCCTGCGATACATCGGAGCCGATGGCGACGCCGTACTTTACCATGCCGCTCTTTACAAGGCCCATACAGGTCTGGATCGCGGCGGTTCCCGCCTTGCAGGCAAATTCGTAATCCGCTGCGGTCATGCACGGCGTGGCGCCTATCGCTTCTCCCACGGTGCAGGCGGTCGGCTTCACCGCGTACGGGTGCGACTCGCTCCCCACATAGACCGCCCCGATCTCTGCCGGGTTCACCGCCCGCCTTGCAAGCGCGTTCCGTGCGGCCTCGACCGCAAACGTTGCGGCGTCTTCGTCAAGGTCGGGGACCGATTTCTCAAATACTCCAAGACCTCCCTTGATATCTGCGGCGTTCCCGCCCCAGACCCGGGCAATCTCTTCAACCTTGATCCGGTATTTCGGTATGTACGTCCCGTAGGAAATGATGCCTACCATTCTTTCTCCCTCAGTGTGCTGACAATTGCGTCGACATCCATGCCGGTGCACAGGACCGTTATCCGGTCCCGCTCCGCCATCTTCTCCACGATGGGATGGACTTCGGACGCCTCAATCCCCTGGAGAACCACGCACCGTGGCTTGAAAGGGGTGACCCTGATCGCGACCATCGGCGATTTCCCGGTCGATACGTTCGTGAAGACCAGCGCCCGCTCCGTGCTCCAGCCGTAGATGCGGTTGAATTCATCGGAAGAGAGCTGCATGATCGCGTTGAGGCTGTTCACGACCGTATAACCGAAGATCGACTGGTCCAGTGACCCGCAGAGCAGCGTGCACCCGATCGCGCCGGTAAAATCCCGCAGCGGGACCGGTTTCTCGTACTCGTGAAGATCATAGATCACTTCGTCGTCGATGCCGGAAAAGAGCATGGATGAAAATTTCTGGATGTGTCTGCCGCCGTTCTCTTCATCGATCGCAAGGATGGTATCCACGATCTTTCCGACAACGGCGGTCCCGGGGCTTTTCCTTCTCCCGCTCTCGTAATCGCTGATCACGGAAGGCGAGACCGCGAGGCGGTCCGAAAGGACGCCCGGCGCAATCTCGAAATTGACGCGCCATTTCTTCAGCGCGTGCCCCGGTGAGTCCGACAGCGTAATCTCGCCCGCCATCTTCTCGGCGAGCTGGTTCCGCTTACCGGATTTCATGCTCAATAACAACAACCCGGGCGGTTAAATAATTAACGAACATGCATTCGACAGTGAACGAAACACCGGCGACAGGTGTTCCCGGAGGGCAACTCATAAATAAGAAGCATCCCAATTTTGATAAGCATGATACCACCGGAGGATCTCCAGTGCCTCAAGGCGATTGCGCTGCGGGGCGGGTGCAGCGGGCCGGTCTTCGTCTCCACCCAGAGCATGGGCGAGATGCTGGCGATCAGCCAGCAGACCGCTTCCCGGAGGCTCAAGGGTCTTGAGTCCGCCGGGTTCATCACGCGGGCGATGGCAGCCGACGGCCAGCACGTAACGGTCACGCGGGCAGGCGAGGACCTTCTCCGGCGGGAACACCAGGAATACTCCCGGATCTTTTCCGAGGGGGATAAGGCATACCTCCTGAGCGGATCCGTGGTGAGCGGGATCGGCGAAGGGAAATATTACATGAGCCTCGGGCCGTACCGGGAGCAGTTCAGCGCGGCACTCGGCTTCGAACCCTACCCGGGCACGTTCAATATCCGGCTTGCCCCGTCGAGCCTCACGGTCCGGAAGAAGATCGACGCGCTCGACTGGACGCGTATCCGGGGTTTCTCGACCGATGGCCGGACCTTCGGCGATGCCCGCTGCATCGCCTGCCGGATAGGCACGATCCGGTGCGGGATTGTCGTGCCGGGAAGGACGCACTATCCCGACGATCTGATCGAAGTGATCGCACCGATGGCGCTGCGCCGGAAGCTCGGGGTCGAGGACAACGACAGCGTCAATGTCGAGGTGGACGTGTGATCGACGACGCGCTCGCGGCGCTCCGGGACGGGAAGTTTATCCTTCTCTACGATTTCGACGACCGGGAACGCGAGACGGACTTTGCGATCCGGTCGGACGCGGTAACGCCGAAAGATATCGTCCGTATGCGCAAGGACGGGGGTGGGCTGATCTGCACGGCCGTCCACCCGGTAGCCGCCCAGCGCCTCGGCCTCCCGTTCGCAAGCGACGCGCTCCGCGCCATTGCGGTGGCCGAGCGCGAGGGCGATATTCCCTACGACCGGAAGAACCACTCGTCGTTCTCTCTCTGGGTGAACCACCGGAACACCTTTACCGGCATCACCGACCGGGACCGGGCGATGACCGTCAACGCTATCGCAGACCAGGTGAAAAAAGCGCTCAACGGGGGCGGCGTGAACTTCCACGAGACCTTCCGGACCCCGGGGCACATGGCCCTCCTCCGGGCGGCAGACGGCCTTCTCGATGTCCGGAAGGGCCAGACCGAGCTCTCGATTGCGATGGCCGGGATGGCCGGGATCACGCCCTCGGTGACCATCTGCGAGATGCTGGACGATGAGTCCGGGTACGCGCTCTCGAAAGAAGACGCGAAGCGGTACGGAAAGAAGCACGGGTTCGAATTTGTCGAAGGGCCCGAAGTGCTCGAGCGGTGGGAGCAGGATAAGAAGAACCGGAAATAATCCCGGGCAGTCTTTTTTTTACGGCTGTTACCGCCAGCCGGTTCCCTTTTTAAAAAAGTTCAGATCCGGATCTGCGCCAGGGCATCGTATGCCGTCTTCCGGAATACCGCGGGATCGATGGACGGATACTGCTCTTTTGCCTTCGCGATATCCGGCGAGCCGCCCCTGAGGAACGCGTCGACCCGGTCGAGCGTCCGGGCAGCGGCATCGAGCGTCCAGAGATCGCGGGTGTCCTTGTCCACCACCGTGATCGACTCGACCCGGACCGAGACGAGGACCGAGCCGTCCGGTTTCTGGTACAGGTTCGGCTTTCCGATCACCGCAACGAATGCCGGGGTCTCGATCTTCGCCAGCTGCTGCATGGCCTCTGGCTGGTAGCTCCCCGCCATGATGAAGAACGTACCGGTCGGGTCCACGACCCGGCCGCGGTAGAAGATATTCTGCTCGCCCTGCCTTGTCTTCTCGGTAAGCGTCCCCACTAAAAAGATCCGGTTGCTCCGCTCGCCGGTAGGGAGAAGGACGAACGTCGGGCTCTTCTCGTCTTCGCCGTCCTTGAACTGGTACCTGCACTCGCGGAGCTCGGCGGCAAAGACCCGGCGTGCCGGTTCGCGCTCGAACGCACCTTCCCTGCGCCCCGCTCCCATGCCCGCGTCCCGGGGGTTTGCGCTCATGATGCACCCCCGCTTCCGGCCCGGTTCAGGAGCGCCGTGTGCTCGCTGCTGTCGAACGGGACTTTCTCGCAGGTATTTACGAGCAGCCGGTTCTCGATCTCGCGGCCCCGGCAGAGAATGTACCGCCCCAGGACAGCGTCCCGCATCTGCAGGAATACTTCGTCCATCCCGAGCGGGTTGTTCTCCGCGATCTCCTTTGCCTGGTCGAGCGTCATTGCGGTAAGCGCTTCCACCGCATCGCGCTGGAGGAGGATGTTATGGGTCTTCTCCCCGTCATCCAGCCACCCCTTGATACGGAGGTCGTACCGGAAATTCGGCTGGATCTCGTGTACCGGGCAGTAGTTCTGCCGGGAGAGGGCGCGGTTGCAGCCCTCGACCGGGCAGCGCTTGATGATCCCCGAGCCCGGGGCGATGTGGACGATTGCCCCGCGGAACGCGGATTCTCCCCCGCTGACGGGGATGTCGCCCTCTTCCTGCATGAGGAGTGCCGAATTGAGGTTGAGGGAGAGCCTGCCGTTGAACTCGTCGACCTGCGCGTAAAAGATCAGGTACACCGCGCCCGGCACGAGCATCTCTTTCCCCGGCTCCTTCCAGATCACGAACTTGATCGTTCCGGTCTCATCGCCGAGCAGGCCGGACTGGAGCATCCGCTCGTGGGAGGCGTCCCACTCCTGGACTACCTTTGCGCGGATGCTGCCCACGCCGATGTGCAGGTCCCGGATCGGGACGGTTGCCGGGCTGAGCACCCGGTCTTCCGCATCGATCTCTTTTATCGTTGTCCCGGAATGGATCTTCAGGCTCGCGACCCCTTTGTACTCGTCAACGACCGCCGACTCGATCCGGTACCAGGAATCCACCTTCATGGCCGGCGCGTTCGCCTTTGCCCAGGCCACGAACCGAATCGCACCTGAGTCATCGGCGATGATGCCGCTCTGGGCAATCGAGGGTGAAGCCGGTGCTGAGACCGAGACGACCTTGCCCTCGAGCGTCACCCATTCCCCGGGGACCATATCTGCGATCTTCTTCTGTTCTGTCCCGCCGCTGCCGCCTTTCGCGGTCCCGCCGCCGGACCCCATGGCCGGGAGGTTGAACTCCTTTGCGAGCTCGTTGGTCACGCTCCGCTCTGCCTCGGAAGGCTGGACGCCGAACTCGCTCACGAGCCGCTTCAGTTTTGCCTCGATCTTCTTTGCATCGGCCGGCTGGCCGGCCTTCGAGAACTTTCGGGAGATTCTTTCTGCTGCTTCGGAAAAATCCATGTCATACATCTCCATCTTAAAATCCGATTTTTGCCGGATGATATATTGGGTGCCGCGGGTTGTGAAAGTGTCGGAATGCTCGCATGGCTCACTCCTGCACCGATGGTCAGGTTTATGAGACAGCAGTGAGTATAGGTGTGGTATGGCTGAAATCAACGCTGACAGTACAATCTACGACCTCCTCAAGGCAAAGCCCGAGGCGACCGAAGCGCTCTTCAAGTTCGGCATGGGCTGCGTCGGCTGTGCGATCGCACGGGGCGAGACCATCCGCCAGGCCGCAGAGGCTCACGGCATCCCCCTGCCCGAGCTCCTCAAGGCGCTGGGTATAAACGAGAAGTAACTCCCACCTGCATCCCCGGTGGATGACGGAAAGCGGGACATTCTCTTCTTTTACATCACGGCATTTTTTTGCATTTTTTTTCTGCGGACAAGTTCGGGAAGCGAGGCGCCCGGATGCCCCTTTAAGTAATCCGCGACTTCCGGCTCGTGAAGGAGCGTGCAGCGGGCGCAGTTCCATACCCTGCCCTTCCCGGGGCTCTCTGCCCACTGGCCGAGGGTCTCGTCCCCGCACGGGTAGAACGGGCAGTAGCAGAAGTCGCACCTCTGGCCGGGGAAGTGGCATGGAAAGTACGGGCAGTTCTCCGGCGACCATTCTGCCCAGTGTCCGCCTCCTATCCTGCTGAAGACGAAAAATGCCGGCCGGTCTTTCCGGGCAGGGTCTTCATGCCGCCGGATCGCAGCGGGCACGCCGTGCAGCACCGCCTCCCTGACCCGCAGCCCAGCTTCCGTGAGGCGCCCTGCCGAAGTGTGCCGGACCTCGCCCTCGCAGGCAGCTATGACGGCATCGGCCGGCATCCCCGAGGTCCCGCATCCGGCGGCAAGAAGCGCCTCGGCCTTTGCTTCGGCAGAGACGAGGACCGTCCCGAGGAGCGCCGCATCGGTCATCCCTTCCCTGCTGCAGACAAGAATATTGATCCCGCCGGCGCCGGGGCCGGTATCCGGCCCGGGTGGCACATCGGCACTGACAAAGACGGTGATGAAATCGTACTGGAGCACACAGAAGTCCCCCACCGGAACACGGGTTGTAAGGCCGAGAAAACCGGAGCCGATGCCTGCGGCAGCCGCGGCAAACTCGAGTTCTTTTTCAGGCCCGGGGTGGTCCCCTTCAGGGACGGTGTGGTTCAGGAGCGCCGGGACCGGGCGGATCCCGCCGAGAGGACCGGTGCTTGCAGCGCGGAACGATCCGCTGACAAAAAGAGTGGAAGAATCGGTATAATATCTCATGCGACCGAATAGCGGGTCCGGTCCTTGAGTTCCTGCTGTTTGCCGGCATTCCAGCCGGAGACGTCCTGCAGGTAACCGGTGACCCTGCTCACCTGGACCACATCGTGCGACCCGCAATCAGGGCAGACGGGCTTCCCGCAGAGCGGGCAGTACTCGATCCCCGAGATGATCTCGTGGCTGCAGTGGCAGTGGTCGAGCGGGCACATGATCTCGAGGTGCGTCTCGCCGCATCCCGGGCAGGGGCTCTCGGTAACGATGTGGTGGCAGGTGTGGCACTTGTATTTCCGCTCGCTTTTGGGGATATCTTCTATTTTCCGGTATTTTTTCGCGAGGATTTGTTGTTCTGCCGTCCAGTCCATACTAACTAGATAGAACGACTGACTAATAAACTTTTAGACGCGCACATGAATTGAATTTGCGATTGCGGTACGGACAAAAGCGTACAGGGTGATTTGGGCTCAAGGACAAAGTATTTTCGAAAAAAGCCAGAAAATATCATTCCAAATCCACAAAACAGGGGTTTTCTGATCGGGCTCATCCACAAACCTTACATAGGAAATCCTGCCGGAACCCCCGGAAACTTCCCGGAACGGCCGGAAAACCCGCGGCCCCTCCAGCCACCTATTTCCCCGCGCCCCGGAACCGGGCATATCCCGATGCAGCTCTGCCCGGCTCTTTTGCCTCGTAAATTGCCCTTCCGACGATCAAGCCGTCGACCATCTGCGCGATCGCATCCGCATCCCCGCCCTGCGCGCCAATCCCCGGTGAGAGGATCTTCTTTGTGCCCACGATACTCCGGAGGACCTTCACCCGGAACGGGCGCGTGGCAGGTGCGATGATCCCGTCCGCACCGCATTCGACCGCGAGCTTCGCGATATGTTCCCCGGTACAACCGATGAAGAAATCTTCTGCTCCCGGGTGGCTCATCTCGGCAACGACATAGCATTCCCCGCCATGCGCGAGCGAGGAATCGACGCAGGCCTGCACCGAGTCGCGCCCGCAAAACCCGTGGCAGATGATCGCGGAGAACCCGGCCGCGAACACCTGGTCGGCGATGAGCTTGTTGGTGTTCGGGATATCGGCGACCTTGAAGTCGGCGATGAGGGGGAGCCCCGCCGCCCTGAGATCCCGGGCGATCGGGAGTCCCGCCGCGAGCACGAGCGGGTACCCGATCTTGATCGCGTCGATGTGCGGGGCGCACTCGCGGGCGATCCGGATCGCGGCTTCCCGGTCAGTGACGTCCAGCGCGAGGATGAGTTCAGGCATGGTCCATCCGCTCCATCACCGCGGCAACGAGCACCGGGAGCGTGATCGTCGCATCGCCGTACACCGTAACCGCCTGCGCCTCCTCCGTGATCTTTCCCCACGAACGGGCCTCGTCGAGCGTCGCCCCCGAGAGGCCGCCGAGGTCCGGCCGGTCACCGGTCAGCTGGACCGCGTAATCGAAGCCGTTGGGGGTCATGAGCATGCTCTGGAGGATGAAGTTCTTCGGGACCCCGCCGCCGACCAGCAGCGCGCCGGCCTTCTTTGCCGTGAAACACCGGTCCATCAGGGCCGGCATATCGGCGAAGGCATCGACCGTGACATCGTTCGTCTGCGAGAAGAGCCAGTACTGGAGGCCGATCATCGAGTCCTGCACGGCAGGGCAGTAGACCGGGACCTTTTTCCTCGCAGCAGTGTGGAGGATCCCGGATTTCGTCTTCGAGCCGATATGGGCAAGGAGTGCGGCGATGGAGATCCTGCTTCCCGGTTCGAGTTCGCCGAAGACCTTCTGCATGAACTCTTCGAAGTGCTCGAAAGCCTCGTTGGGGAGGTAGACATCGTAGATCCGGTTGATCTCGTCGTGCCGGAGCTCGATGTCGCTGCAGAACGCGCTGCCGTGGAAGTGCCGGCAGCCGATCGCCTCGATGATGTCGTGGGTGAGATTTGCGCCGGTCGAGACGAGGACGTCGATGTGGCCGGCCCTGATGAGGTCAGAGACGATCCCTCCCATACCCGCGGGGACCATCGCGCCGGCAAGGCCGAAAAATTTAGTCGTGTCAGCGTCCCGCAGCATCGCGGTACAGATATCGGCGGCCCGGCAGAGAGCCCCGCCGTTGTAGGCACCGGCTTTTCCCATTGCATCGACGAGTTCGCCGACCGTCATCTTCGGCTTCACGTGCAGCTGGGTGACCGGTTCATCGCAGGGGTGTGTCATGGTAAGCGTGCTGGTCACCGGTTGGCGCTCAAGGCAGATAACTCTGTTTTTGCCGGTGTGCCCCGGCGCCATTACGCCGGCCCCACCGTTATGTCCATCTCTGCAATCTTCCGGAACACTTTCTCCGTCTCGCCCCGGGTCCACCGGTCGAAGACGAGCGACTGGAACGGCTGCCAGATGGTCACCCAGCAGAAGATGACCAGGACATTCTCGGCCACCTCGGCCAGGGGATTTCCCCTGAACTGGGAACAGATGGCAATGCCGATAAACGACGGGACACAAACCGCCACGGTCAGCCGGAACTCCCGGAGGCCGACCCGCTGCGTCAGTTTCATGTCCCGGTGCATCTCATCGGACCGGAGACG
>DATKMN010000141.1:0-16978 GCA_035541835.1 Methanoregula sp.
CCAATATGCCGGTCGGCCAGCTGGTCTTTTACACCACCGAACGGGCGGCAACGCCCTACGACCGGAAGAAAGACGCGAAATACCTCGACCAGCGGCAGGCCACGTTGTCGCGGTACCACGCAAACCGGAAGGGCAGCTGAAGGAACATTTCCGGCGGCATGCTCTCTGGTTCAGCAGGGTTCGAGACACCTTCATCCCACGTACCTCCGGCACCGGCGAAATGGCCATCCCCGGTACCCGTGCACCCGATAGCGCCCCGCTCCCTACCGGCACGACACGGGATCGGTCCGGAACTGGCCCGGGATGCCGCCGGTGAATTTCCCTTGGGGGAAGCCGGCGCGGGCACGGTTGCCCACTATTTATATCTATAAAAACCCATTGTAGAGGGATAACCGGATCCAAAGCGGAGATGAATTCATGCGGCTTCTTTTGATACATTCGGATTATATCGAATACGAGGCGAAGAAAAAGACGAAGATGGCCGAAGAGGGCGCAGTCCTCGCCGACAACCAGACCGAGGCCCTCACCGTCTTCTGCGCTGTCGAATCGGTCGACGAGGAAGACCCCGAGAACGTGGTCATGCAGGCAGTCAGGGAGATCGACGACGTGGCCGACAAGGTCAAGGTCGACAATATCGTCATCTACCCGTATGCCCACCTCTCGAGCGATCTCGCTTCGCCCGAGATCGCTGTCACCGTCTTAAAGGCGCTCGAGGCGGAGCTCACCGCTGAAGGCTTTGTGGTGAAGCGTGCGCCGTTCGGATGGTACAAGTCCTTCAAGATCTCCTGCAAGGGCCACCCCCTCTCCGAGCTCAGTAAGACGATCGTACCCGGCGACGAGTGCGCTCCCAAAAAAGAGAAGAAGGAAGTCACCCACGACTGGTTCGTGATGACCCCGGACGGGAAGACCCATGACTGGAAGGACTTCACCGACGACTCGCCGTTCGGATGCCTCGTGAAAAAGGAGCTCGGGATCGCGGTCCCGGTCGGGGGCGAACCCGCCCATGTCGAGCTGATGCGCAGCAAGGAGCTCGTGGACTACGAGCCGGCGAGCGACGTCGGCTGCCTCCGGTGGATGCCGAAGGGCAAGCTCGTCCGCGACCTCCTCTCCGACTACGTGCTCCGGCTGGTCCTCGAGTACGGTGGCACGCCTGTCGAGACTCCGGTCATGTACGACCTCGGCGACAAGGCGATCTACGAGCATGCCGAGAAGTTCGGCGAGCGGCAGTACCGGTTCAAGTCCAACAACCGGAACATGATGCTCCGGTTCGCCGCCTGCTTCGGGATGTTCTCGATCATGCGGGACATGCACATCTCCCCCAACACCCTCCCGATGAAGATGTACGAGCTCTCCACGTACTCCTTCCGGCACGAGCAGAAAGGCGAGGTCATCGGCTTAAAACGCCTCCGGGCGTTCACGATGCCCGACATGCACTCGCTCTGCACCGACATGCCCGAGGCCCTGAAGTGCTTCGAGGAGCAGCTCCGGATGGGCTGGCAGACCGGGAAGGACTTCGAGACAAAACTCGTAGCCGCGTTCCGGTGCACGAAGGACTTCTACGCAGAGCACGAGGCCTGGGTGAAGAAGATCGTCCGCGAGTCCGACTGCCCGATGCTCATCGAGATCCTCTCCGACCGGGTCCACTACTGGGTAGCGAAGATCGACCTAGCGGCGATCGACGGCCAGATGCGCCCGATCGAGAACCCGACCGTCCAGATCGATGTCGAGTCCTCGACCCGGTTCAATATCAGGTACCACAAGGACGACGGGACCCCGGTCCACCCGCCCATC
The DNA here is from genome assembly GCA_035541835.1 of Methanoregula sp. Lineage (GTDB taxonomy): Archaea > Halobacteriota > Methanomicrobia > Methanomicrobiales > Methanospirillaceae > Methanoregula. Next base: position 1,792 of record DATKMN010000141.1, read on the forward strand.
CTCCACTGCTCGCCCACGGGCAGCGTCGAGCGGGTCATCTGCGCCATCCTCGAGAACATCTCGACCCAGCCGGTCCCGGCGCTCCCGACCTGGCTCTCACCGGCACAGGTCCGGGTCGTGCCGGTCGCCGAGCGCCACGGGGCGTTCGCGGCCGAGGTCATGGAAAAGATCAATGCGGCACAGATCCGGTGCGACCTCGACGACCGCGAGGAGAGCGTGGGAAAGAAGGTCCGGGAAGCAGGCATGGACTGGGTCCCCTATGTCGTGGTTGTCGGCGACGAGGAGATGGCCGGCAAGAAGCTGACGGTCACGGTCCGGAAGAAGTCGCAGCCCAACAAGCCGCACAAGGAAGAGATGTCTGCAGACGCGCTCATCGCTGCCGTCCACAAGGATACCGAAGGGATGCCGTTCCGGCCCCTGTACACGCCCCGCAGGCTGTCGCGGAAGGCGCGGTATATCTGAACTTTTTTCCTTTGGTCGCGGCTTTACATCCGCTCGCCTCTCTACGTCAGGATATTCGCTTCCGATACTCCCTGACCGGAGTTTCTTTGGCTAATGTATTTTCCCGCTCCTCCGGTTATTCCCGGACCGACACATCCGGACTGCCAGTCCCGCAGCCGACTGCCAGGGAAATTTCCGGAGGCCCGCCAGGCCCGGGGAAACGGAACGATCCGTCCGGGATCCTGAGCTCGAAACGTGCACCCCTCCGGTATTCTCCGGTCTCGCATATCCCGATCCGGGTAACCGCGAGGATCTCGCGGGAAAGAAAGAGGCCAAGACCTGTATGCTTTCCAAACCCGCGGTTGAAGATCCGCTCTTTATCCTGCGGTGGGATACCGGTCCCATCGTCTTCGAAAACGAGAACGAGGTCGCTACCCTCGCGCCTGCAGAAGATACTAATCCGGGAGATCCCGTCACCATAACGGAAGGCATTATCGAAGAGGTTGTACAATACCTTGTCGAACATCGGGTCCGCATAGATCTCAAGTCCTCCGGTCTGGCAGGAAAACGCAACGGTGTTGATGAACCTGCCATATGCCATGGATGCGACTTTCCGTACTTCCTGCCATGCCGGTGAACCGACACCGATGGTGTCGTACTCCTTCGTAAACTCTATCATGTTCTGGAGCGAGGCGAGCACTTTCTCCTGTTTGTCCAGCATCCCGAGCACCTGAGAATCGGCGGTATATTGCCGGACGAGGGTATTGTACCCCATCACCACAGTCAGGTTATTGAGTACATCGTGCCGTGTAATCCCGATCATCAGGTTCAGCCTCTCGATCGCGAACCGGAGCGACTCGGCGGATTGCCGGGCTCCGGATGTATCCCTGACAAACAGGATCTCGACGGACTTGCCCCGGACATCGGCTGGGGAGGAGGCTATGTCGACTGAAAAGACGGTCCCGTCCTTTTTCCGGTGGCACTCAGTCCGGAACCCCGGGAGCTTATGGTCCGGGGCATGTCCGCCCGGTTCAAGGCCCGCGGCAAGGTTATCAAACGGCGTGCCGAGCATCTCGTCCCGCGTCCAGCCGTAGAGCCGTTCTGCCGCATCGTTAAGATCGAGGATCGTCCGGGATCCGGCGCTCACAATGAAAACCGGTTCATTCTTTGCATAGAAGACGTTCCGGTACTTCAATTCGCTTTCCGTGAGCTGGACGATAGTCGCCTGGAGTGCGTACTCCATAACCTTCCGGGATGTCGTGTCGTGGGCGATACCGATTACTCCCGAGATCCTGCCCCAGGGATCTATAAGAGGCGAATAGGCGACCCGCACCCAGACCTGCTGTCCCGTCCTGGGTGAGAGGAGTGAGATGTCGGGCGACTCGACGGTTTCGCCCGCGAGGGCCCGCCCGGAAAGGTTATCACCGCCGGAAAACCGGATGACCGGGAACGTTTCTGCAGCAGGCTTCCCAAGCACATCACAGGCAGAAATTCCCGTAAGTTCTTCCATGAACCGGTTCCAGAGAATACAGCGGAGCCCGGTGTCATAGGCGAAAATCCCCTCGCACGCATTTGCGATCAGGTCCGAAAGGAGCGTCTCTCCGGAAAGCGCCGTTTCCGGATTGAGTTCCTGTGAACGGGAACGCGCCAGCTCGGCATAATTCCGGAGGATCTCGTCCTGGATTTCATTCATTTTCCCGATTGCACGGGAGAGGCCTTCCCCGGCCTGACAGACTACGGGCTCCGGCGGGTGTCCGGACGCGCAGCCCGGCCCGGTGACCCCGACCGATTCTACTGCGGCAATGACCCTCCCCTCCTTATCATAGATCCGGGCAGCCCTCTCCCGGAGAAAGACAGTCCGGTCACCGATCTCTGCCTCATGGGGCCCGGCAACAAAAACCTCGCCGTGCCGGAGGGAAGAAACCGGTTCGAGGATCCTGGCAATCTCCGGTGGTATAATGGCCCGGTCCACAAGCATCGGGCGCCCGGATCCGAAAAACGGGATCGCGTACGCATGCCCGCCTTTTCCGATCATGTCTTTTCGGGAGATCCCGGTCAGCGTTTCCATGGCAGTATTCCACGCAATGACGGTCCGGGCCCGATCGATTGCAAAGACCGGGTAATGGACACGATCCGCTGCAGAGGTAAGATGAGACCATTCTCCGGATTCCGGGCGTGTTGCAGGGGCCGGAAATGGTTTTTGCGATCCCGGGGTGTCGCCGGTCTCGATACGCAAACCGCCGGGCTGAATTTTCCTGATAAGATCGAAGGTCCGGTCATCGTCGAGCCACGCGAATTCCGGATCGCAGGGATTGGTACGTGAAGGACCGGGGCGGGCAGGATCAACGGGCCGGCGCAGCGGGGCGGCGAAGAGCGCTTTCCTTACGGGGGATTTGTCGGCACGATCTGCGTTCCCTTCCGGCGGAGAGTTGATGGCTAATGAGCTCGGGGGGCTCCGGATTATAGACTCATATGAATGTTCATGCCGGGGTGGCGGCGTGTCTTTGGCGACCTGACCGGTACTCCCGCTTTCTTCCGTTTCGAAGATGAGATTGAAGACCCGTTCACGCAGCGGCATGCCCAATATCTATATTTTTGCTGCAGACCTAAATATTTTAACCGATCACTATAGTTATTAGCCCGGATTGCTCAGTGATGCAGGAACGTGATCTTCATGATAATCCTCTCGTGGAATATAAACGGACTCTGCCCCCTCCATTCAGCGCACAGGTTTCTTCCGGTCTTCTGGTATAACTCCGACATCGTCCGTGCCGGATCGGAAATCCACGGGAACATTGAAGGTTCAGCCCACTGCCCGGTGAGCCCCAAGACGGAGATATCTCATGAATCGGCAGAACCCCGGCTCTCCCGTAAGGGGGTCTCAGGATATGCAAACCTTTTTAGGCGCAGTGCGATTATTGCATCTTCGAACCGGATAACCGGATAGATCCCTGTTGTTGAATGGCGCGGTGGGTACATGGGGGAAAAAACCGATATTATTCATGAACTTGGCGAAGAAGACCTTCTCCTCCCGGCCAGAGTCAATGCCGCACTCAGGGCCAACGACCGGATCAAGTATTATTTTACCCTCATGCAGACGGCCCGGAGCCATGCGGACCACCCGGACCAGAACCATTCGAACCTCAGGGCGGAACGGGAATCAGTCGGGATTACTGATCCCGGGCTCGATACGGTTGTCGGGAGCACGATAAAAGACGGGGACCGGGGATATGCCATCCCCTCCGCCGGTGCGATCATCAACGGTATTCTTGATGCCGTCAGGGAGATGATGGCGCCGCTCGGGACGCAGGAAAATACCGGGGAACATTTCGGGGATAGGTTCACCCGGCTCGAACAAGACATTCACGTGGAAGAGAACGAACCGGTAAGCGGTCATCTCATCGATACCATCACGCGGGGCGACCGTGACGGCAGGACCGACAGCCTGCACCTGCTGGTCATGGCCCTCCATAAGGCCCTGAATTCGTTGCAGGCATCCCTCTCAAATGAAGAGATCGACGGTGCACTCGGGTACCTCCTGACCGGCCCGGACCGGGAAAAGGTGCGGGCGTTCATGGCAGGAGTCAACAGGACGGCTCCCCTGAAATTCGGCCATCCGGGTCTCGGGACGATCGCGACCCGGAGCGGGGAACAGCTAATCATCCAGAACGATATCGGGCTCACCGATGCGCATGTCCTCGTCGTACATGTCATCGACCAGACGATCACCATCACCTACACTGATATTCATCTCCAGCGGCTCCAGTTCTTCCAGGACCTCTTCCGGCCGTTTGCGGTCCGGTGGACCGACACCATTTCCCGGACACCTGCAAAGAGATTCGAGGTCCCGGTGTACCATCTGACCGTAGGTACCTATACCGCAGCTGATGACGACGATGCGAAGGAGTTTCTCAGCCATACCGGTTCCCGGGTTGTGTTTCTGATCGACTGGAACCGGGCGAGAAAGAAGCTCCGGAACTTTGTCCCGAACACCGATGCTATCGAGATCCTCACGCTGGCGGCGAGCGAGGAGACAGGGCACGTCGCCTTCCTCGAGCTCGGGGGCGAGCGGCTCATCTACGAAGCCCTCGAACTCGCCTCCAGCATCCCGCTCCGTTACGGGGAGCCGCTCCATAGTATCCTTGGCCGGGAGCAGACGATGGAGTATCTCCGGTTTGTCCTCCGTACTGCATCGAAAGGGCTCCTGGCCAATACATCGCGTTTCCTCCTCCAGAACGAGATCCGTGCCGAACTGCTCCGCCATTTCCGGACCGCTCACGAGGGAATGATGGACCTGTCCGAAGAACACGCGTCCTTCTCGATAGAAATCGCATCCATTGTCCTCGATTCACTGTGGGCTGTATCCGATCGCAGTGATCCTTCCATTGCCCTCCAAAACGCGGCCAGGGCAAAGGAATGGGAGCACCGTGCCGACGACCTGGTAAACAGGGTGCGGAACCTCTCCCGGAGAATCCAGAACCCGCAGTTCTTTATCGAACTGCTCACGACTGCTGACGATGTCGCGGACTATCTCGAGGAGGCAGCATTCTTCATCACCCTGATCCCCGCGGGCGGTAATTCCAGGGATATCTTCCTTGAACTCAGGAACCTGGCAGAACTGGACCTCAGGGGATGCAGAAGTTTTCTCAAAGCCCTGATCGCTGCGCAGGAATTCCACCGTACCAGCCAGCAGGAAGATATGAAAGATCTCCTGACTGCCGTGGACGAGATCTTCTCCATCGAGCGGCTCTGCGACGAGTCGCTGCGGAGGACAACGAGAGTTATCTTTGCGCAGTGCAACGATTTCCGCAATTTCCAGCTGTTTCTCGAAATCGCACGGACCCTCGAGGAAGCGTCCAACACCCTCCTCAAGGTCGCTTTCCATGTCAGGGATAACATGATCGAGAGCATGAACAGGTAGGAAGGAAATGTCACACGAAACCCCGCGGATAGTTTATTTCGGCCCCGGTATCAGGACAGAGACAGCACCAGAGGATTATGGGAACAAGGCGGCGGTACTCACCCGGATCTCGGCTCTGGGTATTCCGGTCCCTCCGGGCTTTGCACTCTCGGTCGATATCTGCGAGGAATACTTCCGGAACGGGCAGGTGATACCTGAGGATGTTCCCGAACTCCTGCGGCAGGGGATTGCGTTTATCGAGCGATCGACCGGCCTCCGGTATGGTGACCGGCGCAGGCCGCTCCTCGTCTCTGCCCGGTCGGGCGCGCCGATCAGCATGCCGGGGGTCATGGAGACGATTCTCGATATCGGTCTCAACCGGACGACGCTCCGCGGCCTGGTCAGCCAGACCGGGAACCCCAAATTTGCCTGGGACTCCTACCGGCGGTTCCTGGAAAATTTCGGGACTGTCATCTACTCCCACGATCCTGCCGCGTACCGGAAAATTGCCCGGGGCGTCATGGATCCATTGCAGGTTACCGATGAAGCAGGGCTCGATTTCGCGGCATTACGGTCTCTCGCCGAACAGTATGAGAAGCAGTATTCCCGGACCAACGGAACGCGATTACCGGATGATGTTTTTATGCAGCTCGAACTCGCAACCGGGGCTATCCTCAGGTCATGGGACAGTCCCCGGGCAAAGACATTCAGGGGCATGCACCTCGTCGCCGGCGCCCGCGGGACCGGTGTCACCGTGCAGGCCATGGTCTTCGGGAACCTCGGCCCCCTCTCCGGGGCGGGTGTCGCCTTCTCCCGGAACCCATGGACAGGGGCCGACGAGCTTGTCGTCGATTTCAGGTTCGGGGCACAGGGAGAGGACATCGTCTCAGGGGACCAGGGCGTGGTGAGCCAGCAGGAATTTGCTGCCCGTATCCCTCTCGCAGCAAGGGAACTTTCCGACACGGCAAAGAGACTGGAGGTCCTGTACCGTGACATGCAGGATATCGAGTTCACGGTCCAGGAAGGAAAGCTCTTCATCCTCCAGAGCAGGTCAGGAAAAAGGGCCCCCCTTGCAGCACTCAAGATTGCCACGGACCTTGTCTTCAGTAAGGTTATTGGTGAGGAGGAGGGACTCGATCTGGTCCGGGGAATCGATCCGGATGCAATCACCATTCAGCATATCGAGACGTCGGACCTTCCCCTTGCCACCGGTATATCTGCTTCGATGGGAGTAGCCTCCGGAAGGATCGCGCTGACGAGCGAACATGCAGTCGAGTACGCGAAAAATTCTCCCGTGATACTGGTGCGGGAGACCGCGACACCGGATGATATACGCGGGATCGGGGTCTCATCCGGTATCCTGACGACACGGGGGGCGAGGACATCCCATGCCGCTGTGGTCGCACGCCAGATGGGCAAGGTATGCATTGTCAGTTGTGCCGAAATGAAGATTGATCCCGTGCTGAGGTTGTGCAGCTTCCCCTCGCATGTTCTGTATGAAGGGGACACGATAACGCTCGATGGTGCCACCGGCCGGGTCTATCCCGGAACAGTCCGAATTGTTGCCGAGAAACCCACAGGGCTGATTGAAAAGGTCCGGCAGTGGAAGGACCGGAATGCAGCACAGGGGCTGCACGGATCAGAAGCTGCTCAGTAACCTTGCATTGGTTATCAGCTATCCGGAAATTGCTTCAAAGCAATCGCGGGGATCTTTAAAAAAAAACCCGTCGGATATTAACCACGTCAGCGGATACCGGTGCGCGTCTTCAGGATCGTTCCTCCAACCGGCATGTAATGAATATCACTCCGGCTTCCGTGCACTCGCGCACAGGTTGAACGTGAGCTGGGGGACCTGTCTCTCCACAAACGGTTCGATCTTCCGGGCGATGGAAAAGAGGGGGTCCATCATGCTGATATGGGCAAACGAACACCACCGCATCCCGATATCCTCAAATCCGGCACCGGACAAGAAGGCCCGCATCTCGTGCTCATCGTAATAGCGCTCGCCGAAATTTTTCATGGCAATATGTGAGGGGCGCATCTTCTCGCCGATCTGGTAGAGGGCCGGAATTCCCCGGGTCAGCAGTTTCCTGCCGAGAGTGCAGATGGCAAGGGAGCCACCGGGCCTGAGCACCCGGTACGCCTCCGAGAGCATGCCCTCCGGGTCCCGGAGATAGGTGAAGACGAGGATGCTTGAGACAGCGTCAAAAGAGGCGTCGCGGAACGGGAGCGTATCGGCAGTACCGACCGAGAAGTCGCACCCGGAACATCGCTGCCGCGCCTGAACGACCATGTTTTCACTGATATCGATCCCGACCGCACTCCCGCCGGAACTGATGTACTGGCGGGCAAAAAGCCCGGTCCCGCAGCCGATGTCGAGGAGCCTGGCGCCTTTCGGGAGTTTCGCAAGTACGTAACCGCTCAGGTGCGTGTGGTAATTCCGCCCCCGGCTGCAGTCGTAGCGGCCGTCATATTCCCCGGCGATGGTATCGTAGTGCTTCCGGACCTTCTCCTGCCCGACACTCATGCCGGATTACCCCTCGTCCCGGTGGCCTGCTCCAGGATCCCGAAGGTCAGCATCGTCTCAGCCGCGAGATTGTCACGATGATATCCTGGATCTTCTCACCCGGGACTTCACGGAACCGCTCCGAGTCCCCCGAATATCCCAAGAAGGTACCGGGACCGAATGGATCGTGGTACCATCCGTTTGCAAATGCATCGTAGTACTCATAGATCCTTCCGTCCGAACGGATAAGAGCGTAAAAAACTTCGTCGAAAAGGTATTTCCATACCGGGGTCCTGAGGCTTTCCGCGACGGAAATCGTCTTTGTCATGTGTTTTCACCAGCCTGTTTCCGGTTCCTGCCGCAGCGGGACAACGAGGTTTTCCTCGTGCTCCCCGCCAGGGATGTGTCCATCAACTCCGGCCCGGTTTTCATTCCCGGACAGGCCGCGTCCGTGATCCTGCACATCCGGGCCGGTTTTATCGCCCCGGATAATTTCCGCCGGGTTCCCTTCTTCTGCGGCACACTCCGGGATGGCCCTGGTAATGCCCCGTATATGATCAACGCGAATCCCGCACATATGAACACCTGCTCTTGTTATTCAGGCCCGACACCATACTGGTGAATGTCCTTCGATCTTCATGTAGTGTCTAAAACTATATAGATTTGACGAATTAATCTATAGTTTAGTAAAAAATATAGTATCATGGGGAATTCCTTCAACTGCCGTGATCCCGTGCCGGCGACAGGCATTTATACAGTGGCGCAATCAATCGTCCCGGTATACAAACAGGTTTCTTTATGAAAACAAAGTTCGGCTGGGTGGAGATCGGGCATGTCCGGTACGACCACGATATCATCATCCACAGTAACATGTCCGTGGAAAAGCGGTCCAAGAAGAAATCGAAAAAACTCAAAAATCAGTACGGGCACACCCCGCTTGCAGACCACGAGCTTTCTTTCCTCGCAGCAGAGAAACCCCCGGTGGTCTATATCGGTACCGGTCAGTACGGAGACCTCCCGATCACGGATGAGGCAAACGAAGTACTGGGGGAATACGAGCACGTCGTCCTGCCGACGCCCGGAGTCCTGGAGCTCATGGAAAAAGAGCACCGCCCGTTTGCAGCCGTCCTTCACGTCACGTGTTGAAAGGCATGGCGGCTGAATTTTTTAAAAAAACTGGCCTGGCCCTGTTTTTCCCGCGACGGCCTCGCCGGTAAAACCCGCCGTTCCCGATCACGGCACCGGCCCCTGCCTGCTCTGGAGCATCCACAGATGAAGGGTCCCGCCCGGCGTTCCTATTCGGGAAGATAATTTCTTCCCCGCCGGTAATCGAGCCTTATCCGGGGAAGGTTCCGTTCGCGCCACCGGAGATACCGGGAGAATGCAGGGTCGCAGCCCTCATCCGCCGGTCCGCCGGGAAACGGCGAAGGAACCACACGCTCGGACAATTCCATGGCAACCGGATGTACGGCGGAATACTTAAGATTTGTGAAATATACATGAGATCTCTCATATGTCTCTATAGGTTTATTGAGGCATAAGGAGGAACACCGGCCGGGCAGGGGCTGGACAGACAGTCGGTCCGGCGGCCCGGAAATAACCTATTTCATCTTTGCCCCGTCATTATCCATCCATGAAGTACTGCCCGGAATGCGGCAAGCCGGTCGCACGCGATTCGTCGAAGTTCTGCGACAACTGCGGCATGCCCCTGGGACCCTCCCCCGCGGCGTTCCCGGGGGCAATCCCCCTCAGCCGTGCGCACGAGGAGAAGAGCCCGTTCCTCGCGTCGCTCTGCTCGTCGTTCATCCCGGGCCTCGGACAGGTCTACAACGGCATGACCGCCCGCGGGGTCGTATTCTTCGCCGGGACGCTTGCCGGGTTGTTTCTCCTCATCGTCCCGGGGCTCATCATCTGGCTCTACGGGATCTACGATGCCCATGCCACCGCGGCAAAGATGAATGCCGGCACGATCCCCTTCCTGCCGGCATCGACTTCCCACCTGATCCTGTTTGCCGTTGTCGCGGTGTGTATCGTGATCGTGGTCGTGATACTCGTCATCCTTGCAATCCTGTCGGCTGTCGGGGAGATGATGCAGGGGTTCGGGACGGGCCCGGGGACCCTGCCGGCGGGATTCGGTTTCTGACCGGTCCGGGAACGGGGCTTCCGGATCCGGAGGCATCGTCCCCCGGTTTTTCCCGCTGCGGTGCCCTCGTTGGGATCCTTAACACAATGGTTAAATAATATAACGCCAACTCTGGGAGAATTACAAAACAACCTGCCGGGAAAATTTCAAAAAGTATATTTCCGATCTTAAAAAAAAATAACTACACCGCGGATGCAGCTTCGGAAAAAATTCAGGGATCTCATCTTTGAGAGGCCAGCGAACGAAAGAGCCGGAGCGGAGGCTCTCAAAATCCAGCGTCCCGCGCCGGCTGCCATGGAAACACGATCCTGGAACGTCCTGTCACGGTCCCCTCCCTACCAGCCGGTGCAGGCGCCACCGGCCGGGAGCCCCCCGGAGCAGGGCGGGCCGGTAGCAGTGCAGCCGGAGAAGATATCCGCCGGGCCCGGCAGCCCGGAGGACCCGGCCGACACGTCGTTTTACATCCTGCCGGACGATGAACGCCTGCGGTCCCGGAGCGGGGAGGGGGACGGGACACCGGACGACGACCCGGAGATGCGATGGCTCGATGAAGCCCGGATCCGGGACATCCTCAAAAACCTCCGTCTCGACGAACCCATAAGTGCCGACGGGGGCGCCGCCCATAACATCATCGGCTATGCAAACGGGGGCTATCCGGGGTCGGGAGAATGGGCCGGTCTTGCACGGGCCGCCGACGCCGCCACGTTTCCGGTCTTTGCGATCGACAGCAGCCGCCGGATCATCGCGTGGAACCAGGCGATGGCGGAACTCACGGGGATCGGGGCGCCCGAGATGATGGGCAGGGGGGACTATGCCTATGCCGTGCCGTTCTACGGGTCTCCCCGGCCGATGCTCATCGACCACGTCGTGATCCCGCCCGAGATCGCGAAGATCCTCGACCCCGGCGCCGTGACCCGGACCGGGGAGACGTACACCAGCGGGCTGGAAGAGGCCGAGATAAAGGGCAAAAAGGTACTGATCCAGAGCAGGGCGACCCGGATCTACGATGGCAGGGGAAAGGTGACTGCCGCCATCCAGTCGATCGGGATCTCCCCTGCAAAGCCACCGGTTCGGCCGGTGAAGACGGCCGCGCCTGCCGGCATGGTGACCGGCGTCACGTTTGCAGGATCGCCTGCGGCTGTCCCCGCCCCTGCTCCCTCCCGTGCCGGAAAGGCACCGGCTTCCCCGCTGCGGAAGAACGACGAGGACCTGCTCCGGCAGCGCCGGGGCGAGCTGACCACCGCGTTTGCCCACCTCACCGATACCGAGGAGAAACTCCTCCGGAACTACGAGGACCTCACCCGGACGCAGGCGCAGCTCATCGAGAGCGAGCGGAAGGTGAGGGCACAGGAGCTCTTCCTCAAGTGTGTCATCTCCGACGCACGGGAAGGGATCGTTGCTTTCGACCGCAACCTGCGGTATATCCTCTGGAACCGGTTCATGGAGAACCTGACCGGGATCCCGGCACAGAAGGTCCTCGGCAAGCGGGCGAGCGAACTCTTCCCCGTGCTCCGCGTCGCGGGCGCCGATCTCCTGCTTGAGCGGGCGCTCGGCGGTGAGACGGTCGAGTCCCCGGACTTCTCGTTCATGACGCCGATGACTTCCAAGCAGGTCTGGGTCAGGGTCATCTACTCCCCCCTCACCGATGCCGGCAGCGCGATCTCGGGCGTGATCGGGGTCATCCAGGACACGACAGCCCGGAAGGTCATGGAGTACGCTCTCCAGACAACGATCGTGCAGCTGATGGAGAGCGAGTCCAAGTACCGCAACGTCTTCAACGCCAAGAACGACCCCCTCCTCCTGGTCAGCCCGGCCACGCGGGTGATCGTGGATCTGAACGAGGCCGCGTGCCGGCTGTACGGCTGGACGCGGGACGAGATGCTCGGCATGTCGCTCCTCGACCTCATTGCGGGTCCCGACACCCGCGAAGACTCAGACCTCAGCAAGCTCCCCGTCTCCCTGACCCAGAACCACCGGAGGAAGAACGGGTCGGTGTTCCCCGCGGACATCTCGGCGGACTCGTTCGAGCTGAAGGGGAGCCAGGTGATGATCGTCTCCGTCCGCGACCTCACCGGCCTCCAGAAGATCGCCGAGTCCCTCCGGATCGCGAATGCGAAGCTCAACCTCATGATCGGGATCACCCGGCACGATGTACTCAACAACCTGACGGCAGTTATGGGATACAACGAGCTGCTCCGGGAAGACAATGTCGATCCCCATGTGAAGGAGATGCTCGCCAAGCAGGAGAAAGCAATCGCCACGATCCGCAACCAGATCGAGTTCACCCGGGAGTACGACGACCTCGGGATCAGGCCCCCCCAGTGGCAGAACGTCTGCGCCACCGCAATGCGTGCCTACCACCAGTTTGTCAACACCATCACCTTCACCTGCACCACCGGCGACCTGGAGGTCTACGCAGACCCCCTCCTCGAACGTGTCTTCTACAACCTCTTCGACAACAGTTTCCGGTACGGCGAAGGGATCACGTCGATCAACATAACCTTCGAGCAGCGGCCGGAGGGCCTCGTCCTCTTCTTCGAGGATGACGGCCGCGGGATCCCGACCGAGGACAAGGACCGGATCTTCGCCCGCGGTTTCGGCCGGCACACCGGCCTCGGGCTCTTCCTTGCCCGGGAGATCCTGACGATCACCCGGATCAGTATAAAGGAGACCGGCAGGTACCGGAAGGGAGCCCGGTTCGAGTTTGTGGTGCCGGAAGGGGCATACCGGTTCACGAATGCCCCGGCCCCTGCGTGGCAGGAGCAGGAGAACGGGACGAACCTCTCGGTCTTCCTTGCACAGATACAGGGTGGCTCCCGTCGGAGCATCGGGACGGACTAAAAAGGGCTTTTTTAGTTATTTATTTCGAGAGTACCCGTTCGATCCCCGCTTTCAGGTCGGTGAACTTCACCGGTTTCTGGAGAACGCTCAGGTGCCGGTCGTTGAGCTCGGCCACTTTCTCTTCGACCTGGGGCGAAGCGGAGAAGATGATGACCGGGATCTCCTTTGTCAGCGGGTTCGCCCGGATCCGTTCGAGGAACTCCCAGCCGTTGATCGGGGCCATCATGATATCGAGGAGGATGACCGAGGGGTGGTCGGCCGTCACCGATTCGAGGGCCTCGATGCCGTTTGCGATGAGCACAGGTTCATAGCCGAGCTTGCGGATCAGGAGGTCCATCAGCTCGAGGATGGGCTGGTCGTCTTCCACGACAAGGATCTTGTGGCTCATTCCGGTGCCTCCGCGGGTCGCTGCTTCGGGATATGGATGGTGAAGGTGCTTCCAAGGTTAACTACGCTGTCCACGCTGATATAACCCCCGTGCATCTGGACATATTTCTTGGCAATCGAGAGGGAGAGGCCGATCCGGTCGTACTTCCGGCTGATGCTTGCGGAGTCGGGGAGCTGGAACGGCTCGAAGATCTCGTCGAGCTGCGCCTCGGTGATCCCGATGCCGTTGTCCTGGATCGCGAGCCGGTGGTAGGTGTCGCCCTGCCGGGTGCTGTACGAGATCCGGATCTTCCGGGGAGGTTTTGAATAGTTCACGGCATTGGAGAGCATGGAATCGACGACGATGGAGAGCTTGCCCTCGTCAGCATCGAAGACGACCTCGGGCGGGACGTCGATCGCGAGATCGGCCTTCGTGGCGTACCCGCCGGCATCGACGATCCCCCGGATCAGGTCGCTGATCGCGAAGCGCGTGTACCGGAGGGGGATCTTCCCGGCATCGAGGACCGAGAGTTCGAGCATCTGGTTGATGATCTGGCGCTCCCGGTCCACGCTCTTTGCGCACCGGTCAAGGATCGCCCGGGTCTCATCGGTGACACCGTAGGTCTTCGGGTCCTCCGTGAGCAGGTTTAAGTACCCCATGATCGGCTGGAGCGGGGTCCGGAGCTCGTGGGCGACGGTGGAGATGATCCCCCGGCGCCGTTCGTTGTCCTGCTTGATCCGCTCTTTCAGGTGCTCCCGTTCGGTGATATCCACGAGGTTGATGAGCACCGCGGGCTCCCCCCGGCGCACGATCCGGGTGAAGAAGAGGGCCCCGAGCCGGATGTCCCCGCTCCTGGTCCGGAACCGGAACTCCTCCACCACCGGAAGCGGTTTTCCGTCGAAAGACCCCGACGTGTCGGGAAACGCCTTCAGGTCGTCGGAATGGATGATGCCCGCCAGTTCGCTGCCGATGAGCTCTTCCTCCGGAAAGCCCGAGAATTTCCGGAACGCCGGGTTGAGGTACACGATCTTCCCCTCCCGCAGGATGATGATGCTCGTAGGGGAGCTCTCGGTCACCTGCTTGTACTGGTACGAGTTCTCCTCCGCTGCCATCTCGGCGATCTTGCGCTGGTTGATGTCGATGACCGAGCAGCTCACGATGTTCCCGTTGAGCCTGCTCCACGAGAGGTTGACGTAGAACGGGGCTCTGGCCTTCGTGGCAAACCGGGTCTCGAAGCTGGTGATGTCCTGGCTCGACCCGAGGAGCTCGAAGAACTTCCGCTGCTCTTCCCGGGAGAAGAAGAGGTCGGCAAAGGACATCGTGGCGAGCTCATCGGTGTCGTAGCCGAGCATCTTAAGGAGGCGCGTGTTGGAGAGCTGGACGGAAAAGCTGTTCTGGTCGAAGAGGACGATCCCGAGGAGCGAGTTCTCGAAGATGCTCCGGTACCGGGCCTCGGAGAGGTTCACCTTCTCGGTGAAGTACATGACCACGGCGGCGACGAGGATGAAGAGGATCGCCTGGCCGGTGGTGTAGAGCATGCCGCCGATGTCGGGGAAGACGTAGATGTACGCGAGGATCTCGTAGGCAACGGCGCAGGCACCGGAGAGGAAGAGGCCTTTCTTGGGATAGAAGTACGTTGCGTACAGGATGGGGAAGTAGAAGAGCTGGGCGTAGATGGTCTCCACGTGTTTTGCGAGGGAGATGGACGTGATGAAGATGCAGGATATTGCAAGCGAGGCGATGACCCAGAACCGGACGATATCCGTGTGGGTGAAGGAACGGCCTGCAATGCCGACAGTCTTCTCCATGAATCTACCGTTGTCCCCGGACACTTATAAATCCAGTCGTGGTTCCCAAGCCCGCAGGCGGCCGGCGCGGCAGCCTTCGGGGTGACGTTTAAAAAAAAAAGATCAGACAGTGAGCGGGGTGAGCTTTGCGATCACCCGCTCGACCTGCTTTACCGAGGTGCCGATATAAGCATCGGGGTTG
>DATKMN010000142.1:0-23107 GCA_035541835.1 Methanoregula sp.
TCCCCCACCGCAATTACGAACTTCGGGGCTGGCATTGCTTCGTAGGTTTTCCTTACTGCAGTGGCCATATTATGGGTGATGGCGCCGGTAACCAGGAGGACGTCCGCGTGCCGGGGTGAAGCAACAAACGATATCCCGAACCGTTCGACATCGTAATAGGCATTGTTCAGGTTATTGATCTCGATCTCTGCCGCATTGTCGCTTCCCGAGTCAAGTTCCCGTATTGCGAGACTGCCGGCGAAAACTCTGTCGATGTCGCGCTTCAGTTCCTGCCCGAGTTTCTCCACCTCGCCATCGTGGATGACAGATTCTTCCGTGACTTTTCTTTTCAGCATACAGGAGAAGGCGTTGACCATGGTTAACCTCTTAAAGGTCCGTCCCCGCGTACGAGAGGTTCAGGCTCTTGTTGATCACGGGGAAATCCGGGACGATATTGCCCTGCACCGCGTGCTCGATGGAGAGCCAGTTGCAAAACGAGGCAGTCCGTACCTTGTACCGTACAATCTTCCCGTCACGGATCCACACCCAGCAAAGGTTCTCTCCCCGGGGCGATTCAACGAGCGCGAGTGTGTACCCGTCGCGAATCGGCTCGTCGGCACGGATCTCCCCCACGGGCATCGAAGCGATCAGTTTCCGGATGATCTCAACTGAATCCAAAATCTCAGCAGCTTTGACCGTGAACCGGGAGAGGACGTCCCCGTCCCTGAGGATCTTTGGGGTAGGGGGGAACCGGTCGTAAATGCCGTACGGGCAGGTGATACGAGTGTCGACCTTTCCTCCGGAGGCACGGGCTGCGGGTCCGGAGATGTTGAGCGGCCGGAGAAGTGCCGGCCTGATGACCCCGGTAGACCCGAACCGGTCGATGACCGAAGCAGTGGAGAGGACGATCTTGAGACCGATCCGGTACCGTTTCCGGAACTGTTCAAGGAACCGGTCGAGGCTGTACAGGGATTCTTTCCGGATATCCTTCGTAACACCACCCACTGCGATCATCCCGCGGAGGAACCGGGAACCGGTACAGCGCTCGCTCTCACGGACCAATTCTTCACGGAGCACTGAGAACTGGCTCGCCCCGAGCGGGAATGCGACGTCCACCAGCATCCCGGCCTGGTCTGCGAGATGGGATGCAATCCGCTCCATTTCCATGAGGATCGTCCGGATGTGCCATGCACGATCGGGAACGCTGATCCGGGAGATCTTCTCTGCCGCCATGCAAAGAGCCGTAGCGTTCGCCACCGACTCGTCTCCGCTCACGGCCTCGGCGATCCGGATGCATTCTCCGGGAGTCTTTCCCTCGGCAAGCTTCTCGATACCCCGGTGCTTATAGAACATCCGGATCTCGAGATTGAAGATGGTCTCACCAATCACCGAGAAGCGGAAATGCCCCGGTTCAATGATCCCTGCATGGACAGGACCGACCGGGACCTGGTACACCCCTTCTCCGGAAACACGCCGGAATGGGTACTCCTCCGCGGGATCGACCGCTGGTTTTGTCACGAGCGGGCCGTTTACGAAGGACTTCTGCAGGGGGTGGAAATCATCCGGATAGGTCTCATGGAGGAACAGCCGGCGGATGTCGAAGGCACCGGTGAATTCCACGCCGAAACCGTCCCTGCACTCGCGTTCAGGCCACGTTGCTGCAGGGATGAGGGCCGCAACAGAAGAGACGGGACCTGCCGCTTTTCGGACGAGGATGATGATACCGCCCCGCTTCAGGAAGACGTAGAGGAGGCTCGTGCCCGGAACATCCCGGAACTCTTCTGCAGCGAACAGGCCAATCAGGACAAATTTCCGGGTTGTGAGGAGTCCTGTCACGGCGCCAAACTCCTCTTCCGTGACCGGCACATAGATCTCTCCGCTGCACCCCCGAATCATCCGATCGGCTGGGATTATCGTCCCTGCTATTCCAAGAATATGCGCTTCGGGATCCTCTTTTTCGGCGGGCATTTTAAAACCTCAGTTCTGTTACAATCTGGCTGATGAACGTGGTCTCTCCGGAGGGGAAAAAGATCCCGAGGATGACGACGAGTGCGATAAGGACTACGACCGGTATTATCATACCTGCGGGTGTCCTGTACTGCCGGGCATCGGCATGGGATTCCGGTGACGAGACTTTGGTAAACGACGCAATTACAAAATACCCGAATGCTCCCGCGGCAACGAAAAGGAGGACCATGACGGTGAAGAGAGACCAGAGGGATACGGTCCCGAGCTGGAAAAGGATAAAGAGTTTTGAGAAGAAGACCGGCGACGGCGGCATACCGATGATTGCGAGGCCCGCGATAATGATCCCCCACGCGGCAAGGGGCTGGAACCGGAAAACGTCGTGGATCTCGTCCGGCGCATCGCCCGAAAAAGTACCGTGATACTGCCGGTGGAGGATCCCTGCAGAGAAGAAGAGGGATGCTTTCGTAAATGCGTGGGCCATGATATGGAAGATAACCCAGAATATGGCGATGGGCGTACCGATTGCAAGTCCGATGAGCATGATCCCCATGTTCTCGATGCTTGAGAAAGCGATGAGCTTCTTAAGGTTCTTCTGGGGGAGCATCGAGAAAGCTGCGATACCTACCGTCAGGATACCGAAGATGAGAAGGAGCGGGGACGCAAAGGCCATCGCAGAAGTCTGGTGGACGAGGGCCGCCATCCGGATAATGGCATAAATGCCAACGTTCAGGAGTACTCCGGAAAGGACAGCGCTTACCGCGGAGGGCGCTTTCGCATGGGCCTCCGGGAGCCACGTATGGAACGGGAAGATGCCGGATTTTGCCGCAAAACCGATGAAGACAAGGGTGAACGCGGTAATCATCATCCCGGGAGGGAACAGCGGTGCCTGCTGCATCAGCACCGTCCAGTTCAGGCTGCCGGTACCAAACACGGACCGCGAGGTCTCGAAGAGGAAGATGAAACCGACGAATGAGAAGAGCATCGCTGTCGATGCGATGAAGATGTACTTGATCGCCGCATCGATATTCTCCTTTGCCGAGAGCACCGCAATCAGCATTGCGGATATGATCGTGGTCAGCTCGGCGAAGATCCAGAAAAGGGCGAGGTTGTCTGAAGAGAACGCGAGCACGATGACAAGGAGAAGAAGGCTCCATGCACCGTAGAAGAGTTTCAGGCTCCCCCGTTCCAGTTCTCCGGTTGCGATGAGGCTCTCCACGTATCCGCCTGCGTAGATTGCGGCGAATGTGAATATCACGACGGTTATGAGGATCTCGTACATCCCGAGGTGGTCTATAAAGAAGTACTGGCTGCCGACAAGGAACGAACTCACGGGGAGGGGCACTTCCGCGATCGTTGCACCTGAGATCGCCGCAAAGAAAAAACCCTGTGCGATGGAGACGGCATTCATCTGCCGGTTCGTGTGACAGAACGCGATAACAGCGATGGCCGCGAGCGTTGCGACTGCAAAAGCGATGAGGATCACGATACATCCTCCGTTTCTCCCCAGAGATAGAACCGGTGGAGGCGGTTATGGTATTCCTCAAGGGTCGAGTCGATGCCAACCGCGAGGATGGTGGTGAGCAGCACGAGTATGATCAGGTCGATGATGATCAAAAACTCGATGATGAACGGGAGCTCAGTGACAAACATGCCGAAGACCAGCACGCCGTTTTCCATGGAGAGGTACCCCATGACCTTGGTGATGGCCCGCTTCCGGGAGAATGTCACCATCATACCCATCAGCATCAGCGATATCCCGATGACTGCCCCGAAAAAGAGCAGGCCCTGTTTTCCCGATGATGCGGGGATGATCCGGGAGAAGACGAAATAGATGACGAGCATCAGGACCATCGAAAGAAGGAGCGAAGTTGTCGGGCTGACGTAGTGGAACTCGATATCGCGTTTGATCCGGATCCGCTCCTGAACGGTCGCGATGAAATAGGGGATTATCAGCACTTTTGTCGCCAGCGTGATGGCAGCGATTGCGAGCAGGACCGGGTTTGCCTCCATCAGCCAGAGGGAAAAGGCGATTCCTGCAAGGGTCAGGGACTGGAGCGAGTACACCGAGACGAGGGAGAGGACGTTCCGGGTTGATATGATGTAGGCCGCGGAGATGATGACCGCGACGAAAAGGATCCTGATAAAACCCTCGAGTGTGGCTGTGTCGATCATGAGAATACCTCGATGATGATGGTCAGGGTGGAGAAGAAAAACGCCATGGCAAAAAGACTGGGGAGCCGGAAGAACCGCGTCTTTGCCATCGAGGATTCGAAAAGCCCGATGATGCCGCCGAGAAGAATTCCTTTGGCGAGGAAGAGGGCTCCTGCGATGAGGATTCCGGCGAGGGTGAAGGTAGTCGCAAGGCCGAACGGGACGATGAGGTTGATGAGGAGTGCCATCAGGAGGGTCAGCTTCATCCCCGCACTGAGATCAAGGAGGGCGAGATTCCTTCCCGACTGCTCGAGAATCATCCCCTCGTGGATCATGGTGAGCTCAAGATGCGTCTCGGGGTTGTCGACCGGGATACGCGACGTCTCAACGATAAGGATGATAAAGAGCGAGATCCCGAGGAGGATGAGGGTCGGGGTTGCCGGCATCGCAGAGCCTGCGGTGACCGAGAAGATCGAGAAGATGTTGAGGGTTTTGAAGACGAACGCGAGTGCTGCAAAAACGATAATCGTAGTCGGTTCGATGACAGCGGAGATGCTCATCTCCCGCGAGCTCCCCATTCCCCCGAACGAACTTCCGGCATCAAGGCCGGAGAGGGCCATGAAGAATTTCGCGAGCGCAAGGAGGTACAGGAAGAGGATGATGTTCCCTATCCCGCCGAACGGCTCCGGCACAAAAACAATCGGGACGAAGAGAGAGGCTACAAGGACCGCAGCGATGTTCACCCAGGGGGTTGCCCGCATAATCCGCGAAGAGTTCGGCGAATAGATCACTTCTTTCCTGAGGAGTTTCCTCAGGTTTGCGTAGCTCTGGAAGAGCGACGGTCCCCGCCTTCCCTGCGTCCATGCCTTGACTTTTTTTACGAGGGTCACGAAGAACGGTGCCACTGCAACAACAAGGAGTGTGTTAATCACCGCGTAGACCGCAAAATCCACGTTCATCATGCCGACCACCCGAGAAATACGATGAGGACCACCACGGTCACAAAGACATACAGGAGATACGTGTCAAGGCACCCGTTCTGGAACCGTGAGATCCCGCCGGAAATCCGGACGGAGGTTCGTGCCAGGGGGAGGTAGAGGTACTCCTCAAATATTTTCATGAGCCGGATCTCCGCAGTTCCTTCGGCAAAGATGCAGTTCATCCGGTCGAAAAAAGTCCGCTCGTTCTTTGTCCTCGTCCGGTAGATCGATTTGAATATAATATCGATCGGCTCCGAGAAGCCATGGCCGGAGTATTCGGTCGCGGGTTGCTGGGACGGCGTACCGCACCCCCACGTCTCGCTCACCCGCACTTCACGAGAGGCGGTAAAGTGGATAACGATATACGTGATGCCCGCCATTCCGAGAAGAAGAAGCCCGACAAGCAGCATATCAGGTATGAACGGCGGGTATCCCGCGAGGGCGATCAGCTGGAGCGGGAAGAGCCCAAGGATGACGCATCCGGCAGCGAGGACTGCCGGGGCCGCGAGCATCAGAAAAGGCACTTCGTGCGCGCGCTCGCTCTCTCCCGAACGAGGAAGCGCGAGGAAGATCGAGCCGAATCCCTTGACAAAGCAGGCCATGGAAAGGGCGCTTGCCAGGGCAAAGAGGGCGAGGCTGATGAAAAGGAGGACCTTTAAAAGCGGGTCGACCGCGGCAACCGATGAAAAGAAAGCGGAGAAGATCATCAGCTCGCTTGCGAACCCGTTGAATGGCGGGAGGGCTGCTATCGAGACCGCCCCGATAAAGAAGAGGGCCGAGGTGTATGGCATCCGGTGGGCGAGACCACCCATGTGTTCGATGTCACGGGTTTGGGTTGCATGGACAACCGAACCCGAGGTGAGGAAAAGGAGGCTCTTAAAAAGGGCGTGGTTGAGGGCATGGAAGAGTGCACCGAGGAGGCTGATCGTGGCAAGGAAGGGGAAACCCGCCGCTGAAAGGATGATGGAGAGGCCGATGCCCACGAATATGATACCAACGTTTTCTATACTGCTGTATGCGAGCATCGCTTTCACGTCATGTTCTTTTAAGGCATAGATAACGCCGAGGACCGCGGACGCTGTGCCCGCAGCGAGGATGAGGATTCCCCACCGGATATCCGGCTGGAAGACGAAGAGGAGGAACCGGATCAGCCCGTAGACCGCGATCTTGAGCATGACTCCGGACATGAGGGCCGAGATCGGGGACGGACTCGCGGGATGTGCATAGGGGAGCCACTTGTGGAACGGTATGATCCCCGCTTTTACAGAGAAACCAGCAAGGAGTGAGAGGAATGCAACCGTGACGAGCGGGGAGGATGCGGCACCGAGCGGTGCCATGGCAAACGACCCTGTCATCGCGAACAGCACGATGATCCCGAACATTACAAAGAGGGTCGAGAGCTGGGTCATGACGAAGTAAAATATCCCGGCCTTTCCGGTCTCTTCGGCATCGTACTCGTACATCACCAGGAAAAACGAGCTTGCGGCCATAAGCTCCCAGAAGAAGAGGAAGGAGATGGTGGAGGCAGACGCAACCACGAGCATCATGGCAAGGATGAAGATATTCAGCGCGGCGCAGAGGACATTCCTGCGCGCTCCTCCACGGAGGTGTTCGAAGTATTCCAGAGAATAGGTCGCAACACAGCCGGCAACGAACGCGATAATAAGGAGGAAGAAGGCTGCGATCCGGTCGATAGCAAAAGATATCGGGATTACCGGCAGGGGCTGGTAGATGGTAAATACCGTTGTCTGGTCCGTGAGCAGTGTATACAGGGCAGTTGCTGCGAGGAAGACCGAGGCGAGGATGGTCGCTCCCAGGGAGACTGCTCTCACCAGCCGTTTGTCCAGTGAGGATGCGGCAAGAGCGCAGATCGCCCCTGCGGCCAGGAGCACGGCTGATGCGGCAAACAGTCCGTAAATCATCGGTCTCCCTCCCGATCAGTTCGGAGGCGCAGCCGGTACCCCGTTCTCATGCGGGGCCGGAGCCCCAGGATCCGGAATTCCGTCATACGTGCTTCTCCATAGCGGACCTTGCCATGGTCACCGGTGAGGGATCACGCCTCATCGGGCACGTCCCCGTCGTGCCCGATTCCCCTGTGCAGAGGCCGGTATGTTCCCGGATCGATCCTGGCAGTTCGGTCTCGGAAACGGGATAAAAACCAAGCGCACTATAAAAATCCACGAGTTCGGTCTTCGTGTGGAGGTAGAGTGTTTCATGCTTTCCGCACTCTTCAAGAAGGAGCTGCATAACGGACCGGGCGAATCCCCGGAACCGGAACTCCTCGAGAACGTAGACCGCGTCAACTTCGAGGCCATCGTGATGACGGGAGCATCGTGCAACTCCGATAATCTTCTTCCCGGTGAAGACTGCGAAGATCCGATCGGTCTTCCGGTTTGCAATCAGCCCGCCGTAATGGACCCAGAGTTCCCGCTCAGCTCTTGCCATTTCAGTACCGCTGAGTTCCCGGACTTCCACGGCCTCGGTTGATCCGGGTCTCCGGGATGCGGAACCTGTGGAGAAGAACGCTCTGCCAATCCGGTGGAAGACGCGGGGCCGGAAGGTGACAAAACCGCCGCTCTCCTCCCCGGCAAGAGAATAGAGGGTAAGAAGTGTTGCATCCTCGCTCAGATCTTCAGCTTCAGCGAACGCGGAGATGGTCGGCACCAGGCTCCCCCCTTCCGGATTCATGGATCGGTATATCAGAAATGCAGCGGTTTCCTCTCATCCGGATCATCGTTTTTATGTCGGTTTACTTCTGTTACCTTCCGATCGGTATTTAGGTTTACGTCAAAAAACGGTAAAAACGATGAATTCAGCAGAGTTTTTCCTGAACCCGGGACTCCCGCGCAACAGGACCACGACAAATCCATGTAATTACTTTCCCGGATTTGGAAATGCTTTGAAATCCTTATGATTTTCTCAGTCTGCGCGCCCGGCCTTTTTTATCGCCCTCATCGACACAAAACATGGTGAGGAAGACCCATCAGGTGCCGATACCGGAAATCTCCAGAAATCCACGAAATACCGGAGACCCGCAGCTCGGCAATGATCCTTTTTGCCGGTTAATTCCTTCCGGATTTTCAGGAGAGCGCGAGATCAATCTCGTTTTTTATCCGGTCGTATGCGATACGACCGATCCTGGTCACCCGTCCGTTGACGAGGATGAGGGGGATCGGGGGGTGTTCATTCTCGATGATAGCCTTGACACGGTCGGGAATGCCATTGTCGAGGAGCGTCAGCGTGAGATTCACATCCTGGCCGTATTCTTCGGAGACAAGCGATTTGAGGGCGTCGAACGCCTTCACGAGCTGCCCGCTCGGGTGACAGTCTGAGAGGCCGCAGGACCGGGTAGCATCGCAGGGAAAGGGAGAACAGGATGTGTAAGAAAACCCGATAATCTCGAGCGTGACGTGTGCCATGCCGGATCTATTGGATGGTACGCTATTTGAGAATTGGGAAACATGCAGGCAATGCATTTCCGTAGCTGATTTTCCGGAAAACAGAAAGGTGAGAGACAGACCCGGATAAGGCGCTGATCGCATACATAAAAAACGGGACGATTTCGCAACCGGCATCTACATGAATCGTTCGAACCGGTCTTTTTTGGCATAACAGACCGGACAACTTTCCGGGGGGCTGTCCCGGGCGCAGAGATAACCACATACCCTGCAGCGCCAGACCGGGTACGCAAGCACGGGGCCTGATGCGGCGGCTGCCGGGACTGTCCGCAGGGCCCTGTTTTTCGATCGCTCGGTGCGCGGAGGCCTGCGTTCAGGGACCGGGACCGCCTTCTGCTGCCCGGATTTTATCGCGGCGCTGACGTAAAGTGCACAATAGCACGCTCCAAACTGGGCGAGATCGGGGTCACGGTAGTCACAGGGACAGATAATATCGAGGTCCTCTTCCTTCTTCCCGGAGGCAAGCCTGCAGGGGCAGGAAGGGTACCCGTAGCGCTGCTCATTTTTCATGTACCCCCGCACGAGGTTTTTGGTGAACTCCGTATCGGGGTTGAGGTTGTACCCTCCTTTCTTTGCCTCGGTCTCCAGTCTCTGGTAAACCTCTTCGACTTCCTCTTCCGCAATGCCGACGAAATTCATCCTTTGAGCGCCTCCCGGATCTCCTTTTCCTGGAAGCCGACAATAGTTTTCCGATCACCGATTACCAGGGTGGGAAAGGAACCCTTCGGGTTGAACCGTTCAACGGCGCTGATCGTCTCTTCGCGCTCGGGGTCCCCGAGAAGGTCTACATAGACATAATCGAATTCGATCCCGAGCTCGCGGAGCAGCTCCTTGGTCTTGTTGCACCAGCCGCAGGTGCTGAGCGCATACAACATCACTTTCCCGATTTTCCTGCCATTGACGTGTTCTATTCCCATCAGATCACCGTTTCAGTGCAGGAAGATAGCGGGACGTACTATAAATATACTCGGGAATCCACTATCGTGACATCCCCAGGTCACAATTTTAACCCTTGCCGATGGTGTTTCGGGTATCGTTAATAACTATTCCGGCACATAAGCTATGGAAATCATGAAGGCGGTTCTGGGTCTCGAAGACGGACAGTTTGTTGTCGGGGAAGGGTTCGGCGTCGAAGGGGAATGCGCCGGCGAACTGGTATTCAACACCCAGATGACCGGGTACATGGAATCGCTTACCGATCCGAGCTATTTCGGCCAGATCCTGATGTTCACCTTTCCCCTGATCGGAGACTACGGTGTCGATCAAATGAACTTCCAGAACCGGAAAGTATGCGCCCTCGGATGCATCACCCGCGAGATCTGTGAAAAGCCCGATGCAAACCCATCTATCCGCACGTTTTTTGAGGAGAACCGCCTTCTTGGGATGGCCGGAGTCGATACCCGGGCGCTGACCATCAGGCTCCGGGTCCATGGCACGATGCGGGCAGCCCTTGTCGTGGGAAGCGACGATGGGGACTATGCAGTCCGGCTCGCCCGGAGGACCCCGACGATTTGCGACATCACGCCGATCCCGGAGGTCTCGTGCAGGGAACCCTACCGCATCTGCGGGACCGGAAAGAAGATTGCGGTTATCGACCTTGGCATCAAGAAGAACATGCTTCAGAGCCTCTCAGATCGGGGAGGCGACCTTTACGTCTTCCCCTACAATGTGAAAGCCGATGAAATCCTCGCATGCAGCCCCGATGCCCTCTTCATCAGCAACGGGCCCGGAGATCCCAAACAGGCGACCGACGCGATCCGGTGCATCCGTGACCTCCTCGGCCGTTTGCCGGTCTTTGGAATCTGCATGGGCAACCAGGTCTCGGCTCTCGCTGTCGGCGGCGACACTTATAAGCTGAAGTTCGGCCACCGGGGCGCGAACCAGCCGGTACGGTACCGTGACGGCAGGATCTTCATTACCACCCAGAACCATGGTTTCTGCGTGGACCCGGAATCCCTGCCGGAGGGATGTGAAGTAACGTACTCGAACGTCAACGACGGTACGGTGGAAGGGTTCGAGAACCGGGATCTTTGTCTCACCACGGTCCAGTTCCACCCCGAGGCGCATGGCGGCCCCCGCGACACGGAAGCGCATTTCTTCAACTCCCTCTTCAGGAGGATCGCGTAAATGCCGAAACGGGCGGATATCAGGAAAGTTCTCCTGATAGGTTCCGGGCCGATACAGATCGGGCAAGCGGCTGAGTTCGATTTCTCAGGTTCCCAGGCGTGCCGCTCTCTTCGGGAAGAAGGAGTAAAGGTCGTCCTCGTCAACTCGAACCCTGCAACAATCATGACCGACCCGGATATGGCAGATGAGATCTATATCGAACCTCTCCGTGCTGACTTCATCGCAAAGATTATCGAGAAAGAGAAACCGGATGGGATCCTATCGGGGATGGGAGGCCAGACCGGCCTGAACCTTACCGCTGAACTCGCCGAGATGGGGGCCTTAAAGGACGTGGAGATCCTCGGGACCCCGCTCGAGGCGATCTACAAAGGGGAGGACCGGGAAAAATTCCGGGATCTCATGAACGCGATCGGTGAACCGGTACCGAAAAGCGTGGTCATTAACTCTCTCAGCCAAATAGACGAGGCGATCAGGGAAGTCGGTCTTCCGGCGGTCGTCCGCCCGGCATATACGCTGGGAGGTGCCGGCGGTGGGATCGGGAAGACAAAGGAGGAACTGGCCCGGATCATCGAGCTCGGGCTCTCCCGCTCCCGGATCCACCAGGTACTCATCGAGGAGAGCGTCCTTGGCTGGAAGGAGATCGAATTCGAGGTAATGCGTGACGCCGCCGACACGTGCATTATCGTCTGCGGGATGGAGAACGTGGACCCGATGGGGATCCATACCGGCGAGAGTGTTGTCGTCGCACCCATCCTGACCCTTCGCGATGACGAATACCAGATGATGCGAAGCGCCGCAATCCATATCATCAGGGCACTTGACGTTCAGGGAGGCTGCAATGTCCAGTTCGCGTTCCGAAACGGGGACTACCGGGTAATCGAGGTCAACCCTCGTGTATCCCGGTCCTCCGCCCTCGCGTCAAAGGCGACCGGTTACCCGATTGCACGGGTCGCCGCAAAGATAGCCATTGGCATGCGTCTTGACGAGATCACCAACACCGTGACCGGGTGTACGCCTGCATCGTTCGAACCCACCATCGATTATATCGTCGTGAAAGTTCCGCGCTGGCCGTTCGACAAGTTCAAGGGCGCCGACCGGACGCTCTCGACATCGATGAAGAGCACCGGTGAAGTTATGGCAATCGGCCGGACACTCGAAGAAGCTTTCATGAAGGCGAAACGCTCTCTTGACACCGATGTCCGGTCCCACACAAGCCCGAGCGAGATCCGGATGATTCTATCCAGGCCGACCGATGAACGGTTCCACTGCCTCTTCGACGCGTTCCGGCAGGGTTTCACCCTCTCAGAGATCACAAACCTTACCTCCATCACACCGTTCTTCCTCGAGAAAATCCGGAATATCGTCGATTTCGAGAGACACCTGGCTACCCATCATGGGGATTCAGAAATTGAAAAGGCAAAAAAGCTCGGATTCTCGGACGTGGAGATAGCGAAGATAACCGACCTCCAGATCGATGCAATCCGGAAGATTGCAGGCCTCCCGTCTTACAAGATGGTGGACACGTGCGCCGCGGAATTTCCGGCGAGCACGCCCTATTTCTACTCCACCCGCGAGCCGGTCTGCGAGATCGTTCCGAATGGCCGGCAGAAAGTGCTCATCCTCGGGTCCGGCCCCATCCGCATCGGGCAGGGGATCGAATTCGATTACTGCACCGTCCATGCGGTCCAGGCGCTCCGGGAGGAGAATGTCGAAGTCCATATTGTCAATAATAATCCGGAAACAGTTTCCACCGATTTCGACACTTCCGACCGGCTCTTCTTCGAACCGATGCAGCTGGAAGATGTCATAAACATCCTCCGGAAAGACCACTACCATGGGGTGATGGTCCAGTTCGGTGGGCAGAACGCGGTCAACCTCGCGGTTCCCATCGAGAATGAGATCCGGAGGCTGGGACTTCCCACCAGAATCCTCGGGACGAGCCCCGATGCCATGGACATCGCGGAGGACCGGGACCGTTTCAGCGTGCTCCTCGACCGGCTGAAGATCCCTAACCCACCCAATGCCTCGGCACGGTCGAAAGAGGAAGCACGGGAGAAGGCAGGGATGATCGGGTACCCGGTCCTGGTCCGGCCTTCCTACGTCCTTGGAGGGCGGGCGATGGAGATCGTCCACGACGCTGGAGACCTCGAGGCATACATGAAGAAGGAGGAAGTACTGGCGAGCCCCCAGCATCCGGTGCTCATCGACTCGTACCTCGGCCATGCGGTCGAACTGGATGTGGATGCGGTCTGCGATGGCACTGATGTCCTTATCGGCGGGATTATGGAGCATATCGAGCAGGCAGGGATCCATTCTGGAGACTCCGCCTGCGTGATTCCCACGCAATCCCTCCCTCCTGCAGTTGTCGATACCGTACGGGAGTACACCCGGAAGATTGCCCTCGGCCTTGGTGTCGTAGGGCTCGTAAACCTCCAGCTCGCCGTCCAGGACAATGTGGTCTATGTTCTCGAGGCAAACCCGCGGGCGAGCAGGACGGTACCTTTCGTATCGAAGGCAACCGGTATCCCGGTCGCAAAACTTGCAGCAAAAGTGATGGTCGGGAGGAAACTTGCTGAGCTCGGGTACCGTGAGCGGGAAATTGAACACGTCGCGGTCAAGGAAGTCCTTCTCCCGTTCAACAAACTGGCCGGGGTCGATACCATGCTCGGACCCGAGATGAAAAGTACCGGGGAAGTCATGGGTATCGATTACGACTTCGGTCTTGCGTTCTACAAGGCGTCGATTTCCGCAGACAACGAACTCCCCCTCAAGGGCAATATCTTCATTTCGGTCAACATAGCCCAGAAAGACGAAGTCATCCCGATTGCGCGTCAGCTGCGGGACCTCGGGCTGACTCTTTACGGAACCGAAGGGACGGTCAACTACCTGGCCGAGGCCGGCGTCGAGGCCCACCTCGTCCGTAAGGTCCAGGAAGGATCTCCGAACGTGCTGGACATGATGCGGCATGGTGAGATCCGGCTCATCATCAATACCCCGCAGGGACGCCAGTCACGCGAAGACCACTACCAGATTATGCGTGCTGCAGTGGATCTCGGGATCCCCTACATCACTACGCTGCAGGCGGCGCGGGCAGCGGCCCTTGCCATTGACGCGATCAAACGCGAGAAGATGACTCTTGAGCCGCTCAGCCATTACCTGAAGTAAACGACGTCGACAGAACCGGAGGATTGTCCAGGTGTGCCGCTGCGGAAGCTCTGACTTTAAACCGTTCCCTTTCCAAAACGGGCCCTTCCGTTGAAAAAGTAATAGAATATCCTTATATACCGAAATAACCAAAAAAAGATGCATGAAGAAACTTCTTGTTGTTCTCGCAATCCTGTTCATCGGGATTTTGCTCGCGGGATGCACATCCCAGCCTGCAACTCCCGCGGCTACACCGACACCGACCCCTGTCCCGACGACTGAAGTTGTCACCGCAGCCCCGACCATGGTTCCGACTGAGGTTCCGACTGCAAATGCAACCCCGAATGCGACACCCACGGCAACCCCGACACCGACCCCGACACCGCAGCCTACCCTCACGATCACGTTCACTCCTGACCTGACGCTTTCGCCAAGTGGAACGGTAATCATAAAGGCCGGGACAAAAGTGATCTGGCTGAACAATGATCCGAATAAGCCCCACGGCATTTCCGCAGACAATGTCCAGACCGGAGCTTATTTCGGAGGCATGAACGCGATCAACATCCCCTACGGAAAGAGCTACTCGGTGACCTTCGACAAACCCGGTGCGTACGATTACTCTACCGGACCATTCCAGCCCCAGACTCAGGGCAAGATCATCGTAACCTCGTAAAAATTTTTAACAGCAAATATCGTTCAGGAAAAACCTGGACACCCTTTTTATTGTTCTTACCGAAAAAAACCCGGCTCTTCCCAGGGTTCCCGGACTTCATGGATCCAGATACCAGACGGTGGTGCCGCATGGTCGGCAGCTCCTGGATTACTTCCGCAGACCGGAAAATTCCGGGCCGTTCTTCTCTTCTTTGGATATATATGCAGTGAGGGCCAATCAGTTAGTACAGAAATAAGGAAAAGGAGCAAACAGCCAATGGGAAAAGGGACTATAGTACTTGCGTATTCCGGAGGGCTCGACACCTCTATCTGCATACCATTCCTGAAGGAGCGGTATGACTATGACCGGGTCGTTACCGTGGCGGTGAATGTCGGCCAGAGTGACGAGGAGATCGAGATTGCAACTCAGAAAGGCAAAAAACTCGCCGACAAGCACTACACCATCGATGCCCGCGAAAAATTCGTAAGGGAGCACATTTTCCCTGCGATCAAGGCGAACGGTTCCTACGAGGGATACCCGATGGGGACGTCGCTCGCGCGGCCGCTCATCGCTGAAGAAGTGGTCAGGATCGCAAGGAAGGAGGGGGCAACTGCCGTAGGTCACGGCTGCACGGGGAAAGGGAACGATCAGTTCAGGTTCGATGTTGTCATCCAGGGAGCCGGGCTCGATGTCGTAGCACCTATCCGTGAGCACAACCTCACCCGTGAATGGGAGATCGAGTACGCAGTGGAGCACAAGATCCCCGTACCCGTGAAAAAAGAGAAGCCATGGAGCATGGACGAAAACTGCTGGAGCCGGAGCATAGAAGGAGGCAGGCTCGAGGACCCGGCATACCACCCCCCGGAGGAGATCTATCTCTGGACAGCTCCGGTAGAGAAGACCCCCGACAAACCGCAGAAGCTTACCCTCCGGTTCAGCGATGGAGTTCCAGTGGCGTTGAACGGAAAGAAACTCGGCGGATACGAGCTTATAAGAAAACTGAACATCCTTGCCGGAAAGCATGGGATCGGCCGCAACGACATGATCGAAGACCGGATCCTCGGGCTCAAGGCGCGGGAGAACTATGAACACCCGGCAGCGACTGTTATCCTCGCTGCCCACCGGGACCTTGAAGCGCTTGTCCTTACCAGGCAGGAACTCCGGTTCAAACGGATGGTGGACGACGAGTGGTCAGAACTTGCCTACATGGGACTGGTGTACGAACCCCTGTATGCCGCCCTCAATGCCTTCATCGATACGACCCAGAAAAGGGTGAACGGCACCGTGGATCTCGAACTCTTCAAGGGGAGTACGAGGATACTCGGGAGAAGCTCCCCTGATGCGATCTACTCAGGGGAGATGGTCTCTTTCGACAGCGGCGCTATCGACCAGTGCCATGCTATCGGAGTCTCCCAGTACTTCGGCATCCAGGGAAGGATGGTCCGGAAGCTGCTGCAGAGGAAGAAAAAATAATTTTTTTTATCTGCCTCAACTGACTTCCAGACCTTATGCTGTTGAAAGGGATATGATCTCCGCGTCCGAAAACAACAGGGTTCCGGTTCACCCTAGGGAAACCGGAACACATGGGACGTGCTTCGCGCAATGGCTGGGAAAATAGAAATGTATAAGGATTGAAAGGGGAGAATCCGGTATTATGTGTGCCGGTTTTTTTTCGCGGTTTACCAGGCCAAAACCTCATATCGTCGAAAGCCCTCCTCCACCGGCGATTACCCACGGTCCCGGCATGCAGATGCCCGAATACCGGAACAAGCCGTATTTCATTGTGGCATCCGTTGAGATGGGAAATACGACAACCAAATGCATTCTGACTGGCGTGAGCCTCGAGACCGGTATGTCGTATGTCATCAACAAGACGGTGAGCATGAGCAGGGACATACGGAAGCCGAAACCCGGCGAGACGATTTTCGGCGCGACCCTCGACGGGACCGAGCTGACGCGGGAGTCGGTTACCGAACTCGTCCGGGACACACTTGTCCGGTGCCATAAGGAGGCGCACCTCGATATCGGTAAAGACCTTGATTTCGTAGTGAGAAGTACGGGAGTCGTTGCCGAGATGGAGTCACCGGACCAGGTGGGGGACTTTGTCATAGCCCTTGCAAACGGATGCCTCATGGCAGGTGTTCCCCCGCGCAAGATGACACCTCCGATGTCGAAGGCCAACCAGCCGGAGAAACTGCAGCCATTCTCCTTTGCCGACAAAGTAGTCTTTATCGGTGCCGTGGCCGGGGTCGTCCCTCCGGTGGGGTCGACGGGAGTCGAGATGGTAGCAAATGAGATGGAGGGCGAACTGGCGATGGCAGGGATCAAGGAAGGCGCCAAGTGGACACCCGTTGATTTTCGCAACCCCTGTGTCTCGGTCGATTTCGGGACGACTCTCGATGGCAGGATCACGAGTGATGTCGCCTCTGACGATCCCAACCCGTTTGCCAAGACGGTGGGAAATTTCTGCGGCCTTGCCGGTGCAATCCCCGACGCGATCGTCCGGGGGACCGGTCTTGTTGATAACCGGACAGGGACTGCACTCGATATATTCGGGGAGCACAGTGTGGCCGGAGGCCTCTTTTCCGGTGGCAACCGGAAGGTTATCGACGGGTTTGTAGACAGGTGTCACGAGCATATCGATATCCGGATCGTCCCTTCCGACCGGGACCGGTTCGGGCGAGTGCCAGTCAATGCCCGGCTCGCGGCAGAATCTGGTATCGCGATGATCGGATGCGACTGCGGGGTGAACTCAAGCGATCTCGAAAAGCTGGTTGAGATCGGGGCCGAGATCCACCGGAACTATAACATGGCCACTCTGAACGAAGTGGTTGACCGGGTGTGCGCACGGATGGCACTCCGCCTTATCGATGTCGCGGTAGAGAAGAATCTTGTCCCCCCGAACGCATCGATCGGATTCACCGGCCGGGCCGCGATCTCGGGACGGAAGCCGGAATACATCTTAGAGGGGATCACAGAGCGTAACCTCTTCGATGATCCGAATGATCACCTTGTCTTTGTCGATGACGGCCTTGCACGCGGCGCGGCCCTGATGGGGCGCTGTATGAACTCCCTGGGCAAACCCCGGAACCCTATTGGCGGGGTACGCGGCGGCCCGTGTATCATGAGCAGGCGGATCAGGATCGGCAAGTGATCCGCCGCCCCATACCGACGGGTATAAAACAACCGGAGAAAAACGGTGTAACGATGGCAGATGAAGAACAACTCTACGATATCCTGATCCCGCCGGGGGTCCCGAGGAAACTGATCATCGAGATATCGACGAAGTTTGATGTCAAGGTTGTCGAACGCCTTGAAAAACTGAAGTTCGCCAATATGGAGGGCGACGAGAGGAACCTGCTCGCGTTCCGGGGAAAACTCGACGTGATCCAGCAGGTAGAGCAGTACCTGCTGAGGCAGATGGACGAGTTTGTAAGAGAGAAGTAGTTTTTTTAATTTTTCAGGAGCCGTATTAAAAGTGCCTTCTGGGCGTGGAGCCGGTTCTCTGCTTCGTCCCAGACGAGGCTCTGGCCGCCTTCCATGACATCATCGGTGATCTCCTCGCCCCGGTGCGCCGGAAGGCAGTGGAGGACCCGGGCATCGGGAGAGGCGTGACGGAGGAGCGTAGAATCCACAGTGAACTTCCGGAACGACTGGATCCGCTCCTCCCGCTCCTTCTCGTCGCCCATAGAGACCCAGGTATCGGTGACGATGACATCCGCACCGGTGACCGCCTTCTCCGGTTTCCGGACGATCGTGACGTTCCCGCCGAGTTTTTTTGCCTTCTTCACAATGGCTTCTGCAGGCTCGTAACCGGCAGGTGTCGCGACCGTGACGTTCATACCGGTAAGGACGGTCGCGAGGATCAGGGAGTTGCAGACATTGTTCCCGTCGCCGACCCAGGCGACGTTAAGGTCCCGGGTAGAACCGAAATGCTCCTGCATGGTCATGATATCGGCGAGGAGCTGGCACGGATGTTCGAGATCCGACAGGCCGTTGATGACCGGTATTGTGGCATGGCGGGCGAATTCCTCGATGGTGCTGTGCTTGTAGGCACGGATCATGAGGCCGGAGACGTAGCGGGAGGCGGCCCGTGCGGTGTCGCGTATCTCCTCGCCCCTCCAGATCTGCATATCGCGGGCATTGAGGAAGAGGGCGTGCCCACCGAGCTCGTTCATCCCGACCTCGAACGAGATGTGCGTTCGCGTGGAAGACTTCTCGAAAATCATCGCGAGGTTTTTGCCCCGGAGATAATCGTGGATCTTGCCTTTCTTCTTGAGCTGTTTTAGTTCGGCTGCCTCGGAGAGGAGCTGTTCCAGCTCCTTCTGTGTGATATCGAGGATGGAGAGGAAATCTTTCTTCATCGTAACTCCTTCATATGGGCCACCCGCTTCCCGAGCAGCTCCTTCGTACCGATGTCGCGCCGGTGGCGGACCCTTCCCGTAACGGCAGCGGCTGCGGCTTCAGCGACCTGTTCTGCTTCTTCGAGAGTCTCCCCTTTCCCGACATATGCAAGCGTCCGCGACGACAGGGTGAAGAGGCTGCCGTCACGCTCCTCAACGTTCGCATAGTACAGGAGAGCTTCGGTGCCATGGCCAAGGCTGACGGGGTCGCCGGGCCTTGAAACCTCGGGATACCCTTCCGGTACGAGGTATTTGCAGACCGTGGCCTTCCGTTCGAATGAAACGTCAGCAAAACCCAGTGTGCCGTCAGCGATCTTTCCGACAATTTCAGTGAGGTCCGATTCAAGCAGAGAGAGGACATTCATTGCCTCGGGATCGCCGAACCGGGCATTAAACTCTATCACCTTCGGGCCGGACGCCGTATTCATAAACTGCCCGTAAAGGATCCCTTTATAAGGATTGCCGGTCCGTTCCATGGCGGCAACGATTGCATTCATGATCAGGAGCGCCTTCTCGTAGTCCCTCCGGGAGATGAAGGGGAGACGGTGGTCCGGCATCGAATAGGATCCCATACCGCCGGTATTAGGGCCCTCATCCCCTTCGAACGCCCGCTTATGGTCCTGGACAAGGGGCATGGGGATGAGGTGGTTCCCATCGACGAATGCCTGGAGGGTGAATTCTTCACCGATGAGTCGCTCTTCGAGCACCACTCCACCGTCGAGAGTCTTCACGTATGCGACAGCTCCTTTCCGGTCTACCTGCTCACCCATGATACGGACGCCTTTCCCTCCGGTGAGTCCGATAGGTTTGACCGCAAGATCTCCGTCGTGGTCCTGAAGGAACGAGATCGCGTCGGCCTTGTCATAAAAGACCCGGTATTTCGGGCAGCCTTCGATCGCCTGGCGCTCCATAAGGTCCCGGCAGAATGCCTTGTCTGTCTCGAGTCGTGCCGCCGCCTTCGTCGGACCGATACAGGGGATACCCGCAGCTTCGAGTGAGTCGACCACACCGGCTTCGAGAGGGGCTTCCGGCCCGATGAATGCATACTCCGATCCCGTCTCACGGGCGAACGCGACGATTCCGGGGACATCCGTCTCCCGGGAAAGAAGGATTTTTTTTGCGATCCGCCCGATACCCGGGTTCCGCTTTGCCATCACAGAAAAAATTTCCGTGCCCTGGTTGCGGGCCAGGGAACGCACGATCGCGTGTTCCCGTCCTCCCCCGCCCACAACGACGATCTTCATTACCATCTATTGTGCCCTCCTTTCCTAAAAAGTCCTACGCCTTCCGGATCTCGCTTATCCGGACAAGAGAGATGAGCCGGATGCCGTGTCCTTCAAGGGACGATTCGGCACCCTGCTCGCGGTCCACGACAGTAACGACCCGGTCAGCCTCTGCACCCGCAGAACGGAGGGCGTCGATGCCGTAGAGTGCAGAACCCCCGGAGGTTGTCACATCCTCGATGAGGAGGACCTTTTTTCCCGCGACACTCCCGATAATGACATCCTTCTTGCCGTGGCCCTTTGCCGCCGCACGGATGATCGCGTAGGGTTTCCTGCTCGCAAGCGAGACGGCTACGGCTAGCGGGACACCCCCGACCGCAACACCGGCAATCACATCGAATTCATGGTTTGCGGAAACTTCAGAGGCGATCTCGGCGAGAAGTTCCGGGTGGGTAACTGCCGATTTTACGTCCACATAAAAGCTGCTTTTTACGCCGGAGGCGAGCGTAAAGTCCCCGAATTCGATCGCCTTGAATTTCAGGAGGAGGTCTGCGATGCGTGTCACCATGGCACTTCCTTTACTTTGAGGCGGTGGCCGATAATATTCACTGAACGGTGAAGGATGGGGGTCAGGATAAGGATGCCGATGAATGAGTACGCGGTCATATTTACTGCAATCCATGCCGGGTCTGCAATAAGCAGAAGGAGGAGCGATCCCGCCACGAGATCGTACATGTCCGCAAGAACCCATTTCTCCCCCCGCTCCTTCCCGAGCCTCCTCTTGAAAAAGCTCTTGACGAGGTCGCCGAGAAGGGCACCGGTTGCGAGGAGAGTTATCGATACGACCGTATGAACCGGGAGAAATGGAAGGCCGTACGTGCCGGATGCCCATATCTGTATGAGGCCTGCACCAATCCCGGCAATCACACCGAAGAAAAAGCCCCGGTAGGTTTTACCGTCACCGAACCACCTCCGTCCGTCAGAAAAATTCCTGCCGAGATCGACAGGGGTCCCGCCACCGGAAAGGGCCGCGACCGGGTTGGGAAGATACGCCGGGAGCATGATCCAGAGGGCGGAGAGCAATGGTATTATGAAGGACTCGGTACTAATAATGTAGCACTCCAATACCTGTAATAAAGAGCAGGAACAAACATTAAAGTTACCCAGAAACGGGGTAACGAGGTCGGGAACGGGTTGACACCGATGTTGATCAAGAAAACGCAGAGCCTTTGTCCCACGTGCAATGCCGTGATCGACGCGGAAATCGTGGAAGAGGACGGGAAGATCTGGATGAACAGAACCTGCCCGGAACATGGGCAGTTCCACTCCCTTTACTGGTCCGATGCGAAGATGTATCGCCGGTTCGATAAGTACAATGCGGTGGGGAACGGTATCGCTAACCCTCAGAACCCCGTCGAACTCAAAAACTGTCCCTCAGACTGCGGCCTCTGCACCAACCACCACTCCCAGACCCTGCTTGCCAACATCGACCTCACCAACCGGTGCAATCTCGACTGCGACTTCTGTTTTGCCAACGCCAGGGCCTGCGGTTTTGTGTACGAGCCGACATTCGACGAGATCGTCAGAATGCTGCAGCTCCTCCGGGATGAAAAACCCGTTCCTGCACCCGCAGTCCAGTTCTCCGGCGGCGAACCGACGATGCGGAGCGACCTTGTCGAGATCGTCAGGAAGGCAAAGGAAGCGGGGTTCCCGCAGGTGCAGATCGCGACTAACGGCGTCCGGTTAGCAAAGGAGCCGGAATTCGTCCAGCAGCTCAAAGACGCAGGCCTCAACACGGTATACCTCCACTTCGACGGAGTTTCGCCGGCGACCAACCCCTTCCTGAAGATCCACGAAAAAGCAATCGAGAACCTCAAGAAAGTCGGCCTCGGCGTTGTACTCGTGCCAACGATCATCCGGGGCAGGAACGACAACGAGATCGGGGATATCATCCGGTTCGCCATCAGCCATATCTCGGTGATCCGCGGCGTCAACTTCCAGCCGGTCGCGTTCACCGGTGCAGCAAGCGATGAAGATGTCCGGAAATCGCGTATCACGATCCCCGATGTCCTCGGAGCTATTGAGACCCAGATGGGTGGCATCCTCAAGAAGGACGATTTCTACCCTGTCCCCTGCGTCCTCCCGTTCTCGGATCTCGTAGAGGCGTATACCGGGAGGCCCCAGGTCCGGTTCACTGCCCACCAGCATTGTGGTGCAGCCACCTATGTTTTCGTGCAGGAGAACGCCATCGTACCGGTCAACCGGATGGTTGACGTGGACAAGTTCTTCGAATCGATATCCCAGATGGCTGAGACCATCAAGAAGGGCGGCACCATCAACAAGTACAAGGCACTTTTAGAAGGCGTCAAGAATATGCACACCTCAGTAAAAATGGGGGAGCAGGGAAATACCACAGAGTTCTGGAAGATGATCGGAAAGACGCTTATCGGGCAGAACTTCGAGGCGCTGCGGGAGTTTCACTGGAACGCACTCTTCATCGGAACCATGCACTTCATGGACCGGTACAACTACGACCTCGACCGGGTCTCCCGGTGCTGCATCCACTACGCGACCCCGGACGGCACACTGGTCCCCTTCTGCACATACAACAGCGGGCCGGTGTACAGGGAGAAGATCTGGAAGAAACATGCAAAAGCGCTGGAAGAGTAGCGGTTTTAATTACCTTTGAATTTTTAGCAACTTTTTTTGCGTCAAATTAAAAAAATCCTGATTTTACGATTTCCCTCGCGCAAAAACGCCTTCCGGGTTTTGCGCTGCTCACTAACCTGTGCCCGGCGGCAATGAAGTCATTGAACCGCCACGGGGAGCGGCCTGTTCACCTGGATGGTTTCCGAAAGGAAATCCTTGACTGCCCACCGCAAGATACCACAGCGTTCGTTGTCATCTCCACAAAATGTTCATTATCAAGAAATCCGGCTCTTCTCGTGTCAAGATTGGTTCGCTCCCAGTTCCGAAAACGAAATGAATATGGAGTTAATTGCCGACAATCGTATCACAGCAT
>DATKMN010000143.1:0-2149 GCA_035541835.1 Methanoregula sp.
TAAAGCAGCCCATCTCCCGGATCATCGAGGCCCTCGGCTGGGACTGGAACGACGTCGACCCGTCACGGACCACGCTCGCGCAGTGGGGGCTCGGGTAACCGTCCGGCCCACCCCGTCCGGAGTCCTGCTGCAAGAGCCGTATTTTTCC
Source organism: Methanoregula sp. (assembly GCA_035541835.1). Classification (GTDB taxonomy): domain Archaea; phylum Halobacteriota; class Methanomicrobia; order Methanomicrobiales; family Methanospirillaceae; genus Methanoregula. Next base: position 149 of record DATKMN010000143.1, read on the forward strand.
CCACCGGTTCTGAGGATGAATGCACGGCCCTATAGTCTATAGAGATTTTTTCCCAATTTATTGCAAAATTATGTAAACCTGGCCCGGATTAAATCACAATTGTTTAATAAAGGCCCGTCAGAATAAAAAGCATCCATGCCCTTTGCCGGGCGCGGGAGCAGGGAATGGCCGGATTCGCGACACGGAACATGTTCATACGGGAAGAGAGTCTCGTCAACCTCTGGCTCTTCATCATCGTCAACACGACCATCCTCGCCCTTCTCATCAATATCCTGAGCCTGCACTACGGCATGTCGGACGTGGCCCCCCACCTCCTGTACATCCCCGTCGTCATCGCGGCATACTGGTACCCGTCCCGGGGCCCGGTCTTTGCCGTGATCATCGCCGCCCTGTACCTCGGCATCGTCTGGTTCTTCGCGGGCGGCGCGATAGACGACGTGATGGCCGCCTCGATCAAGTGCTACGTCCTCATCGGCGTCGCGGTCGTGGTCTCGAGCCTCGCAACGCACATGCGGAAGAACGAGGTGAAGTACCGGGGCATCTTCGACAATTCGGAAGCCGGCGTCGGCCTGATCGACCGCGCGACCCTCGCCATCGCCGAGGCAAACGACCGGTTCGCAGGCATACTCGGCTATGGCCGGGAAGAGCTTGCCAGCCGGACCTTCGCGGACCTCTGGATGGACGAAGACCAGAAGAAGGAGTTCTTCCGGATCCTGGACTCGTCCGGTGTCGTGGAGAACGTGGAGACCCGGTTCCGGTCGAAGGACGGGTTCCGCTGGGTCCTCGTCTCCGCCGGGAAACTCCCCGACAACCAGTTCGTCTGCACCATCGTCGACATCACCGGCCGCAAGAAGGCCGAGGAGGCCCTCCTCATCCGGGACCACGCGATCAGCTCGTCCATCAACGCGATCGCGATCCTCGACCTCTCGTACAACGCGACGTACGTGAACCAGTCCCTCCTGAAGATGATGGAATATTACCACGACAAGGACGTCCTCGGGAAGAACCTCAGCCAGCTCGCGAGCACCCCCCAGGTCTTCGAGGAACTCCATGACTCGGTGCAGAAGAACGGGAGCTGGTTTGGCGAGATGGTCCTCCTCAAGTACAACCGCAACCAGTTCTACGCGCTCCTCTGGGCAAACCTCGTCCGGGACGAGCGCGGCAACCCGCTCTGCATCATGACCTCCTTCATCGACGTCACGGACTCCAAGCAGATGGAGATCGTGAAGAGGAAGGCGCTGGAGCAGATCGAGAAGAACATCGAGCAGTTCGCCATCCTCGGCGACCATATCCGGAACCCGCTCGCGGTCATCGTGGGGCTCTCGAGCCTCACGCCCGGCGAGATAACCGACAAGATCATCCTCCAGGCCCGGGAGATCGACCGGATCGTCACCCAGCTCGACATGGGCTGGATCGAGTCGGAGAAGGTCAGGGACTTCATCAAGCGGTACTACATGGTCGGGGTGCAGGAGATCGCAGGCAGGGAAGCGGCGGAGAAGAAAAAGAAAGAGTCCCGCTACTTCCCGGCACGGTTATAGGACATTTCGTTTACGGGAAATCCTTGTTTTTAACAAAGTCTTTTTTTTTAACCCCGGGAGAAAATCATACGATACAGTAATGGACCTGCGGGTGCCCGCCGCTTCGCAGAGGGCCCGCCCCGTGGAGCGTGGCCGCGAAACGTTTCCCGGCCGCCGCATCGCGAAAATTTTAATCGGAATGGGGGTCAGGGGCCCGGCCCCTGTGCACCGCTCTCTTCCGCAGGAGCCGAAGCCCCCGCTTTCCCGGGTTTTTTGTGGTGACGGGACACCGCTTCGTTCATCCGCCCGGTGAGCTTCTTGATCTGGTCGCGGAGCGCAATCGCCCGCTCGAAATCGAGGCCCTCGGCAGCGTCCTGCATCTGCTTCTCGAGTTCGATGACCACGTTCGGGATCTCCTTCCGGGGCAGGTGCTTCACGTCGGTGATCTCGACCTCCTTCTCCTTGACCGGCTTGATGATCGTCT
>DATKMN010000144.1:0-3565 GCA_035541835.1 Methanoregula sp.
CGCATCTCCCGGAAATGTACCGGAGGGCCCCCCCGGCAACGACCCGGTCCGCCGGGAAGTTGTTCTGTTTCAGGAACGAAGCCGGGTACTCGCCGTTCGTCACGATGCGATCCGGGAGGAACTTCTGCTCGGTGCCGGCACGGGATAAATAGTAGTACAGGAAATTGGGCGTCGTGGTGGAGTGCTGGTACCCCGTGCAGATCGCCCGGGGATAGCACTCCCGCAGCGACTTCACGAGTGCCTTCTCCCACGCATTGTTCTCGTACGTGAAGATCAGTGCCTTCACGGGGACCTGCCGGGCGGCCATCCCCCGTATGACACGTGCCGATACAGAGGGGATCAGGAGCTGGAGGCTCTGCCAGTCCCGGAATGCCTGCGTGTACGCCGCGTGGGAGAAGGAGATGCCGGACAGGCGGTGTTCCGACCACCGGGGGTAATCCCGTACGACCGCAAGGAAGGTCGCGAGGATGTCGCGGCGCGAGAGCGAGGACTCCTCGGTGAAAAACGGTGCCTGCTGCCGATCCAGGGCGGCAAGGGTCTCCGGGAATGCCACATCGTACGGCACGTGCGGCATGAGCACGACCGGATGGCCAAGGGCCCGCAGGTGCTCCCGGAGATCCCCGAAGAACATCTCGCGGTACTCCCAGGAAGCGATCGATGCCTGCGCCACCCACGTGTGGAGGATGACGAGCCCACGGCCGGCTTCCGGGCTTGGGCTGCGGGACCGGAACCCGCGACGGTACAGGAGCTGCGCCGAGATCTTGCCGGCATGCAGGACGATGCGTACTCCCGCGGCGATCTTCTTCGGCAGGGACTGCACCGGCCCGCGGGCGCGGAGGTCGGCGTTGAGATCGCCGGCATCCTGTATCGACCGGTACAGGTCGTACGCCAGCCCCCGGTGCTCGCAGATCACCGTGAAGGATTCTTCCGGCGACCACCGGATGATCCGGAGGGCGGCGTCGATCAGGCAGATATCGAGAAAAACACTGGACCGGAACGGGACCCGCTCCACGAGCCCCGAGCAGAAGGTCGGATGCGGACCTTCGTCGGTCGTGAGGGAGCCGACATACTCCACGAAGGGCTGCCGGAGCGCCGGGCAGCTCCGGTCCAGCTCGTCCGCGAGGGGGAGCTCCTTCCCGCTCAAACCCGGTGTCGAACGCAGCTCCTTCAGGATACGGTAGGAATACCCGAGGAAGAGCCATGTTCCGGGCGGCCCGTCCCGGTTCTGGCTGGAAAATGCCGCATATTCGAAAATCCGTATATTTTTCATGCGTTCCTGCTCTTACGTTGATCCACGGCTTTGAATTATTTTGCGGTCGGCGCCGCCGTTCCCCCGGCGGAAGCAGGGATCCTATTTATAGGCCGGGTTATAAATATTACTCCCCATGAAGGGCCTGATCCTATCCGGCGGCCATGGGGTACGCCTGCGACCCCTGACCTACTCGCAGCAGAAACAGCTCATCCCGGTCGCCAACAAGCCCATCCTCTTCTACTGCATCGAGGACCTGATCGGTGCCGGCATCCACGATATCGCGATCATCGTCGGCCCGAACAAGGAGCAGGTGATGGAGACCGTCCGGAAGGTGGACTGGGACGCGAACATCGAGTTCATCTTCCAGGACGCCCCCCGCGGCCTCGCCCACGCGGTGAAGATTGCAAAGGACTTCCTCGGCAACGAGAACTTCATCATGTACCTGGGGGACAACCTCCTGGCTGGCGGCAGCGCCGATTTCATCCGGGACTTCGCCGAGTCCGGTGTCGATGCAAGCCTCCTCCTCACCGAGGTCGAGGACCCCACCCAGTACGGCGTCGCGCTCGTGGACGAGCAGAAGAAAGTGATCGTGAAGCTCGTCGAGAAGCCGAAGAACCCGCCGAGCAACCTCTCGATTGTCGGGATCTACGGCCTGACCCCGAAGATCTTCGAGGCGATCGAGAACATCCGCCCCTCGTGGCGCAACGAGCTCGAGATCACCGACGCCCTCCACTGGCTCATCGAGCAGGGCTACAAGGTCCGGTACGGGATGGTGCAGGGCTGGTGGAAGGACACCGGCAAGACGGAGGACATCCTCCACGCCAACCGGCTCATCCTCGACACCATTGCCGGGAAGAACGAGGGCATTGTCGAATCCGGGACGGTGAATGGCGAAGCCGTCATCGGCCGGGGCACCGTGATCGGCGGCGACTCGGTGCTCATCGGCCCCGCGATCATCGGAGAGGGCTGCACGGTCATCGGCAGCACAGTCGGCCCGTACACAAGCATAGGCGACGGTTCGATGGTCGTGGCGACAGAAATCGACGACTCGATCGTGCTCGAGGGCGCGAAGCTCGAGCAGGCCGGCCGGGTCACCGGGAGCCTCATCGGCCGGAACGTCACCATCAGGAAGAATGGGCAGGGGCCCGGGAAAAAGTTCGTGCTCGGCGACAGTTCCGAGGTGTTGCTATGATCGACGGCGTTGTCCTCAAAAATCTGAAAACCATCCCGGATGAGCGGGGCCGGCTGATGGAGATCATGCGCTGCGACGAGGCGATCTTCAAAAAGTTCGGGCAGGTGTACCTGACCACGAACTACCCGGGCGTCGTGAAGGCCTGGCACTTCCACAAGCGCCAGACCGACTATGTCTGCTGCGTGAAGGGCTCGATCAAGATCGTGCTCTTCGACGGCCGGGCGGAGTCCCCGACCCACAGGGAGATCATGGAGCTCTTCATCGGGGACTTCAACCCCACGCTCGTCGTCATCCCGCCATGCGTGTACCACGGATGGAAGTGCGTCTCGCCCGACGAGTCGCTCATCATCAGCATCCCCACAGAAGCGTACGACTACCAGCACCCGGACGAGTTCCGGCTGCCCCCGGACACGAAGGAGATCCCGTACGACTGGATCCTTGCGCCGGGCAAGAAGCACGGGTGACGCGATGCGGGTCCTCGTCACCGGGGGGGCGGGCTTCATCGGGACGAACTTCGTCCGCCACCTGCTCGAAAAATATCCCAAGGACGAGATCGTCGTCCTCGACAAGCTCACGTATGCCGGCCGCCCCGAGAACCTGGCGGAGATCCGGAACCGGATCACGTTTGTCCGGGGCGACATCTGCAAGAAGGATGATATCGAAAAGGCAGGGCCGTTCGACGTGATCTTCAACTTCGCGGCCGAGACCCATGTGGACCGGTCGATCACCGACCCCGAGTCGTTCGTGAAGACGGACGTGGTCGGCACCTGCACGCTCCTCAACTATGCGCTGAAGCACGAGGTGGAGCGGTACATCCAGGTCAGCACGGACGAAGTGTACGGGAGCCGGCCCGAAGGCTCGTTCCGCGAGGGCGACAACCTCGATCCCTCGTCCCCATACTCCGCGAGCAAGGCCGGGGCCGAGAACCTCGTCGCCGCGTTCCACCGGACCTACGGCCTCCCCGTCCTCGTCACGCGGTCCTCCAACAACTTCGGCCCGTACCAGTTCCCCGAGAAGCTGATCCCCGTGCTGATCGTGAAGGTGCTCGCGGGCGAGAAGCTGCCGATCTACGGCACCGGCCTCAACGTCCGCGACTGGCTGTACGTGGACGACAACTGCAC
>DATKMN010000145.1:0-9109 GCA_035541835.1 Methanoregula sp.
GAGGTCACTCCTGAAGTGCTTGCCGCATCAAACGACGTGCTCGCCCATGCCCTGGATCTTGCGGCGGAATGCAGGTGCGCGCTCCAGATTCATGCCGAGACCGGGCCATGCGCTGATGTGGCCGGCATGGCGGCCCGGGCCGGAGTGCCGGTAGACCGGGTGGTGAAGCACTACGGTTCTCCCGACACCCCGCTCCACCCGTCTCTCATCGCGAAGCACGAGGCCATCGCCGATCTGGCACGGGAGCACCGGCCCTTTACGATGGAGAGCGACTATATGGACGAGAACTCCCGGCCGGGCGCGGTCACAGGCCCGAAGTCGGTGCCCCGGTACACCCTCAGACTCCTGGAATCCGGCAGGATATCGGTGGAGGACTGCTACCGGATCCACGGGGAGACGATCCAGAAGGTATACGGTGTAACCGTGGAGATCGGATAGCATTACACCTGATGCAGGACGAATTCAATTCCTGATACAAAAATAACCGGACCGTCCCTTGCCCGGCGAACGTTCCGGGAGACAGCGCCGGGAGAAAATTTTCCGCACGCAGAAACGTTTCGTCCTGTCATCACCATCTTCCAACTCACTCTTTTTAACTCTCCCCGGCCCAGTACAAGATCAAATGTTCCTCAGGATACACCGCGCGGGCCCCGAAGAGATCGTAGCCGTCTGCGACCGCGAACTGATCAATACGACCGTCAGCAACGGGAAGCTGACCGTCACGATAACAGAAGCCTTCTACGGTACCTGCCCGGCCTCAGAGGACGATGTGAAGAGCGCGCTGGCGAAAGCATCAAGCATCAACCTCATGGGCGAGCGGTCGGTGAACGTTGCCATCGGCATGGGCCTGATAACACGGGAGGGCTGCATCATGATCGGGAAGATCCCGCACGCCCAGATCTACCAGTTGTGACCATGAGCATCAGGGATAATATCTGCCCGAAATGCGGGAAACCCTCGGAGGCGTCCGGTCTCTGTACAGAGTGCCGGATAGGAGCAACTCCGTGGTTCACGTGCGAAAAGAGGGTCAGGAGCGTCCAGTGCCCGAGCTGCGGGGCGACAAAGCAGGTGAATACCTGGACCGATTCGGAGAAACTGAAAGAGGAACTTGGGCCGGAACTCGCACGTTCGGCGGTCCGCTTCCACCCGGACGTAAAGAAACCGGCCGTCACGGTCACCATCGAGGATCTCACGGTGAACCGGTCACGGGCCCGGATCAGCCTGAGCGGGATGTTGTATAAAAAGCCGGTCGAGGGGAAATGCGAGGTCGAGATCATCTGGGACAAGGAACAGTGCGACCGGTGCAACCGCATCTCCGGCAGTTATTACGAGGGGGTCGTCCAGGTCCGTGCAGAGAGGAGAGTCCCGAGCACGTACGAGACCCAGACTGCGGCCCTCATCGCGCAAACCGTTGAGGATAACCTCCAGGCCGGCGGGGAACGGCTCTCCTTCATCTCAGATATCACGCCGGGCCGGGACGGCCTCGATGTCACCGTCGGTTCCCAGCACATCGGGGCGCTCATCTCCCAGCGGATCATCGCAGAACTCGGGGGGCGGTACACGACCCACCCGAAACTGGTCGGGGAGAAGAACGGCCGGCAGCTCTACCGGATCACGTACTCGGTGAGGCTCCCCCGGTTCCAGAAATACGATGTGGTGAAGGTCAAAAACCGGTATTACGAGGTCGAAGGAGTGGAGTCCCGGTTCCTCAGGACAACCGACCTTCACGACGGGATGCCAAAGTCGGTGCGGGAAGGCGACGTGGAACGGATCATCGGCAATTCCCGGAACGCCGAGTCGGCGCTCGTCGTCTTTGCGGACGGGAAGACCGTAGGTGTTATGGACCCGGCCAGCTGCAGGACTGTCGAACTGCGGAAGCTGAAGTGGCTCCCTGCCGTGGCAGGCGGGCAGGTCCGCCTGCTCCGGGACGGGGACCAGCTCGTGCTCGTCAGGTAGATCATGAAGGCAAGGGCCGTCTGCACCGACCTGCTCGGGGAGGTACTTGACGAAGGGTGGGTCGACACCTCGCGCCGGCCCTGCGTCGAAGGCGATATCGCATGGGTGCCGGTCCGGGAAGGAGAGGCTTATGACCGGGATATCCCGGAACGGCGGCGGTATTCCGGCCGGGGATTCTATATGGTCGGCGACATCGCGGTCGTTCACGGGAAACAGCCCGCACCGGCTGAAATCAGAGAAATTGCGGAGTTCCGCAATCCCCGCGGGATCCTCTGGATCGAGTCCCTCAGCGATATAACCCGGACCCCGGCAACCAGGATATTGTGGGGCGAGGCAGGGGAGGTCGAGCACCGGGAGAATGGGTACCGGTTCCTCCTTGACCCCCGCAGGGTGATGTTCTCCCAGGGAAACCGGCCCGAGAAGGAGAGGATGGCGCGGCTTGTCAGGGAGAGCGGCAGGCCGGAGCGTGTAGCCGACCTGTTCGCAGGCATCGGGTACTTCACCATCCCCATGGCAGGGGCAGGTGCACGGGTCCACGCCATGGAGATCAACCCGGTTGCGTTTGGCTATCTGGAGGAGAATATCCGGAGGAACCGGTTCGGCGACCGCATCGCAGCATCGGCGGGTGACTGCCGGCAGCTCCTCGCCGGGACCTATGACCGTATCGTGATGGGCCATTTTGATTCGCCTGCGTTTCTTCCGGACGTATTTCCCCATGCAGGCCCGGGATCGGTGATCCACGTCCACAGCATCGGGTCCGCAGAGGAAGCGATCTGCAGGGCCGCTGATGAGGCAGGTTTTTCTGCCTCCGTACAGGTACATAAGGTGAAGAAGTACCGCCCGCATGCGTGGCATGTGGTGCAGGACGTGACCCTGTCGTGAACACCGTGCAGACCCTGGCCGGCAAGGAGATTGTCGTCGCGGTTACCGGAAGCATCGCTGCCGTGGAGATCGTGAAGCTGATCCACGCGCTCCGCAGGTGCGGGGCTTCCGTTCAGCCGGTCATGAGCGCTGCGGCGGCCGGGATCGTGCACCCCGATGCCCTTACCTACGCCGCGGGAAGAGAGACGATCTGCAGGATATCCGGCCTCGTCGAACACGTAACCTTCTGCGGGGACGGCGGGAGCGCGGACCTCCTCCTTGTCGCGCCCTGCACGGCAAACACGATCGGGAAGATCGCGTGCGGCATCGATGACACTCCGGTGACCACCTTTGCATCCACCGCAATCGGGAGCGGAGTGCCGGTCATCGTTGTACCGGCAATGCACCACAGCATGTTCCGGCACCCCGCTGTTGCCGGACACCTCAGGACCCTTGCGGGCTGGGGGGTCGTGATTGCCGGACCCGTTATTGCAGAAGGGAAGGCGAAGATCGCGCCGGTGGAGGAGATCGTGCTCCGGTGCGAGCGGGCGTGCACGGGAGGGCCCCTCCTCGGAAAAAAGGTCCTTGTCACCAGCGGTTCCTGCCGTGAGCCCGTCGACGATATCCGGGTGCTCACGACCCGCTCGACCGGGCGGATGGGCAGGGCGCTTGCCCTCCAGGCATTCCGGCTGGGCGCTGACGTTACCGTCGTCCACCGGGATACCTTCCCCTGCGTCAACAATATCCGTGCGGATACCGCCGCGGAGATGTGCGAGGCCGTCCTCCGTTCCTTCGGGCAGGGGAACGCGGACATCTACGTGAGTGCTGCTGCCATCTCGGATTTTGCCCCCCGGAGGACCGGAGGGAAGATCCCGAGCGGGAAGCCGGTCAGCCTCGCGCTCGAACCCCTGCCCAAACTCATCGATGAGGTAAAGGAGAGGTTTTCTCCGGAAATTATCGCGTTCAAGCTGGGCACCGGACAGGAAGACAATGCCCGGAAGATGATTGCTGGCGGGATCCGTATGGTGCTTGTGAACGCACCGGAGACCATGGGTTCGGAGGACGGCAACTACACGATGATGACCGTAGAGGGCGCAGTTCCGCTCAGCGGCAGCAAGGAAGCAATTGCTGCAGAAGTGTGGGAGGCGTTCTCTCTGTTGAAAAACCCGTAATGAAGAGCAAATACTCTTCTATGCCCCATCCCGGGGTTTTTTCCCGGTTTCTTTATTATTTGCCGCAATTCACCAATGCGGGTATGATGAACCCTCCGATAGATTGCCAAGACTTAAATATCAGATTTTATCAATAATCATATATGTCCACCGTAAAGAGGGAGGAAACCAAGGCACCGGTGCGGGCTTTTTCCTTCCAGATACCCATTTTCTATAAACTGATGGTGAGCATGCTCTTTGTCGCCACGATCCCGATGATCCTCCTCGGCATCGTCAACTCGGGGGACAAAGCAAGCATCATCGCGAACATCGGGCTCCAGAACACGATCTTCATCATAACGCTCATCACGCTCTCAGTTGTCGTCATGTGGAGTTTCTTCCTTGCAAACAGCATTACCAACCCGATCGTGAAGCTCTCCAAGATTGCGACGAGCATGAGTACCGGTGAACTGAAGAACCCCGAGATCGAACTGCTCAGCAACGATGAGATCGGGGAACTCCAGTCAGCCTTCAACCGCATGATCAATACGTATAAGATCCTTGATACCCTGTCAAAAGAAGATAATGAATAATTACCTGCCCGGCCAGGCCGGTCCGGCAGGTCCGGGCCCGATCCGGATCCGTAAAACCATGACAATACCGAGTACCCTGACCGATGAGAACACCGTACCAATTCCACGGCTGCGGCAGGAGAACTGCCGCCGGGGGGCGTGAATGGCTGTCCTGAAGGAGATCCTCAACAAGTTCCTCATCCTGAACGGGGTGCAGGCAGCGATGGTGGTCCAGGAGAACGGGGAGATCATCGAGAGCATGAAATCCGGGATCAGGATCGATGAGGAGCTGCAGAGGGTCATCGCCACCCTCATGCTCGATTCGAAAGCGACCGCCACCAGTTTCGGCGATGCCCCGCTCTCCATGCTGTTTGTGGAATATGCCGATTATTTCCTCATTATAGGACCGGTGATGGAGGAGTTCTATCTCCTCGTCATAGCCAAGAATACGGCAAATATCGGGCAGATCACGTACGCGATGAAGAAGAACCAGGAAGAGATCGTGTCAACCTTATGATGGAACAGTTGCCGGACGGTAAAAGCATCGGGTGGATGCAGGCGCCCCCGCAGTGGATCTTCTCGCACACCCTGCGGTTTGTCGGCATAGTCCGCATCGTTATCCAGGACGGCGAAGGGTTCATCCTCATCAACAAGGGAAAACCGCTCACTTATTATTTCAAGCACGGGCGGATCGAGCTCCGGGGCAATGCAGCCCTCGACTACTTCAATTCGAACCCGACCATCGAGTTCAACCTCAGCAAGTACACGCCCGAGGAGATGTCCCTCGCGATGCAGATCTGCCACATCGAGGATGGCGAGACAAAGACCATCCCGGTACCGGTTGCCCCCGCAGTACCTGCCGAACCCCCGGCCAGGGCGCCCCTGCCTTCAGCAGCCCCGGCCCGCCCGGACACGGTTGCAACGTCCGCACCCGCGGCGGCGGTCCCGAAGCCTGCCCCCGTCCCCGTCAAGCCTTTACCGGAACCGGAAACGGTGCCCGAAGAGGAGATCCCTTCCGTACCGGTATCGGCGGTACCGCCCCCCCCGGTTCTTGAAGCACCGCCTGCCCCGCCATCCGTTCCCCTCCCTGCCGTACTCGACGCCGAGGACATCAAAATTATCAGCCAGATCAAGAAACTCAACGGGATCGTGGCAATCTCCGTGTTCAACGATGATCGGAATATCATGCTGATGGGGGACGTGGAGATCGAACCGCTCCTCCGGATAGCGAGGAGCCTGCTCGCGACCACCCGGAAGATCACCCCCCACCTCGACTGGGGCCAGTTCGTACACATGACCCTCCAGATCCCCGAGGGAAACATCATCATCGCGGACTACCGGGAGAACTACCTCTGCCTCCTGACGACCCGTACCATAAACATCGGGCATATCCGCCGGATCCTACGGGACCTCCAGATCAGCGAAGGGGCTTAAGGGACGGGCAGGGAACCTCCCGGCAATTTTTATTCAGGGATTCCTGTGACAAAATTCCCGGCAGGCCGTGATCCGGCACCCGTTGGCGCGCGTACGATACGGTCAGCCTGTTTTGCCCGTGCGGGTTCCGGTGGACTTGGGTTTTTTTCGTTGAATCCGGCATCGTGGTCGGGTCAGCTTATAAGAGACCGGACGCTCCATTTTCTGTACTGAACCTCCCATGAAAACCACAGCGGTCACGGCGTTCTGTCCCGGCCACATCTCCGGATATTTCCGTCGCATCATCGGGAACTCCCCTGCGGCGACCGGGAGCATCGGTGCCGGTATCGTGATCTCCGAAGGGGTGACGGCGACGGTAAGGGCCGCCGGCAGGACATCGGTCCGGATCGTCCGGGAAGGCACTTCTTCATCCCGGCACGAGGAAATTCCGGGTTCCCCGCTCCTCGAATCCGTGATGGGGGACCTCGGGGTCAGTGCGGAAGTTAAAACAACGTGCCGGCTCCCTATCGGTGCGGGCTTCGGCCTCTCCGCAGCCGCACTCCTTTCCACGATCACTGCCCTCGACCGCCTGTTTTCCCTGGGGCTCTCCCGGCATGAGATAGCCCTCCGCGCGCACGAGGCCGAGGTAGTGCACCGGACCGGCCTCGGGGATGTCGCAGCCTGCCAGGACGGGGGGTTTGCGATCCGGAAGAGCCCGGGGATCGACGGGCTTATCGAGAGACAGCACGGGTGGGACGGGCCGCTCTTCGCCGTGAGTTTCGGGCCGATCCCGACTCCCGTGGTCCTCGGGACCGAAGCGAAGATGCAGCAGGTCGCCTCAGCATTTCCCTCCCGCGAGCCGATGGGGTTCCGGGACTTCTTCTCCGTCTGCCGCGAGTTCGACCGCGCCTGCGGCCTCGTCACGCCGGAAGTCAGCCGGGTCCTCAAAGCCTGCGACTGTGCCGGGGTGCCGGCCGCGATGACCATGCTCGGGAACGGGGTCTTTGCCTGCGGGCCGGCAGCGGGAGCCGTGCTCGGCCGTTTCGGAGAGTGTTATGAATTCCGCATCGCCCGCACCGGAGTTCAGGTAAGGGAGGGCTGACCATGATCCCGCCCGATCACCCCCGGTACCGGTCGCTGGTGACCCGTGAGAGGCTCGCGGAGTGCGCCCGCAGCGGCGTAGTCGCAATGGAGGGGCTCACCGCCCACGGGCGCGGCGAGGCATTCGATTACCTCATCGGGGAGAAAACCCTGAAAAGCGCTCACACCGCCGAAAAGACCGCTGCTGCAATCCTTCTCGCAGCAAAACGCCCCGTCATCTCGGTAAACGGCAACACCGCGGCCCTTGCCGCCCGCGAAGTAGCGGATCTCCAGGAGGCAACGGGCGCACTGGTCGAGGTCAACCTCTTCCACCGGACGGAAGAGCGGGTCCGGAAGATCGAGAACCTCCTCAAGGCAGCAGGGTGCAACGTCTTCTCCGGTCCCGCAGAACAGCTCCTCCCCCTCTCCCACGACCGGGCATGGTGCCGGCGGGAAGGGATGTTCGCGGCCGATGTTGTCCTCGTGCCGCTCGAGGACGGCGACCGGTGCGAGGCCCTCGTAGGCATGGGAAAGACAGTCATAGCCATCGACTTGAACCCCCTCTCCCGGACGGCGAGGGCGGCGACCCTGACCATCGTCGACGAGCTTACCCGCGCTCTTCCCGTGATCACCCGGGCCTGCAGGAGTCTTTCCCGGGAAGAGCGGGAGCGCCTCGTCGCCTCCGCCGATAACCATTATTTCCTGTCAGCGGCAATAGCTGAGATCACCGCGAGGCTTGACCATGCTCTGGACTGAGAAGTACCGGCCCGAACGGTTCGCCGATATCCTCGGGCAGGAACAGGTGATCCGGCTCCTGCATTCGTTCGCAGCCTCGGGCTCGGTCCCCCACCTCGTCCTGAGCGGCCCCCACGGGACCGGCAAGAGCACAGCGATCGCCTGTTTTGCCCGTGAACTCTATGGCGGGGAATGGGAGCTCAACACCACGATCTTCCCGACGGCAAACCTCTTTTTGCAGGGCAAGGCATTCCTCGAACAGGACGAGCGGTACGCGCACCTGTACCAGAAGAACCTCTCCCTGATCAACAATTTCAAGCACATCCTGAAGGAGTACGCCTCGATCCGGCCCCTCAACGCAGGGTTCAAGCTGATGGTCTTTGAGGATGCACACGCCCTGACCCGGGATGCCCAGGCAGGCCTCCGGAGGATCATGGAGCTGTACAGCCCGACCTGCAGGTTCATCTTCTCGACCACGAACCAGAGCGCGCTCATACCCCCGATAACTTCCCGGTGCCTCCCACTCTTCTTCTCCCCGGTCGGCCGGGATGCCATGCTCCGGCACCTCGGTTCGATACGGCAGAACGAAGGCGGGGGGACGCACCCGTGTACCGACGACGACCTGGAACTGATCGAGCAGGAGGCGCGCGGCGATATGCGAAGGGCAATCCTGCTCCTCCAGCTCGCGCTTTCGACCGGTTCGTGCGGGGAACTCGTCTCGGTCTCTCAGTCGGAGACGGCAACGATTGCTGCATCGGCTTTTGAAGGGCTCCGGGAAGGCGAGCTGAGGGGCGCAATCCGGAAACTGGAGTCGCTCATGATCGACTACGGCCTCTCCGGGGCGGAAGTCTTCTCGGAACTGCGGACCGTGATCCGGCGGGAGTTCAACGACCCTTCGCTCGCAATCGCCCTCGCCGACGCGGAGCACCGGTGCCGGCACGGGAACAACGAGTACCTCCAGGTCGGCGCATTCGCCGCCGGGACGATGGGAGAATTCCCATGAGCGTACGGCAGGACAAGGTCCGGGAGCATTACGATGCTATTGCGGAAGTGTACGATTCCCACTATGACTGCGTCCGGGGGAGGAACTACCACACCCACCTCAGCGGGTACGTCCTCGAAGCGCTGCCGAAAGGGGAGAGGCTTCTCGATATAGGCTGCGGGACCGGGCTCTTTGCCCGGCAGTACCTCGAGTACGGCGGAAGCGCGACCGGGATCGATCTCAGCGCAAGGATGACCGGCAGGGCGCGGCTCCGGTGCACGGAATGCGATTTCTCGGTCGGGACCGCAGACCGTCTCCCGTTCCGGGACGCCTCTTTCGATGCAGTCTCGAGCCTCCTC
>DATKMN010000146.1:0-7963 GCA_035541835.1 Methanoregula sp.
TGTTGCAAAGTTTTTGGAGGAGTTGTCTTCGTACGTTTTGAGCAAGGGCACGATTCAGATACCTTTGGGTGTGCCGGTGCCGTTCGATCTTGTTGAGCGGATCGCCCGGTTCCGGGCCGAGGAAGTACGGGAGAAGCGGAAGGGGAAGACGTGATGGGGATTATGCGAGGGTTCCCCGCCTCAGGGCCGCTCACGCGGCACGGTGGGGCGAGGGTTTTTTTTCCGGATTTCTAAAAAGGTAAGTGAGCGGCCAGATATGGCATCGCGCCTACTTCCCCTTCCCATGCCCGTGCTCGCCAGGCACCCACCGCCCGCCGTCTTTCGTGAGCTCCTTCTTCCAGATCGGCACGCCCTTCTTGATCTCCTCGATGATGTACCGCGAACCCGCATACGCCTCCTCGCGGTGCCCGGCCGAGACTACGATCACCAGGATATTTTCGCCGACCGCAAGGTTCCCAATCCGGTGGATGATATCGACGTGCAGGAGCTGGAACTTGACCGTCGCATCAGAAGCGATCTTCTCAAGCTCCGGCACCGCGACTTCGCCGTACGCCTCGAGCTCCATCTCGGTGATGTTGTCGTCCCGCACGACGCCGTCAAAGACGACGACCGCGCCGGTCCCGCAGCTCTTCGCCTCGTCGATTAGTCGCCCGATGTTAACATCTTCCCGCTGGATCGCAATCATACTGCTGTTCCCTGCCTGCTCCTTTCCGTGCTCCCACGCGATTCTACCCGCCCGCGACCGGCGGGAAGACCGCGATCTCGTCGCCGTCCGCGACCGTTACCCGGTCTGCATCGGCCGTGTCGACCCGCTTTGCGTTCCGCATGACGATGACGAACTCGCGGAACGCGCCCTTGTCATCGAAGATCGCGGCGTATCCTTCCCTGTTCTTCTGTGCGATCTGCCGGACAAGGCCGGAGAGGCTCATGGCGGGGGACGATGGCTCCGCGATCACTTCGTTCCCGAGGAGTTCCCGGAAGCGTGCAAAAAACCGGACTCGTATGCTCATGGTTTCTCCTTCTTTGATTTCTGCGGGCTGGTACCGCAGCACGTGCAGCCCGGGTCCCGCCCGACAGCGATCTCCTCGGACCTGCCCGCAAGGCCGTCCCAGAGGAAGAGCCGGCCCGCGAGCAGCTCCCCGGTTCCCGTGAGGTACTTGATGACCTCGTTTGCCTGGATGGTCCCGATGATCCCCGGGGTCGTGCCCACGACCGGGAAGACCTCGGCCGGCGGGGCGTGGGGGAAGATGCAGGCGAGGCAGGGGAAATCTCCCGGGAGGATGGTCATCGCCTGCCCGTGCATCCCGCGGATGGCCCCGTGGAAGAGCGGGATCTGTTTCTTCCGGGCGAGCTCGTTGAGGAGGTACCGGGTGGCAAAGTTGTCCATCGCGTCCACGATGCCGTCTGCGTCACCCACGAGCTTCTCCGCGTTCGGTGCACCGATGGTGGTGTCGATGGCGTGGACTGTGATGTCGGGGTTGAGGACCCGCAGTTTCTCCACTGCCGAGGCCGTCTTCTTCCGGCCGATGTCCCGGTCGGCGTGGAGGATCTGCCGGTTGAGGTTGGACTGGTCGACCACGTCCCTGTCCACGATCGTGATCGTCCCGACCCCGGCGACCGCGAGGTAGATGGCGATCGGGCAGCCGAGCCCGCCCGCGCCCGCGATGAAGATGTGGGCGCGTTTCAATTTCTCCTGTCCCTCTTCGCCGAAAAGGAGGATCTGCCGCTTGTACCGCTCGCGTTCGCGTTCAGATAACGTCATCACTGATCCTTGTCCGGCTTCCGGGATGATTTAGCCCTCGCATGTGAGATCATCGTGCGAGTGGGGATTTTTCTCTTCCCATTCCGGCAGGTTTTGCCGCTTCCGGTAATCGTTGATCGCCTTGTGGATACCCTCTTCCGCGAGCACCGAGCAGTGCATCTTGATCGGGGGCAGGCCTTCGAGGGCTTCCGCGACCGCCTTGTTCGAGACTTCCCAGGCCTCTTCGAGAGTTTTGCCCCTGACAAGCTCGGTCGCCATGCTGCTCGACGCGATCGCCGCCCCGCAGCCGAAGGTCTTGAACTTCGCGTCCACGACGATATTGTTCTCGATCTTTAAGAAAATCTTCATGATATCCCCGCAGACCGGGTTCCCGACCTCGCCGACGCCGTCGGGGTTCTCGATCTCGCCCACGTTCCGCGGGTTCTTGAAATGGTCCATCACCTTGTCGCTATACATTGCACTTCCGGTCCTTTGCCTGGTAGAGAGGAGACATCTCCCGCAACCTTGATACAACCTTCGGCAGTACTTCGAGCACGAAGTCCACGTCCGCCTCCGTGTTGATGTTCCCGAGCGTGAGCCGGAGCGAGCCGTGGGAGATCTCGACCGGGAGGCCGGTCGCGAGGAGGACGTGGGAGGGTTCGAGCGACCCGGAGGTGCAGGCGCTCCCCGTTGAGGCGCAGATCCCCTCGTCGTCGAGCCAGAGGAGCATCGACTCGCCTTCGATGAACTCGAAGCTGATGTTGATGTTGCCGGGCAGGCGTTTTTCGGGATGGCCGTTGAGCCGGCAGTCCGGGATCGTTTTCAGGATCCCGTTCATGAGCCGGTCCCGCATGGCTTTGATCCTCACGTTATGGCCTCCGATATCGGCCGTCGCGAGTTCGATCGCCTTCCCGAGTCCGACGATCCCCGCGATATTCTCGGTCCCGGCCCGGCGCCGGCGCTCCTGTCCCCCGCCATGGATCAGGTTATCGATCTTCGTCCCCTTCCGGATATACAGCGCACCGGTGCCCTTCGGGCCGTAAAACTTGTGGGCCGAGAGGGAGAGGAGGTCGATGTTCTGGGCCTTCACGTCGATTTCGATGTTGCCGATCGCCTGGACCGCATCGGTGTGGAAGGGGACCTTGTGCTTCCGGGCGATTGCGCCGAGCTCTGCGACCGGTTCGATCGTCCCGATCTCGTTGTTGGCGTACATGATCGAGACGAGGACCGTCCTGTCGGTGATCGCCTTTTCGAGATCCGCCGGGTCGACGAGGCCGTACTGGTCCACGGGGAGGTACGTGACCGAAAAGCCTTCCTTTTCGAGGTACTGGCAGGTGTGGAGGACCGCGTGGTGCTCGATCGCGGAGGTGATGATGTGGTTGCCTTTCTTCCGGTTCGCGTACGCGATGCCCTTGATGGCCCAGTTGTCCGACTCGCTCCCCCCCGAGGTGAAGTAGCATTCGTCGGGTTCTGCCCCGAGCGCTTTTGCGAGCCGGCCCCGGGCGGTATCGATCGCCTCTTTCGATTCCCGGGCTATGCTGTAGATCGATGACGGGTTCCCGAAGTGTCCGGAGAAGTACGGGGCCATCTCCTCCACGACTTCCTTCCGGGTGTACGTGGTCGCGGAATGGTCCATGTAGACGACGGGTTTTCCTGCCATTTCGCTCCTTCCTACCTGATATGTAAACCGGCCTTTTGGATTATTCTTTTCACTCCGGCCATAATCCGCCCGCGGCCGGTTGCGCCCGCGGGTCCTGCCTGGTGCGATCGCATTCTTTCGGACCCCCTGAAGCGGGCAAAAGATTTTCTGCCCGGCAGTTCAATTCACAATTGTGAATACAAGATATTATGTCGCAACTGCGATAACTTAAACCTGTTGTTGATACGATGGAAGCGCCCTGTCAGAAAATCGTCTGGGATGTCCTGCCCGCGATCCGGGCCGCGATAGCCGTGGAGCTCGTGAAGTGCGGGGTGTCACAGGTCGAAGCGGCGCGGATGCTCGAGATCGCCCCTTCCGCGGTCTCGCAGTACCTCTCGGGAAAACGGGGGTACCGGATCGAGTTTGCGGACGATGTGAAAGCATCGATCGAGCTCCTCGCTGCCGATCTCCGCGGGGGCCGGAAGCTCAACCTCGTCTCCCGTATCTGCGATATCTGCAGGCAACTGCGCGAGGGCGATGAGCCCGGGTGCACCGGTCCCGCGCCGGAACGCTGAAAGGATCACAGGCATTTTAAAAAAATCAGAATCGATCTTCCCTTTAACGGAGCCGCGATGAATACCAGCGAAAAAAAACAGGTACTCAAAGAAAAGATAGCTGCACGGGGATCGATGCTCGTCTCGTTCTCCGGCGGCGTGGACAGCAGCCTGCTCGCCGTCCTTGCAAAGGAGACGCTCGGCAATAAGACCCGGTGCGCCCTCCTCGACAGCCCGGTCGTCCCGCGGAAGGCGGTAGCCGAAGCCCGGCAGATCGCGGAGGACTTCGGTCTGGAGCTTGATATCATCCCGCTCCATATCATGAGCGACGAGCGGTTCACGAACAATCCCGCGGAGCGCTGCTACTGGTGCAAGAAAAATTCCTCGACCGTCCTGAAATGGCGGGCGGTGGAGCTCGGGCTCGCCTGCATCGCGGATGGGATCAATGTCTCGGATACCGGTGAACACCGGCCCGGCCTGAAAGCCAGCACCGAAGAGGGGGTCGTCCACCCGTATCTCGAGGCCGAAATAACCAAGGCGGATATCCGCGAGATCGCGCGGGAGCACGGGTTCCACTTCTGGGACAAACCCTCCGCCGCGTGCCTTTCATCGAGGATCCCGTACGGGGAGGTCATCACCCACGAAAAACTCACCATGGTCGAAGAGGCAGAGGCGTACCTGCACGCGAGCGGGTTCCTGCACAGCCGGGTCAGGATGCACGGGACGATCGCCCGGATCGAGGTCCCCAAACGGGATCTCGAAGACCTTATGGCAATGAAGGACGATGTCGTGAAGACGTTCCGGACCATAGGGTTCTTCTATGTCACCCTCGATCTCGAGGGCTACCGGTCCGGCAGCCTGGACGAAGTGCTTCAGCCGTACGCCAATAACCGCGGGACCGCGTAAGCCCGCGCTGGAGGGCGGTGATGTTCAAGATTGTACCCTGTGTCCGGATAGACAATGAAAAATCCGAGGCCGCGACCCACGAGGTCATCGAGGAGGTCCCGTACGCCCTCTTCGTCAACGGCCGGCACGCGATGACCGCGATGCTCTCCCCGGCAGGGCTCGAGGAGTTCGTGACCGGCTACCTCTTCACCGAGCAGATCGTCAAGAATATCGGGGAGATCGAATCGATCCGGATCGAGAAGAACCGGCTCTCCGTAATCACCAAGAACCTTTTTAAGGTCCTCGGCCCCAAGAAGACGATCCTCTCCGGGTGCGGCGGGAGCGCGTCGTTCATCGACGCAGAGAAGCTGCCGAAGGTCCGGTCGGGCTTCTCCATCGGCCCGGCAGCGATCGGCACGCTCGTTAAGTCCGTACTCAACTCCGAGCTCCACACCACCACCGGCGGGATCCACATCGTCGCCCTTGCGGACCGGGAGAAGATCCTCACGGTCTCCGAGGACATCGGGAGGCACAACGCCCTCGACCGGGTCATCGGCCACGGCCTCCGGGCCGGCACCGGTTTTTCAGATACGTTCGTGATCGTATCCGGGCGCATCTCTTCCGAGATGGTCCGGAAGTGCCTGGTCGCAAACATCCCGGTCATAGTCTCGCGGGGAGCGACGACTACGCTTGCGGTGGAAATTGCCGAAAAGACCGGCCTCTGCGTGGTCGGGTTCGCGCGCGGCGGGAAGATGAACGTGTACACCCACGCGTACCGGATCGAAGGTTCAGGCGTGCCGATGCCGGTCGCCCGCCCCGAGTGACGGGAGCAGCGCACAGAGCTGGCAGAGCTCCCCGCTGCAGGGGTCGCCGCACCGGGTGCACCGCCGGATCGGTGGGGCGATCGCCTCTTTCCGGATCGATCGCTTCAGGATGTCGCGGCTTGCGAGGAGCCTCTTCATCGTCCCCGGGTGCCGGTACTCGAAGCCCGAGAGGAGTGTCCGGACCTCGGCCCGGAGGGCGTACTGCGTGTACGGGCATTCGGGCAGTTCCGTCCACCGCCCCTGCGTCGCGAGGTACACGGCGATCTCTTTTTCGGCGATGTCCCGGAGCGGCTTGATCCGCGGGATGAACAGGCCCGTCTCCTCCCCGCTCTCCCGGACGAGCCGCGGGAGGTCCCCCCGCAGCGCGTTCATCAGGACCGACTGCGCCTCGTCGTCAAGGTTGTGGCCGGTCGCGAGCCGGCTGGCGCCGGCTTCCCGTGCCGCGACGGCGATCGCTTTCTTCCGGAGGATGCCGCAGATGCTGCAGGCCCGTTCCTCGCGCCCCCGGAGGAACGTGTCGAGCGTATCGCCAAAAAGGTCCCGGAACGAGACGGTCCGGTGTCCGATGCCCAGTCCGGCGACAAGCCGCTCCGCTGCCCCCAGGGTCTCGTCCCGGTACCCGGCAATCCCCTCGTCGACCGTGACCGCGACGAGGCTTACGCCCTTCCACTCCGGCAGGACCGCGTGCAGGAGGAGGAGGAGGGCAGTGCTGTCCTTCCCGCCGCTCAGGGCGACTGCGATCCGGTCGCCGTCGCGGACCATGCCGTGACTGCGGATCGTCGCACGTACCCGAGCCTCAAGATCTTCCCTGAGATGATCGGCGCAGAGCTCCCGCCCGGTCTCCCGGTCGCGGATCACCGGCTCCCCTCCGCAGATTGCGCAGGCCGGTACGGCTGGTATGGGCGGTGCGGGCGGGCAGGTATTGTGCGGAATCGGGTTCAGCCCCCGTGGGAGACCGTGATGATCCGGAGTTCGTCGTCGTCGCTGACCGGTGCGGATTCGGAGACGAGCCTGTCTCCCCGGATGACCATGACGCCGACCGGGTTGAGCCCGAGCGCGAGGAGGACCTCCTCGACCGTTCCCATGCCGGCGGGGCATTCCCTCACCGTCTTGTCGGGCAAGATTATGCGCATATGTCAGGTGAGGATTGGGGTTGCCGGGGCATAAATGGGATGGCAGGGGCAGGGGCCGCCACCTTTCCTGCCTGGTTACCCGCCATTGCCGCTGAAGCCATGGACCGTGAATCCTCCTTCAGGCGACAGGTTCGACGGAATTGCCCGTGAGGTGTTATCCCGGACCATGGTAACCGAGAAACCGGGAAACGAACCGGCCGGGCCGGTCACCGGGCCGATGGTCGCATCGTTGCCACCGGTGGAGAGCGTACCTGTCCCGAATCCTGCACCCACAAAACCGGCAAGATCGTGAATTTCCCCGGCATACGTGGGTTTTTCGAGTATCCATTCTGCACTGTCCCGGGAAGAATTGTAAAAAACCGTCTTCCGGTAGTGCCAGTCCTGCGTCAGGTCTGCGAGACTTACGTTCCACCGGCCCGGGCTGTCCTCATGGATCTCAGCCTGCATGACATCTCCCGGCAATACCCTGAAGTCCCACGGGATCGGTTCGGAATTATCAGGGAGGAGTTCAGTCCAGCCATAATTGTATTGTACAGGACACAATCCCCCGATGCAGGATGCGGTCCCTGTCTGGATGAGGTTGTGGGAATCACCCGGGAAAAATCCCCCGATACCGATCCACTGGAAAACCGTCGCCATCTCCGGTGGATTTCCTGAAAGGTCAGGAATTCTCCACGACCCCCGGACAGATGTCACATTCGGCTGGCGTTCCGCTACATCTTCCGCAGCCACATATCCTGCCCATGATGGCTCGATGTGGGTGAACCTGACATCAACAGTATTCGTGCCAGCGTCAATCACACCAAAAGGGGGAATTGCAGAAATATTTACGTGTTTTTTCCCGAATACGACAAGAGGAACCGAATAGGAACAGGGTCCGGTGATCCCTGGAAAACTGATGGCAGCAGCGGAGGAATTTTTCGCAAACCGGGACCCGTTGCCCTCAACGAGAATAACCGACCAGTTCAGGCCGGGGGGGAGCCCCGACTGCCTGAACGTGACAGTATGCCCCGGAGGGACATGCTCCTGTGTCAGCGGACGGACCAGGCTATCGTGGAGAGTTGACAGGTTTTCAGTATTCTCCTGCATAATCAGGTGGTCTTCTGTTTCCCGGAAGGTTGTCGGAGGGGCGGGTTTGAAAAAAAAGTCCTGGAATGCGAGCCATGGATATGCCGGTCGAACGGGGC
>DATKMN010000147.1:0-4915 GCA_035541835.1 Methanoregula sp.
CCCGTGCGGGCACACCCAGAGGCACAACCCGCAGACAGCGACTCCCGTCTCCTTCTCTTTCTCCCGGAAGTAGCGGTCGCATGCCGCCGCATCGAACCGCACTTCCCGCGGCTCGTCCTCCCGGAACGGCCGGCCGGTGAATGCGCTGACGGGGCAGATGTCCACGCATTCCGTGCACTTCCCGCAGCGGGATTCTATGGGGGTGCCGGTCGGTTCGAGCGGCGCATCGGTGAGGACAGTCACCCACCGTACCCGGGGGCCGTGATCGGGGGTGACCAGCAGGCAGCTCTTCCCGATCCACCCGAGCCCCGCGAGGTGCGCGGCAAGTTTCTGGGAGAACGGGCCGCAGATGCGTTCGTCATCGGTCCGCTTCGATGCCGGGACCGGGAACGCTTCGAACCCTTCCCGCCGGAGGGCATTTGCGACCTTCAGCGCGATCTGGTCGAGGGCGAGGTTGACCACGTCGTACGTGCAGTGGCGGTACAAGATAGCCCCGGCCTTCTCCCGGTCCGGGAGGAGATCGACAATACTGTCGTGCAGGACCATTCCCATTACGATTGCACGCGGATACCGTGCGACCGCGTCGCCGCCCTGGTTTCTGATGAAATCCCTTGCGGGAATGAGGTCGGCCACGCCGTAATAGTCGGCATCGAGCGACAGGGCGAGCGCCCGGATACGGGTATCGGGGGACATGGTATCAGTACCTAACCGGTGGCTTCTCCGCGGCTTCACGGTTGCGGTCAGGGTTACGGGTTCTGCATGATGAAGAACGTGTACCCGTAATACCGTTTGTACTTCCGGTACATCTCCGCCTCGTGCTCCAGAGCGTCCATGATCCCGGCAGCGACGGGATCCGATCCATGGGACTTCCTCAGCTCCGCGATCAGGGCGAGCTGCGGAACATGATAGTGCTCCCACCACCCGGCTTCGGGCAGTCTGTATGAATCGACGAGCCGGAGCCCCACCCGCTTCACCCGCTCCTTCATCTCGTCCTCGGACGTTGGGATATAGCCCGCGCTCTCCCAGAACTGCATGAGCTCGGAGGGGGGATTTGGCTCGAACCAGTCCGCATCCGAAACGACCATGAACCCGCCCTTCTTCAGGAGCGGTTTCCACGCACGGAGCCCTTCCTCGAACCCGACAATGAAGATGGCCCCCTCGGACCAGATGAGGTCGAAGGTACCGGGACTGAACGGGAGCGCATCCATCGATGCATTGACCGTTCTGACCCGTCCGGAGAGTCCTTCCCTTCCCGCCCATGCAGAAAGACTATCGAGGAACGGCTGGTGATTGTCCACCGCGGTGATGGTGCCGGTCGTGAGCTGTGCGAGATCCTGTGTCTGGGCGCCGCTCCCGCACCCGATGTCAAGAACGGCGGCAGCAGACGGGAGAGGAGGAAGGAACGAGAAGGCCTTCCGGGTGGCACCCGGACAACCGGGGCCCTGCCGGGGAAGGTGCTCGAAGACCTGGTAAAAAAACGGGGGCAGTGACATGATATCAAGGGTTGGAGCCGGCGACTAGAGTGTTTTGTGGTCGGCATCGGGTACAGTACCTCATCTCGGATCAGGATCAACCCTTTTCCCATGAACGAACCGGCCCGGAAGCGGATCCTCCTCATCGTCTGTTCCCTCGCCTCCTTCCTCGTCCCGTACACCGTCTCCTCCCTCAACGTCGCGCTCCCCGCGATCAGCGAATCGTTCTCCATCGACGCCGTGACGCTCGGCTGGGTCACATCCGCGTACCTCCTCACCGCCGCGATCTGCATCGTGCCCTTCGGCCGGCTCTCGGACCTGTACGGCCGCAAGAAGTTCTTCATTCTCGGAAATGTCCTCTTTGCCCTCGGCTCCCTCCTCGCCGCCCTCTCGTGGTCCGGTCCCGTTATCATCACCGCCCGGGTCGTCCAGGCACTTGGCGGCGCGATGGTCTTCTCGACCTCGATTGCCATCGTGACTGCCGTTTTCCCGCCCGGCGAGCGCGGGCGGGCGATCGGGATCATCACGGCCACCGTGTACGCCGGCCTCTCGCTCGGGCCGTTCATCGGGGGTGTGCTCACTCATAATATCGGATGGCCAAGCATCTTCCTCGTCAACATCCCGCTTGCGGTTATCGTCCTCCTGCTCACCCTTGCGTACATTCCGGAAGAATGGGCCGATTCCGGAGAGGGGAGGTTCGATCTCGCCGGGGCGGTCCTTTACGGCATCATGCTCTTTGCCGGCATCTACGGGCTTACCCTGCTCCCCTCAGTGCCCGGGATACTCTTCATGGTCTCCGGGCTCATCGTCTTTGCAGTATTTGTCTGGTGGGAACAGAGGGCAAAACTGCCGGTCGTCGAGCTCTCGCTCTTCACCGGAAACCCGGTCTTCCTCTTCTCCAACCTTGCGGCCCTGATCAACTATGCGGTGGTCTTTGCCGTCGGGTTCCTGCTCAGCCTGTACCTCCAGTACAACCGGGGGATCGACCCCCAGACCACCGGCCTGATCCTCATCGCCCAGCCGGTGGTCCAGATGATCGTCTCACCGATTGCCGGCCACTACTCGGACCGGATCGACCCGCGGTACCTTGCGACTGCAGGCATGGGGTTCACAACCCTCGGGCTCGGGATACTCACGCTGGTCTCTCCGGCTACGCCGATCCTGACTATCATCGCAGGTCTCCTCATCCTCGGGCTCGGGTATGGCCTGTTTTCGTCACCGAACACCAACGCGATAATGAGTTCTGTTGAAGTCCGCCACCTCGGGATCGCCTCAGGGATGGTCTCGACCATGCGGGCCATCGGCCAGATGGTGAGCCTCGCGATTGCGATGCTCGTCTTCTCCGCGATCATCGGGACGGTACAGATAACACCGGCGGTATACCCGCAGCTCCAGCAGAGCGTGAATACCGCTTTTGCCATCTTCGTTATTCTCGGGATCATCGGGATCTGGGCCTCGTTTGCCCGGGGAAAGACCCTTGCATGATCGCGGGGGGGCATCGCGGAGACATGCAGGGAACCTGGGGAATGGCCCGGAAATGCGGGTGATGGCAGGGAAGCTTATGGCTTCCGGCATCCCAGGATCCCGGCAATGAGGCTCTTCCGGGAACCGTCCATCACCCTCGAAGGAGTGGCCGTCCGGTCCGTCGCCGCCGATGCGCTCGAGCTCGAGGTCGATATACGGGTGGAAAATCCCAATCTGGTCGGCGTGACGATCCGCGACCTGCCCTTCGCCGTCTTCTGCCGTTCAGGAGGAGATAACGTTCGCCTTGCCACCGGGAATGCCGGGCAGGTGAAGATCCGCGGGAAGGGGAGCACGACCCTCGCGGTCCCCGTCTCCGCGCACAGCGCGGGCATCCTCGGGGCAGTGGCCGCGTTCATCGCCAGCGGAGGGGTGGATCTGGAGGTGCGGGGAACCGCGTCCATTGACTGCATCGTCGCCTGCCCCGCAGTCCCGTTCTCCAAAACGATCCGGCTCTCGTCCGGCGATCTGACGAAGGCCTTTGCCGGCAGGGCCGGGGACAGGGATCACTCCCGAGACGGGTCCCGCTGATACGAAACGGGGCGCAGGATTATCTGGCAGCCCTTCCCAGATCGGAATACAATGCCCTCGCTGGTCGAGCCGGTCGTGAGCCTCGAAGGGGTGAAGATCAAGGCCATCCATCTCTCGTCGATCGATCTTGAAGTGAAACTGCGGGTGAAGAACCCGAACCCCATCGACGCTATCCTGCGCGAGCTCCCCTTTGCCATATTTTTCCGGTCCGGGACCCGCCGGACGGAGATCGCTTCCGGGAATGCGGGAAAACTGGAGATCCCCGCCAGCGGGAGCACCGATATCGTCGTCCCGGTCACCTCGTACGATATCCCCCTGGTCGAGGCGCTGGCAACGATCGTGGAGAAGGGAGACATCCGGCTGGAGATCGAGGGGAAGGCCGTGATCGACCATATCCTCGGGTGGACCCTCCCGTTCACCGAGACAGTGGACGTGACGGAGCGGGAGGTCATCGACGCGCTCGAAGGGAAGGGCGGTCCGAAGAACGGGGGCTGAAGGGAGAGGAAACAGCATGCGGGACCAAATCAGGATGTTCAACCCGGAGCGGGACAGCGAACCCGACGAAACGATGGTGGCGGGCGCGCTGGAATGCCTCGACGGTTTTGGCAGGGAGTTCAATGCGGCAAATCCCGCGGGGATGGACCGGTACCTGCACTTTCCGCACTACCTGCTCGTGGGTAATGAGTTCATCGGATGGAAGGCTCCCGGGCAGATGCCCGCGGATTTCTTCGACGCCCTGAGGAAGCAGGGGTGGAAACGGATGGTGATGTGGTGCCGCGAACCTCTGCTCGTCTCTCCGGACAAGGTCCATTTCCGGGTGAAGTATACCCGCGAACGGGAGGACGGGTCTGCAATCAGCGAGCACGAAAACATCTGGATAGTGACCCGCAAGGATGACCGGTGGGGCATAGCGTTCCGCTCGTACTGACACGGGACTCCTGCCTTACTTCACTTTCACGGGCAATTCCCCGCTCTTTATAAACCGGCCCGGTGAGACTGCTTCATGGAGAAGAGGATCATGAATGTCTGCGGCCATTCCTGCACGGACTGCGACCACCACGGAAACGAGTGCCGGGGTTGCAGGCCGACTGCCGGGAAGCCGTTCTGGACCACCCTGATGGGTGCCGACGCCTGCCCCATCTATGCCTGCTGCGCCGTTGACCGGAACCTCCCGCACTGCGGGAAGTGCCCGGAGCTGATGTGCGAGCGGTTCCACCGCTTCCGGGACCCCTCGATGACTGACGAGCAGGTCGCGGAGTCGCTTGCAGGCGTCGAGCGTACCCTGCGGGCGATTCGATAAGGGAGGGGGGCAGGGGGTTACCTCAGTTTTTCCGGTGGGGGGTATAGGGGCTACCCCAAATTTTTTCGTGGGGGGTGAGGGGGGTCCCTGA
>DATKMN010000148.1:0-2802 GCA_035541835.1 Methanoregula sp.
TGCAAGGAGAAGAAATGGTGCGTGATCGAGAACGATGACTGGAACGAGATCATCGGGAAGGTCATGGAATGCGATGTCCTTGTCATAGGGTCGCCGACGTACTATTTTGACGTCAACGGCCATCTGAAGAACTTCATCGACCGCACGTACTCGCTCTACCATGATCGGAAACTGGCAGGAAAGAAGGGGGTTGCCGTAGCCGTGCATGCCAACAAGGGGGCGAGCAGGACCGTCCAGACGATCGAGGGGTTCCTCTCCACCCACGAGTTCGCGTCTCTTGGTTCAGTGAAAGGAACAGGGTACCACGAGGGGGATGTACTGCACGACGAGGAGGCGCTGAAACGGGCCCGGAAGATCGGGGACAGGATCGTAAGACTCCTCAAACCCCGTCACGACTAGTATTCCCACCGGAATGCTCAGCCGATCAGGTACAACTAATACCCGTGCTTCTTCCCCGTCATCTCCCCAATCACTATTTTTACCACGCAGACACGATCCAGTTCCTTCTCCGTGAACGGGTGATCGCACTCGCCGTAATGCCGGATAATGCAGTTGAGCGCCCGGTTCTTCTCCCCGGGATCGGACACCACGTGAGCAGTCCCGGTACAGATGACACTCCTGTACCGGAATTCCCAGCTGCAGGGACTTTTATCCGGGAGGGGGCCATCGCTGATATCCACCTCGACACAGCAGCGGGGATTATTCTCAAGCATCCCGATCTTCTTTCCCTCCCGTGCGGAATGGAAATAGATCGCGTTGTCATCAGCTGCATAGGCAAAACAGAGGGGGACTACGTACGGTTCCGTCCCGTCTGCCATCGCCAGCCGGCAGACCGGTGCTTCGGCCAGGATCGCCTCCATCTCCGCCCGGTCCGTGATCTCCCGGTCTTTTCTCCTCATGATGGTCACCTGTTCTGTCCTTACCTCACACCCGATCGTAGAGGGTCGTGCGCCTGCGCAGGGGCCGGCCCACGTCTTCGGCCACCCGCTGCATCTCGGCCGGATCGAGATAATCGGTATTTGTGGCGCCCGCACCCTTGGAGATGCTCTCCTCGAACATCGTTCCCCCGAGATCATTGGCGCCGGCGATAAGCCCCAGCTGGGCCATCTTGATCCCTTCCTTCACCCAGCTCACCTGGATGTTCCGGAAATTGTCCAGGAAGAGACGGGCGACGGCGACCATCAGGAGGTCCTGCCTCCCGGTGGCTCCCGCCCGGGCCTTCCCGGCCCGGAAGAGCGGGGTGTTCATGTGGATGAAGGAGAGCGGGACGAACTCGCTGAACCCATGCGTTTCGTCCTGGATCTCCCGAAGAATCGCGAGATGGGCCACGATGTCCGCGTCGGTCTCGCAGTGCCCGTACATGATGGTCGCCGTGGTTTTGATTCCCATCAGGTGGGCCTCGCGGATGATGCGGACCCACTCCTTCGTCGGGATCTTCTGCCGGCATATGTTATCCCGGACCGTGTCCACGAGGATCTCCGCGGCAGTACCGCACATCGAGTTCAGCCCGGCTTCCTTCATGGCTGCCAGCACCTCCCCGGTCGTCATCCTGCTCTTCTTTGCCGCATAGGCAACTTCCATCGGGTTGCTCGCATGGAGGTGCACGCCGGGAGCCGCCTCGTGGATCCAGCGGTACACATCGGTATAGGACTGGGCGTTGAAATCGGGATGGAGGCCGCTCACCGTGCAGATCTCCGTGACCTGCCGTTCCTTTGCCATCCGGGCCTTCTTCTGGATCTCGGTCCGGTCGTGGAAGTAAATACCCTCGTCCCCGGGTTTCTTTGAGTACCCGCAGAAGCCGCAGGCGTTCACACAGAGGTTGGTGACATTGATGTTCTGGTTCCGGACCCAGGTCACGTCGTTGCCGGCCCGCATCTCCCGGACTTCGTCGGCTGCGGCGGCGACCGCCCATACCTGCCGGTCCCGGGTCGCGAAGAGGGCCCGTGCATCGCATTCTTCCAGCCGGTGGCCGGCTCTCGCATCCTCCAGTATCCTGCTGATTATCTGATCCACGACTCTCCGCCTCTGTCTCCTACGCAGTGTAGCCCCGCGGATGAGGTAAAGCTATCGAACCCGCGTTCCGGGACCTGATGCAGGATCCCTTTTACCGCTTGCCGCAGAATTATCATATCCTGCATCGACACTATCTGCGGGAGAACTATGCACCAGACACATATTCAGCTGAATACCAAGAAAGCCATCGGCTTCGTGATTCCCCTCGGCCCGCTCAATATCGTTGCGGTCAGGACCGACGCGGGAATGGTGGGATGCGGGGTGTTCGACGTGGCAGCCTTCGATTCGTTCAGTTACCCGGCAGCAAAGGTACGGCCGGCACTCGGGCCGTCCATCACGGACACAGACGATATCCTCACGGGGATTGTCAGGGAAGTGAACCGCTCTGCCCTGGGACGCGGGATCAAGACCGGCATGACGGGTCGGCAGGCACTTGAACTGCTCTGAATATTTTTTTTGAAAATCTTTTAAAAACGGAATGTCTTTTCGGAGGCCCCGACCGGGTTCCAGCGAATTCCGGAACCCAGATACTAGATCAGCTCGTACAGCGTAGTCCGCTGCCGGAGCTTCCGCCCGAGATCGGTGACGATCCGCTCCATGTCTTTGGGATCCAGGTAATCGGAGCCCGCGGCCCCGGCGTCCCCGGTCACGTCGTCCGTGAACATGGTGCCCGCGAGATCATTGGCTCCCGAAAGGAGGGCCAGCTGGGTCATCTTCAGCCCGACCTTTCCCCACGCTACCTGGATATTGTCGAAATTGTCAAGGAAGAGCCGGGACACCGCGATCATC
>DATKMN010000149.1:0-5261 GCA_035541835.1 Methanoregula sp.
CAAAAAAGAAGTGTGAAAGTCCCAACTACCTGATCCGGCAGGAACAAGGCAAGGAGGCCGAAGATGATTGCGACTGAACCTTTGATGAGGCACGACAGTTTCATATCCATGATGGTTCACCTTTTTTCAGGGGAATTCCCCGTGTGACATATAGAGTCCCATAGGAGCCACTACTACAAAATTCATGCGTTCCGGCTGCCGGATAATCCTTCCGGGCACGGGCCGGATTTCGGCCTGAAAGCTGGCCGGGTGGGATCCGGATTCACGGCCGAAAGGAATTTCAGCTCCCGCCGGTGCTGCGGACCGTTGGATCTGCCGGCGGGGTTATGTCATCCGAAACCCGTCCAGAGGAATTCTCCCGGAAAGACCCGTTCATACAGCCCGATAAGCGAGAAAAAAACCCCGGCATACAGGATAAATGTGGCAAGAACTGCCGGCAGTCCGGTCAGCCCTGCAATGCCCACAACAACCCGGGTAACTGCGGATGCGATGAAAATCGCGGAGAGGATGCCGAAGAAGATGATTATCCATTTATTCAGGTATACGGCATTCATGGAACAGATATATTCTGTTCTTTCCAGTAAAATTCGTTCCTCCTCCTGCATCAGCAGAAAGAGAATTTCCTGAAATTAGTGGTAGGAACGATTAGGATGAGTAACACCCCCATCTGATGGAAGACCGCGTACGGCCTTGTTTCCAGGTCCTGGATCCGGAAGAATATCCCCCGGATCTCTTCCCCGCGAACGGGGAATTTTTATCATTTTTCTGGCGTCAGGTATATATGTATCGCGGTGCAGGAAGAAATCGTATCCGGGCTCTCTGGACTTCTCCGTCAACTACCGGAGTCGCCTGCGTTCCCGGGAAACGGGTGAGACCTGTGGCTGAACATACGACTGTTATTGAGGAACTGATCCGGGATCTCTCAAACAAGGACGAAACGGTCCGGTGGTCCTCGGCATTTGCACTCGCCCGCATTGGCGTGCCTGCCGTCGACGCTCTCATCAAGGCGCTCGGCCATGCGGACAGCGTAGTGAGGCTTCGTGCTGCATGGGCACTCGGACATATAGGAGAGCGCAGGGCGATCGGGCCGCTCACCGCTGCCCTCCGGGACGGGGACTGGGCTGTGCGTATGCGGGCGGTGGAAGCCCTGGGCATGATCGGCGGGCATGAAGTGACCGGGCCGCTCCTCCACATGCTCCATGACCAGAATGCCGATGTGCGGCGTCATGCAATCGGGGCACTTGCCCGGGTCAGGGATCCTGATTCTGCCGACAGCCTCGGGAATGAGATGAAGGATAAGGACTGGAACGTACGCATGGGCGCTGCGCTCGTCCTCATGGCAATCGGAGACCGGAAGAGCCGCGACATCCTGAAATCGGCCTTGAATGACGGGAATGCATATGTCCGGCGGATTGCAGAGACTGCACTTAAAAAGGGAGCGGAGTAGAGAAGCCGGCTGATCCGGTTGTAATCATGGTCCGAGGCAGGCGATATGAGCATACGTGCACGAAAAAAGGGGATGAATCTTTCGGATGCCGGGATCAAGGCCGAACTCCTGGCCAAGTACCGCACAACGTTTGTCGACAGGCTTACCAGGCGCGATCTCGAAGAACTTAAATCCCTTCTCAGGAACAAATTCGACCCTGACCGAAGGATAAACCGGGAATATCTCGACAGGTTCGCGTTCAAAATGCGGGAATACCTTCATGAGGAGATCATAACGCGGGAGATGGCGACGCTCGAAGCCCTCGTTGAGATGCTTCAGCCCGAGGATCTGCGGTCATGACCCATCCGGGGATTACCCCATCTTTTATGGGGAAATGCCCCGGGTTGCCGGTACGGCTGCCGGATGTTTCCTGAAAAAAAGAGCTCCCGGTAACATTTGACCCGGACCTGAAGTACAGCCCATGAGCGTGGAAGTGCTCCTGCCGGCCTTGCGTGTTGCTCCCTGAACCCGTAGGGAAAAATTTCATATAGCTCAATCACCAGAAGGATGGGCTATGAAAGAGATCATATCGACGGTGCGTGAGGACTACGGGGTCGACATCCGCTGGAGAGAGGGCAGGGAAGAGAAACACGATTTTTTTACGTACTCCGAGCTCGTGGACATGAAGATCAATGTGCTTGATCTGCTCGAACACCCCCGGTATTACGAAGTTGACGGCCGGCGGCGCAGGGTCCGCGCCACGCCGCAGGGATGCTGCCAGCTCGCCTGAGAGGGCTGCTTCTTCTGCTTTTTACCGGCAGAGTCTGCTCCGGAACTACCGTTATTTCTTCAACGGGACCGGTCGCATGCATACTGGTTGTGAGGGCCTTTTTTTTGCGGTTCACTCCTGTCATCGGGCCGATACCGGCTTTCCTTACCAGATATATTCCAGAGCTCATGAACCGTTGACATCCTCCTGCATGACCGGCGATCCGGGAGTTCCTCCCAGGGTTATGACCAGGATTAATGCTGCAACCGAAATAGTGAACATGGTCAGGAAGATCGTATGAAGACCTGAAAGGTAAGCAGATACCCCGCCGGGCGAACTTACCCCGCCGCCCCCGTAGAGGGAGAAAACAATAAGGGCCAGGGCGATGCTGATCGTCATTCCCATCAGCCGCATGGTCTCGATCATTCCGGAAGAGAGACCATAGATCTGCCGCGGGACCGAATTCACCAGGGTCCTTACCACCGGCGACTGGAAAAGTGCGATGCCGGTACCGACAAGGATAAGTGCCAGGAAAATGACTGGAAACGGTGTTTTTTCTTCGAGGGTCGCAAGGAGAAGGAGGGCGACGGAGGTTGACACGACTCCGGCGCCAATGACCATCCGCGGGGCTGTCCTGTCCGCGAGCCTGCCGGCCACCGGGGAGAGGCCTGCCATGAAAATGATGGGTACGAGAAGGATGATCCCGGCCATACGGGCATCTATCCCCCGGACTGACTGGAGGTACAGGGTCATCAGGAAGAACACCCCGAAGTTTGACGTGTTGAAGAAGAGGGCGGCGAGGTTTGCTGTCACGAATGTCCGGTTTTTAACGAGCGTGCCGAGTTCGAGGAGTGGTCTTCCCGTCCTCCGCTCCTGGAAAACAAATATCCCTGCACATACGCCGCCTGCCGCCATGAGCAGGACACCGGTAGTGCGGGGGAGAAGAGAGAAACCTGCCATCAGGAACAGGATAGTAACCGCGTAGAGCCCCATTCCTGCCGGGTCAAGTTCCCTTTTCCTTGGGATCTCGCATTCTCCGGGGATGCGGGTCAGGACCAGCGCAAGGATTCCGATCTCCAGAGGAATGGTGACAAGGAAAATACTCCGCCACCCGGTATAAAACGTCAGGAACCCGCCGAGGAAAAACCCGAGGAGGAAGCCGAGAGCCATTGCGGTAACATTTATACCGATCGCCTTTCCCCGCTCCGAGCCGGGATACACGAGACTTACCAGGGCAATCGTTGTGCCGAAGCACATTCCCGCACCGGCGCCGGTCAGGAACCGGGCCATGATAAGGATACGGATGTCCGGTGCGAGAACACACAGGAGAGCCGACAACGCGTATATGGCAATACCCAGCGTGAAGATACGCTTGATGCCGGTCTCGTCGGCAATCCTTCCCAGGGGAACGAGGAAGACCGCGGCGGCAAGAAAGAAGATATTGGTGACCCATCCCAGAGTCGCGGGATCGGATGCAAATTCCTTACCGATGGTCGGCAGGGCCACGATCATGGCAGAGACCATGAACGGGGCGAGCGACGATCCGAGAGCCGCGGCGATAAGGACATGTTTCCGCGAAGAGACCGAGACCATTGACTGACTGGTAATCTCCGGCCCCGTTCTTATGTCTTGCTGCTATCCAGAAGGCAGATGTTAAGATGAGGATACAGGACAGGATTGCAGTACAGTTGCATCCTGTCCTGCAACAATAACCCGGGCCCGGTCATTTTTCAGAAGAGAACCGGAGAGTGAACGTGATTAAGAGGCTCACCACCGGAACTGCCGCCGTCTCCGGTTCTTCTCTTCGAAGGTAACAAGAAGGTAACTGTGGACGCAGCGCGCCCCTTCGAGTTCAACTTCCAGGTACAGCTCCATGGCAGGGTTTTCAAACGCTATCGCGACCGGATCAGCACCCGTCTCCCGGAATCCCAGGGGTGAGAGAGCCTTTTCGATAGCCAGTACAGGCCGGTGGCAGCTGTCCTTGAAAAGCCGCTCAACGGTCCGCTTCATCCGCAACTGCCAGCCCTTGTTTACCATCTGGGTTTTTACACCTCCTTTCAGGATTCGTAACGGCACTAGAACATGGTGTTTTCATTGGCTGCTTTTTCAGGGA
Source organism: Methanoregula sp. (assembly GCA_035541835.1). Taxonomy (GTDB): domain Archaea; phylum Halobacteriota; class Methanomicrobia; order Methanomicrobiales; family Methanospirillaceae; genus Methanoregula. The sequence continues at coordinate 4,309 of DATKMN010000149.1, forward strand.
TCTCCTGCAAAACATCCCAGTGCTCAACGATCCGCCCCTTCTCTACCCGGAAGATATCCATAACCGCAACCCCCCGGTCCCCGGGTTTCCGGACGAGGTGGCTGTGGACGACGACCAGATCGCCTTCGGCAATGAAACGCCTGAAATCAAAGAACAGGGAGGGAAAAGCCGCAGTAAATCCCCTCACAAATGCAATAAACGGCCCGGGCCCGTCACCGGCCTCCGGATTATGCTGGCGATACACAGGTCCCATGTATTTTGCCACTGCTTCTTCCGGCCTTTTCTGGTTCATCGCCATGTGGTAAAAGTCCCGCACGATCTTTTTGTTTGACTCTGTCTGATCGTTCATTGGTGTGCTCCTCCGGGAAAAACCCGGGGCCGGTTAACTCTGCGATATCCACGGGCTCTTTCGTTCCGCAAGGATACCAGCCGGTACCGCTTGTCACGGTCTATTGGCTTCATGCGGATATTTAAGGATATTCCCCGTGGAGAGCCCCCGGGAACGGGTTTCCGGTGGTTCCGGAGAAGATAAAAACGGGGGAAAAATTGCCTAATTCAGGGTATTGGCAATGACATCATCGATATTACTGACATATATTACATTGATCCCGACGGTTTTTTCGATATATTCCTTGGCAGGCACCGTCTGGGGGACCTGTTCGATAAGCTCGTATCCCCCGTAATCGACTGACTGTTGTGTATAGAGGGTCAGATCCTGGTTCTCAAGCGGCAGGAGGAATGTCGTGATGCCGCTTGCCTTTGCAGCCGTCGCTTTCTCAACCGCCCCCCCGATGGCCCCCACGTGCCCGGCCGAATCAATAGTACCGGTCAGGGTGACCGATGAATTGATGTGACGGTGTTCAAGTGCTGCAATCGTCACGAGCGTCATCAGGGCTCCGGCACTCGGGCCGTCGACCGAGGCGATCGCCTTATCCGCCTGTATCGAGAAGAGT
>DATKMN010000150.1:0-17965 GCA_035541835.1 Methanoregula sp.
GGTCCCGGTGACCCTCGTGTCCATACCCATTAATATCATAGGAACTTAAGAAGCAAAAGGCATGAAGGTTATGGTAGGGGGAACCTTCGATCCGATCCACGACGGGCACAAAGCCCTCCTGAGCCGGTCGTTCGAGCTCGCAGGCAGGGAGGGGCACGTGGTCATCGGGCTTACTACCGACACCTTCGCGAGCAGGAAGACCCACCCGATCCGCCCGTTCGAAGAACGCCGGCGGGACCTCGAACGGTTCATCGCGGGAAAACAGTTCGCCTCTTCATGGGTCATCGAGCCCCTGAATGACCGCTTCGGGTCAGCAACCGACGCCGATTTCGATGCGATCATCGTCTCCGAAGAGACCCTTCCCGTTGCAGTCGAGATCAACAAGCTCCGGCGGGAACACGGGAAAAGGAAGGTCGACATCCACCAGATCAGCTGCGTGCTCGCCGAGGACGGGCGCTGGATCTCGAGCACCCGGATCTACCGGGGCGAGATCGATGTCCACGGGCGTATCCTGTAAGCGGCTCCCGGCGCCGTCATTGCGGGTGCACGCGTAGCGATCTCGAGCGCGAAGGAAAAACGTGGAAAATACCGCGGCGCTTTGGATCTGCCCGGGCCCCACTTTCCCATGCCAGACCCCCTGAGTCATACCGGACTTTTTTTTATACAATCATGAAGGTGAAGAAGTAAAAGGCGACCATCGGCAGTACCAGCGCGAGGTAGAGCCCGCGGTTCCATTTCCAGATCGCGAGGCCGTCCATCGTCTCGATTGGCATCAGGCTGTACACCGCCGTGATGAGGTTGATGGTGAACCCGACTCCCCCGGCCGTTGCCCAGATCCCGCCGAACTGCACCATGAAAAGGAAGAGGATCATAAGGATAATGCTGGTGCCGGGTCCGGCAACCATCTCGATCCCCCGCTCGCGGGTCTCCTCCAGGGTCTCCCTGCGCCGGATGAGGTTACGGTAGGTCTGGGCAAACGCGTTCCCGTACAGCCAGGCGGTCAGGAACATGATGACCGTCCCCAGTTCCCAGAACCGGATATCCGATTCATGCCCGAAGCGTGTTGCAAACCAGCGGTGGGCAAAGTCATGGCCGATGACCGAGACCGCGCCCACCGCCATGTAGATCAGCACCGTCTGCAGGTCCAGGGTGGCCCGATCGGCGATGATGAAGGCAACGGCCAGCATGAAGACCGAGGCTTCGACAACCAGGATCTCGGACGCCGAGAGGCCGAGGAAGTGGCGTTCGAGCTTCCGGACCTCGATCTTCCGTGCCTCAAGCTCCTTCTCGCTGATCTTCTCGACCGCATGGCCCCCCGCGAGATCGACCAGAAATTTGACAATTTTCATGCCGACCTGTGCAATCGAGCTGATGTTCGATAGGAGGATCTGGATGATTATGACTGCAAAGCTCGTGAGCACCGCGGCAAGGGCCATGAACTGCGGCGGGATAATCCCGGCCGTCGGCAGGTTCTTATTGGTCGTGCCCTTTGCTTCCTGTATCAGCCCGATGATCCCGCCGGCCTTCTCCTTCACCGGCAGCACCGGCTCCGGTACCGGGAGGGGTACCGGTGTACTGGCATTGATATACCCGGTCTTTGAAAGGGCGTCGCTGCCGAAACGGTTCGTTACCCTGAGGCGGACCGGGTAAACTCCTGCCTGCGTGTAGGTGTGGGACGGGTTCTGCAGGGACGCAGTTGCACCGTCGCCAAAATCCCACGACCAGGTGGCAGGACTGTTCCGGGACAGATCGGTGAAGGCGATGGTCAACGGAATTTCTCCCTTGCTGCGATTTGCCGAAAAATCTGCTTCCGGCGGGATGCCGACACCGATATATCCCCTGGCGGTCTTTGTGTCCGAACCGTACTGGTTCGTGACCGTGAGGCGGACATCGTATTCGCCGTATGCCGGGTAGGTATGGGTCGGATTCTGCTGGCTGGAGACCGAACCGTCGCCAAATTCCCAGAGATAGGTCATCGGATGAAGCCCGAGGGAGGTATCGGAGAAACTGACCGTAAACGGCGGGGGGCCGGAAGGGGTGCTCGTGAAAAAGTTCGCCACCGGGGGATTGGTGACGGTGATGTAACCGGACGGGGCAGTGCCGGACGGCGCGGCACCGGCCGGAACTGCGAGTATGCCGAAGAAGAGTATGACGAGTATCAGGAAACAGGATGGAACGTGGTTCATGGTCTTCCCTGTCCCGAAGGCTCCGCAGGGTGTGCCCGGCAGGCTCCGGAGTCTTCTTCTCACCTTCATTCTGGCGGTTCTTAACATCATGGGTCAGGGAATGGTCAGGAGAAGGCAATACCTTCTTTCCGGAACCGCTCGATAATCTGGATATTCATGTAGTCCTGGATGATATTGCTGTATAAGAACCCGGACGCAAAGACCGTGACCATGAATGTCAGGCTTGCCTTGTCCATTTTTATCAGGTATACCGTGGGCATCGGCTCGTTGGTGATGATATCGGTCCGTTCCCTCACCGCTTCATCGCAGACCTCGCCAAGGATCCGTTTGACAAGAGCGATATCCATGGAAGAAGGGACGGCAACCGGAATCTGGATCCTGACCTGCGGGTTGGGCAGCGAGTAGTTGTGGACTACGCTCGTTGCGATCTTCGTGTTGGGGATGGTGACGATATCGGAGTCGAGGGTGATGATCCGGGTGCTCCGGGGACCGATGTGGATGACGTCGCCGAGAACGTCGTTGATCAGGACCCGGTCGCCTGCCTTGAACGGCTGGTCGGTGATGATCACCGCACCGCCGAAGAAGTTCGAGAAGAGGTCCTGGGCGGCGAGGGCGATTGCGATCCCGATGATCCCTGCGCCGGCAATGAGCGGGGTGACGTTGATCTGGTAGATGGTCAGGATATAGAGGATGCCGATGAACCAGATTATGTATTTCCCGATCTTCTGGAGGATCTCGACGATACGGTCATCGACATCCGTCTCAGTGGTCTCGGCGAGCGCTTTTCCGTACATCCGCAGGAACTCGTCGAGAAATGTGGCAGCGATCCAGGTACCGACAAGGACATAGCCGGCAAGGAGGATATTGGCGTCGGCAATCCACTGGTACTGCGGGTACAGGTCGATTACATGCCGGATGGCAAAGAAGAACGGGATGAAAAATGCGAGGAGGGTGAGCGGCTTTGCGAGGGAGTGCACCAGGAGGTCGTCCATCTTCGTGTCTGTTTTTTCCGCCTGCTTCTTGAGGAATACAAAGACAAAATGGACAACTACGGCGGCAAACATTCCCGCCGCAAGGAAGAGGATCGTATCGATGACTGCCTGGTCCATGAATAATTATGCGCTATTCCGGTTCATGAAGATAGAGGATTAAAGGCAGGGCAATCCAGCGATGCAGAAAAATGTGCGAGGGTGTTGTCGGCCCGGGATTCCCGCGTTTTAAAGGATAAGGGCAGAAAGGGCCGAAAAAACGGGGGCAGACTCCTGGCAAAACCTGTTTTCCCTCATCGCGTCAGCGTATTCATCAGTCCGCGGGCCCGGTCCAGGCCTTCCGTGACGTTGATCGAATTTCCGGAGAAGGGGATCGCCGTATTGAGACCGAGATCAGCTGCCTCAAATACCCTGGTCTGCGAAAACGGCAGATCCCACGACGTTACTTTAAGATCGATGGACGCGGAGCCGTTCACATCGATCGTGATGTTGCCGTTCCTGATGAGCGAACCGACTGCGATAAGCGCCGGTTCATTGCCGATTGTCACCGGGACAGTGACTGTCGTATTGCCGTTTTCTTTCACGTCGATCGCGGTCTGTTCGCCATGACCCAGATAGTGTTCGGCACTGTCGGTGTACCATACATCGAACGCCAGCCGGTTAAGCCGTGCCCCGACGGGGTTCGGATTGAAGATGACGATCGTGGTGTTGACGGTCATGGTCCTCAGGCTGACATCGGATAATGCAATGGCGCTGACCGAAACCGTGGGTTGTCTGACCGGTGGCTGGGAACACCCGGTGATGACGACGAAAAGGGCGGCGATGAGAAGGATCCCTGTCATGAACGAGCGCATAGATCTAATCATCCGGTGACCCGGGATATATTGTCTGGCCTGGTCCCGGATCCCAGGAAACACCGGACCCGGAAAAATCAGGAGGGGGGTGTCCTTGATTCCAGCTCCCTGACTTCCTCTGCGAGCAGGTCTGCCCCGACCACCACGAGAGCGACCAGTACCGGGCCGAGGATGAAGCCGACAATTCCCATGAACGGGACCCCCGCAAAAATTCCTATCATCATGATCACGGGGTGGACGGCCACGCGTTTCCCCATCATGAACGGCCGGTAAAAGAAATCGATCCAGCCGCTCAGCAGGGGATACCCGACAAACAGCATGATCGCGGCACTCTTGAGATCGCCGAGGCTGAAAAAGTAGAGTGCAAGGATGAGGATCATCACCTGCGCCCCGATGAGGGGAATGAGCATGGAAAACCCGATGAGGGATGAGAAGAGGAGGACATCCCCGTACCCGAGGAAGTAGAAGAACGGGAGCGCGAGCACAAAAGCGATCATTGCGGCGGTAATCTGGACAACGATCAAGGCAAATATCGTGCTTTCCGTGATCTCGGTCAACCGGGACACGGCGCCCTGGAGTTTCGGCGACAGGGCACTGGAAACCCTGTTCCAGATCTGCTCGCCGTAAAAAAGGAGCATCGATAGCGTGAGGAAGAAGATGATGATCGAGAGAAGGGTCTGCATGGTATTTCCTGTCAGGGAGAGGACCGTGCTTACCATCAGGTCCTGGAGTGTCCCGTTAAAATTACTCAGCTGGGCGTCGGTAAATGACGGTACGAAGCGCGACAGGCTGGTGTGGTGCAGGCCGTTGATCATGGCAAGGGCCATCTGACTGATATGGTTCTCGTTGCTGACGAGGAGGAATGCGACGAATGCCATGACCGCGAGGATGATCAGCACGACCGATAGCGTGATCAGGGTGGCAGACACTCCCGGTTTCACGTACCGGCACAGGAGCTGGTGGATGGGCAGGAGAACGGCAGCGACCGCAATCGCCCAGACAAATACGGTCATGAGGGGCCAGAACGCGATGATGGCGATGACAAAAACCGGGATAATGAGCAGCCAGAGCTTCACATTTTCCGGAATCGCGACAGGTTCCATGATGGAAAATGAATGCATGACAGGTATTAAAATCCAGTGTCATGGCGGGGAGTACCATCTGTCCGGTGAGAGAGATGAAAAAAAATTATTTCCTGGGGCGGAAGACTCCTGCGAAGAGCGCAAGGACTACCGCACTTACCGTGATCGCGACCGGCAGCGGAGCGCTGGTGGCCGGCGGGGCGGTTGTTGCACTGGTTGTAACGACAACCGGTGTCGGAACGACAGCAACCGTGTATGGGACCGCGGTAGTCCCGACGGTCGGGACCGAAGAGCCGGTCTTGAGCAGGGAATCGCTGCCGTACTGGTTTGTTACCGTGAGGCGGACATCGTACGCCCCTTCGTGCAGGTAGATGTGGCGGGGGTTCTGGTCGGAGGATGTCGAACCGTCGCCGAACTCCCACAGCCATGAGGTGGGGTTATTGGTCGAGAGATCGGTAAATACGACGATGAATGGCGCCTTCCCCACCTGACGGTCTGCCTTGAAATCGGCGACCGGGGCAAGGGTCGTGACGATATAACCGGTCTTCGTCGACGTATCCTGCCCGTCCTTGTTGGAGGCTGTCAGGGAGACGGTGAAGACCCCGAGCGTCGTGTACGTGTGGACCGGGTTCTGCTCGGACGCAGTCGTGCCGTCACCGAAGTCCCACTTCCACGCAGTCGGGCTGTTTGCGGTCTTGTCCGTAAAGGTGACCGTCATCGGGGCCCCTCCCCGGGTCTTGTCCGCGACAAAGTCTGCCCGCGGGATGCTCAGGACCGTGATGTACTGGTTCTTGGTCCGCGATTCGGTATCGATCGCGTTCGATGCGGTCAGCGTGACATCATAGACGCCGACTGCGCGGTACGTATGGTCGGGGTTCGAGCCGGTTCCGACCGTCCCGTCCCCGAACTCCCAGACCCAGTTGGTGGGGTTGTTCAGCGACTTGTCGGTGAAGGTGACGATCTGGCCCACGCCAACGGTAGTCTTGTCAGCATCGAAATCGACCGCCGCCCCGCCGCCAACCGTTATGAGATCTTTCCTGACCTTCGTATCGGAGCCAAAGAAGTTCTTCGCGGTGAGGGTGACGGTATAGACGCCCTCTTTCTGGTAGAAGTGAGTCGGGTTCTGCTCGGCTGCGGTCGTACCATCGCCAAAGTCCCACTGCCAGTCGGTAGGTCCGCCCGTGGTCTGGTCGACGAACTGTACCGGCATCGGCACCGAGCCGAGTGCGAACGGCACGATTACCGGCCTGAAATCAGCCTTGGGGGGCGTCCCGACATTGACGTAGCCCACCTTGGTCTCGCTATCCTTGCCGTTTGCATTCCGCGCCGTCAGTGAGACCGTATAGATCCCGTTCAGCTGGTACGCGTGGGCCGGGTTCTGGAGCGTCGAGGTGGCGGTGTCACCGAAATCCCAGAGCCACGAGGTCGGTGAATTCGACGACCTATCGGTGAACTGGACGTTCTCGTTGACATTCAGCTGGAGGGGGGTCCCGTCGAACTGGGCATTGGGCACGCCGCCCACATTGACTGTCTGGGTCGAGACATCGGTACTCGCTCCATGGGTAACGGTCAGCTTCACATCATATGATCCGGTGGTTGCAAACGTGTGGGTGGGATTCTGGTCGGTTGAAGCCGAGCCGTCAGCAAAATCCCATGCCCATGCGGTCGGGCTGCCCAGGGAGAGATCCGTGAACTTCACCGTAAGGGGTGCCTTGCCGGTCGCAGGGTCGGGAGAAAACTTCGATACGAGATTTCCGGCGACCGAGATGTACTGGTTTTTGGTTGCATCGGAGGATCCGAACTCGTTGGACACCGTGAGGACCACGTTATAATTGCCACCGGCCTGGTAGACGTGCACCGGGGTCTTGTCAGTCGATCTCTGGCCATCGCCAAAATCCCACAACCAGGCGGTAACGAGCCCCTGGGACTTGTCGCTGAACCCTACCACCAGGGGTGCGTTCCCGGAGGTCGGTGTTGCGACGAAATCCGCCCGCGGTCCCATGCCGACCGTGATGAAATCCTTCTTCATCGCGGTGCTGGAACCGTAAGAGTTCCTAACAGTGAGCGATACCGTGTAGGTGCCCCGCTGGAGATAGCTGTGGCTAGGATTCTGATCGGTCGATGTGGCGCCGTCCCCAAAATCCCATGACCAGGTTATCGGGGCGGACCCGAGAGAGCGGTCCGTAAACCTGACCACCGTTGGGATAGTCGTATACGCGTACACCGCATCGAACTGGGCAACCGGTGCGATACCCACCGTGATGTAGCCTTGCTGGGTACTGTCTGCTGCAGAGACCGGAACAGCCAGTGCGAGCACCAGGAGCGTAAGGATGGTGAAACCAAAAACGAGAGACTTCATGGTAACCGGTTAAACGGTACTGCTATACGCTCTTAAATTTTTGCCACCGGGATGGAGTCCGGCAAAAGGGTGTAGTACACAAGACAGGCCGGGATAGAAGTGCAGGGAATCCTGCCAGTATCAGATGATGTGGCTCGTGATATCCCTGCTGATGACCCAGTCGCAGTAGATGCACCGGAGTCCCTTGCCGGTGACCCGGAACTTGCTTGCAATGGGCTCGTTCGTGTTCGAGATGCAGCCCGGGTTCGGGCATTTGACGATCCCGACAATGAGCGACGGGGTCTCGACCCCCTTCTTCTCGCAGACCTTGAAGTCCCGGACGATGTTGATGGTCGCCGAGGGGGAGATGAGGGCGATGCGGTCCACCTCTTCCTTGGAGAGCTCCCGGTTGGCGAGCTTGACGATATCCTTCCTGCCCATCTCCCTGCTCTGCACGTTGGTCGCGATGGAGAGCGCCTCCTGCGTCGTACCGGTGATCCCGAGGATCTTCACGACATTGAGAGCCTCCCCGCTGTCGATATGGTCGATGACCGTCCCGTTCCGGATCCTCCGGACAAGGAGCCCCTCGTTTTCGGCATTGTCTGCCTTCTCCGTGTTCTTCATTGGAGCACCTTCATGAGCATCGCCATCCGGACCGGGACCCCGTTCCTCGACTGTTCGAAGTACCGGGCATGGGGCGAATCGTCCACCCGGGGGTCAATCTCGTCTACCCGCGGGAGGGGGTGGAGGACGATGAGGTGCTTACGGGCACCCAGAAGGAGCTCGGGGGTGATCCGGTAACTCGACGCGACGTTGAAGTACGAGGCCGAGTCGGGGAACCTCTCGCGCTGGATCCTCGTGACGTAGAGGACGTCAACGCTGTGCACGACATCGTTGATATCGTCGTGCTCTACAATCTCCATCCCTTTCTCCCGGAGTTCCGCGAGCATCGGGGCGGGGAGCTCGAGGCCCTTGGGAGAGACCGTGTGGAGGCGGACGTTGTACAGGGAGAGGGCGAACGCGAGGGAGTGTGCCGTCCTCCCGTACCGGAGGTCGCCCACCAGCGCGACATCGATCCCGTCGATGGGCATCGACTGGCGGATGGTATACAGGTCGAGAAGGGTCTGGGACGGGTGCTGCCCTGCGCCATCGCCCGCGTTTATGACCGGGACAGTGGCGAACTCGGCCGCGAGCCGGGCGGCACCCTCTTTCGGGTGCCGGATCACGATCGCATCGGCATACCCGCTGACGACCCGTATGGTATCGGCGAGGGTCTCGCCCTTGGCCATCGAGCAGGCCTCGACGCTGCCGACGGAGAGCGAAGTCCCTCCGAGGCGGGCGATGGCGGACTCAAAGGACATACGGGTCCGGGTACTGGGTTCGAAGAAGAGGACGGCAAGGATCCTGCCGTGCAGGGCATTCCGGTCATACTTGTTCTCATCGATCTGGCGCGCATGGTCGAGCACGCGATCGATCTCATTCCTGTCGAAGTCGCCGATGGAAATGATATGCTGCGTTGCCACTCCTCCTCATGTCCGTACGATCATTATGGCAATACTGGCACATGAGATTATCTTAAAGGATTGTCAGGTTTGAACCAAAGTCTTTGGAACCCCCGGAAAACGAAATCATTAAATAATTATCACCTGTATTGGCATGAAACGCCACACGAGGGTGACTGTTTGAATCCAATACACATAGCACGGCCGGCGCTCGGCCAGGAAGAGATCTCAGCGGTAACAGCGGTCCTCCGGTCCGGAATGCTCGCATCCGGGGAGAGGGTTGGAGAATTTGAGAAAAAATTTGCCGATTATTGCGGATCGGCCCACGCGGTCGCCATAAACAACGGGACCGCGGCGCTCCATGCAGCGCTCCTCGCAGCAGATATCGGGCAGGGCGACGAGGTGATCGTGCCGGCGTTCTCGTTCATCGCAACGGCGACTGCGGTCTCCATGGCAGGCGCAAAGCCCGTGTTTGCCGACGTCGACCCGGAGACCTTCACGATAAACCCCGGCGATGTCGAGGAACGGGTGACCGGAAAGACCCGGGCAGTCATCGGAGTCCACCTCTTCGGCCAGCCGTTTGACGTGGATGCGGTCCGGGACGTTTGCCAGCCCCGCGGGCTGAAGCTGATCGAGGACGCGGCCCAGGCCCACGGGGCCCTCTACAAGGGGAAGAAGGTCGGGGGCCTCGGCGACTTCGGGTGTTTCTCGTTCTATGCCACCAAGAACATGATTACCGGCGAGGGCGGGATGGTCACGACCAGCGATGCGACCTACAATGAACGCCTCCGGCTCATCATCAACCACGGCCAGAGCGAGAAGTACCTCCATACCCGGCTCGGGTACAACTACCGGATGACCGATATCGCGGCGGCGATAGGCCTCGTGCAGCTGGAGAAGCTCGAGGGGTTCAACCACAGCCGCAGGCAGAACGCGGCGTATTTCGACTCCCATATCTCGGCAAAGGGGCTCGCCCTCCCGAAGGTCGCCCCGTACACCCGGCACGTGTACCACCAGTATGTCCTCCGGCTCACGGAGAAGTTCCCGATGTCCCGTCAGGCCTTTATCGATTACCTCAGGGGTGAAGGTGTCGGCACGGCGATCCATTACCCGATCCCGATCCACCGCCAGCCGATCTACCAGGAAAACGGTCCCGACACCTGCCCGGTCTCGACTGCGCTCTCCACGTCGGTGCTGAGCCTCCCGGTCCACCCCCTGCTCGAAAGAGCCGAGCTCGCTCACGTCTGCGATGCCGTCAACCGGGTGAAATGATGGGCGGGAACACGGAATTGCCACTCGAAAGGATCATCGCGGAACGGGGCCCTATCCGGAAGATAGGTGTCATAGGGATGGGGTATGTCGGCATCCCCGCCGCAGCCCTCTTTGCCGGTTCGCCGGCCTTCAGCACGGTGTACGGCTTCCAGCGCGACTCCGCCACATCAGGATACAAGATCGCGATGCTCAACCGCGGGGAGAGCCCCCTCAAGGGCGAGGAGCCCGGCCTTGAGGATCTCCTCAAAAAAGTCGTGGCCGAAAAGAAGTTCGTCGCCACGTCCGACTTCTCCCGGATCGCGGAACTCGACGCGGTCACGCTGAACATCCAGACACCGTTCCTCTCAAAGGATGACCTCCTGCCCGACTTCTCGGCGTTAAAAGAGGGGCTGGTCAATGCCGGGAAGTACCTCAGGCCGGGCACCCTTGTCGTCCTTGAGTCCACCATCACGCCGGGGACCACAGAGGGCTTTGCTAGGGAGATCCTCGAGAAGGAGTCCGGCCTCGTTGCCGGAAAGGACTTCGCCCTTGCCCATGCCCCCGAGCGGGTGATGGTGGGCCGGCTCCTCAAAAACATCCGCGAGCACGACCGCATTGTCGGGGGCATCGACCCGGTGAGCACGAAGCGGGCGATCGAGCTTTATACCCCGGTTCTGACAACCGGGAAGGTGATCCCCATGAGCTCAGCAGCCGCCGAGGTCACCAAGACCGCGGAGAACACGTTCCGCGACCTCCAGATCGCAGCCATCAACGAGCTGGCGCTCTACTGCGAAGCGATGGGGATCAATGTCTACGATGTCCGTACCGGGGTCGACAGCCTCAAGGGCGAAGGGATCACGCGGGCGATGCTCTGGCCCGGGGCGGGCGTGGGCGGCCACTGCCTGACCAAGGATACCTATCACCTCGAACGGGGGGTGCAGGTGCTCGCGAGGGAGCGGCTGGACTACCCGAAAGGCCAGCCCTCGCTCTATGTCCTCGCCCGCCAGATCAACGACTTCATGCCGGTCCACATGTTCACGCTCACCATGGACGCCCTGAAACGGGCGGGCCGGGACCCCCTCGGGGCACGGGTATCGATCCTCGGGTGGGCGTTCCTCTCCAATTCGGACGACACCCGGAACACGCCCTCGGAACCGTACCGCGACCTGCTCCTCAGAGAGGGCTGCCACGTCATCGTCCACGATGCCTATGCCTGCGAGTACCCGGGAGTCCCCATCTCCGCGGATGTCGACAAGGCGGTGAAGGATGCGGACGCAGTGGTGATCTTTGCCGGGCACAGCCAGTACCGCGACCTCGATCCCGCCCGGATACGGAAGCTCACCGGCCGGAAGCACCCGGTCATCGTCGATGGCCGGAACATAGTCGACCCCGATGCGTTCATTGCCGCCGGCTTTGTGTACAAGGGTATCGGGCGCGGGGACAAGAATGCGCACCCGATCGTCGATTCGTGAGTAAACGATCTTTTTATTCTTTTTTGCGAAGGCAGAGATAATCGGCGGTACGATCAGCGACCGGAGGCCGATGGCGTCCGTGGCCGGCTCACTGCTCCCCGTGGCGGACCACGCCCCGATAAAAACTGCATGCCGGCTGAACGGTGCTTAAATAACTGCAGCGCAAACATTTACCCGGAAGAATCAGTCCCGGAAGGGTCTTCTTTTAGCGTCATACGAGGGGAGAACAAGCCGTGGAAGAATCACCGGTAACCCGGAAAACAGTCTGTATTGTCGGTCTTGGCTATGTCGGCCTCCCGCTCGCCGAGGCGTTCTCCCACCGTGTGCGGACGCTCGGCTTCGATATCGACGCCCGGAAAGTCCAGAAAATTAAAAAAACGCAGACTGCGGTTCAGGCTACTTCCGATCCCACGAAGATCCGGGAAGCGGATTTTGTCATGATCTGCGTCCCTACGCTCCTCACCCCTGCAAACGATCCCGATCTCTCGTATGTCCGCAACGCAGCGGCGATCGTTGGCGCCAATATGAAGAAGGGGGCAGTCGTTATCCTCGAATCCACCGTGTACCCCGGCGTAACCGAGGAGGTACTCCTGCCCGTGCTCGAGAACGAATCCGGGCTCCGGGCCGGCAGGGACTTCCGGGTCGGGTACTCGCCCGAGCGGATCAACCCCGGGGACGATGAACACGTCCTTGCGAGGACCACGAAGATCGTGGCCGGGATGGACCGCGAGACCGGGGATGCCATGGCGGAGCTCTACAGCCTCATCACCCGGGTCTACCGCGCCCCCGACATCCGGACCGCGGAGGCCGCAAAGGTCGTGGAGAATATCCAGCGGGATATCAATATCGCGCTCATCAACGAGTTCTCGCAGATGTTTGCGCGGATGCACCTGAACACCCGGGACGTGCTGGACGCGGCGGCAACGAAGTGGAACTTCCACCCGTATACCCCGGGGATCGTCGGGGGCCACTGTATCCCGACCGTTCCCTATTTCCTTGCTTACGCAGCAAAACGGGTTGGGTATACGCCGCGGATGATCCTGGCCGGGCGGGCAACGAACGATTTCATGACAAAGTTTGTCGCCGATCTCGTGATCAGCAACCTCAAATCGGCGGGCAGGACAGCAGCGGGCTCGAAGATCGCCATCCTCGGCCTGACGTACAAGGAGAATGTACCGGATTTCCGGGACAACCCGGTCACGGATATCATCCGGTATCTCGGGGAACAGGGGGTCGCGGTCTTCGGGTACGACCCCCTCCTGTCCCCGGAGGAGATTGCCGGGATGGGGGTCGCGGTCCTTCCGGACCTCGCGCGGCAGATGGACGGGTACATCCTTGCAGCCCCCCACGCCCAGTTCCTGGAAATGCGCCGTGAGTTCTCCGCAATTGCCGACCCGGCGATCCTCTTCATCGATATCAAGGGCGTCTTCCACCGGGACGAGCAGATGAAAAAACTGTTCAATTACATCACGCTCTAGCGACAGAACGCTCAGGCGGGAACCGGTCCGTAGTTTTCCAACCAACGGGCGGGGATCTGCCGCGCAAGAGTATAAACGTATAAATTCATTCCCAAAAAACCAGTACAGGATGGTACTGATCCCCGGGCTGGTCCTCCTTTTCATCGCACTCTTTCCCTACATCGTCTATCTCCTCGGCATCACGTTCGGGAAGAAGTCCGGCCCCGCGGCGGTCCCCGCGGAATACCCGCGCATCACCATGATCATGTCCGCGTACAACGAGGAGAAGGTGATCGGGGACCGGGTCAGGAACCTCATGGAGTGCACCTACCCGAAGGAGCTGTACGAGATCATCTTCATCGACGACTGTTCTTCCGACCAGACCCTCCCCCGCGCACGGGCAGCGCTCGAAAAATCCGGCATCTCCCACCGGATCATCGCCAATTCCGAACGCATGGGGACGAACCGTTCGTACAACCACGCGATGAAGCTCGCCCGGTACCCTGTCATCGTGACCACCGATGCCGACGTCTTCTTCGAGCGGGACGCGCTCAGCCTCCTTATGGCACGGCTCGCAGGCGACGAAAAGATCGCGGCGGTGACCGGCGAGCTCCGCCCGATGGAGAACGAGAGCAGCACCATGAAACTCGAGGGGACGTACCGTTCGTTCTACGGCCGGATGTGCGACTGGGAGAGTGCGGCCGACTCCACCTATAATTTCAATGGAGGGCTCGTCGCGTTCCGGACGGACCTGATCCGGCGGATCGATGACAAGCGGGGTTCGGACGATGCCAACACCGCCTTCGAAGCGATCCGCCGGGGTTACCGCACGGCCTATGAGCGACGGGCGATCGTATACGAGGACATCCCTGCAAGCTTCCGTATCCAGTACCGGCAGAAGACGAGGCGGGCAAAGAGGCTCATCGAGGCAACCCTCTCAAACCTGGACCTCCTCGGACGGTCCCGCCCGTTCACCCGGTTCTTCTACCCGCTTCGGATCTTCATGTACGTCTTCACCCCGGTCCTCTTCTTTGTCGCGCTTGCTCTGCTCGCCATCGGCCTGTATTCCGTGAGCCCCCCCGGCCTGCTCCTTGTCGCCGTTCTCGTCGCGGGAGTCAGTGTTTTCTGGCGGCAGAACCTCTTCACCGCGTTTGCCGTCAGCCAGTTCTATCTCGTGGTCGGACTCCTGAATATGGGAAAGGACACCCGGATCTGGGACAGCACGTCGAAGAAGAAGTGAGGACACCCGGTAAACCTGCGGGAGTGCCGAGCACGTGGCGAATTTTCATATAGTTAATGTGATTAACAATAATATCAGCTTCAATGGAGGACGGATGGTACAGAGCGCAGATTTTGTCGTTTTGTCGGACCAATTTGACCGAATAATAAACAAGATGGCTGCGGTCGAGAAGACCCCGCGGGATTTTGGTTCCGGTGATCTGCTCTATCGCTCCGAGGTCCATACCCTCAAGGCGATTGGCGAGAACGCAGGGGCCAATATCACCGCGCTTGCACGGTACGCCGGCACCTCGAAGAGCGCAGTTTCCCAGATGGTGGACCGGCTTGTCCGGAGGGACCTTGTAGAGAAGTACCGCAACCCGGAGAACGACAAGGATATCCTTCTCAGACTCACCCACCGGGGGAGGATTGCATTTCTCGGTCACGAGCAGTACCACCTGAAGATCCATGCGCGGGTCGAGCAGAGACTGAAGGAGATGACCACGGAAGAGTTCCGGTCCCTGCAGGAAATTTTCCGGACTATCGAAGAGACTGTCGATGAATCGCTCGCGGACCGCGGGTAATTTTTTTCAATTTAGTATATTGTTTACGAACTTAACAAAAGGTGTTGCCATGAATACAAATGATATGAAGCGGGAGTCACGGGAGTCCGGGAAGAGCTGCAGACCACAGGGCCATCTCTGCCAGTTCTCGCCCTTCCGGGCCTGGATGCTCGATAACGGAATTCGCCGGTTTTTCCAGAACCCGAAAAGGATCACCGGCCCGTACGTGAAGGAAGGAATGACAGCGATCGATATCGGCAGCGGGGCGGGAATGTTTACCATCCCAATCGCGGAGATGGTCGGGGATTCCGGTAAGGTTATCGCAGTAGACGTCCAGCAGGAGATGCTCGATCTCGTTGCAAAGAAAAGTGAGCAGCGCGGCATGGGCTCCCGCATCCGGATCCACCGGAACGGACCGGATTCGATCGGCCTCGATGAAAAAGCGGATTTTGTTCTCTCGTTTTACATGCTCCACGAAGTGCCGGACCGGGATACTTTCCTTCAGGAAGTCTGCGGGCTCATGAAGCCCGGCGGGAAGTATCTTGTTGTCGAGCCGGCATTCCATCTGCCGGAATCTGCTTTTGAGGATTCGGTCGGACGGGCAGAACGTGCAGGGTTCAGGCTTGCCGGGAACCCGAAGATCTTTCTGAGCCGGGCGGCATTGTTTGTCCGCGCCTGAAAATGCGGGTCGTACCGGAGGGGGGTGGGGGGTCCCCCAAAAAATAACGGGAGGGGGGTACCCCCCTGCCCACCATTTTACTGGAATTTGCCGCCCCCTCCATTTTTAAATAAATCCCGGACCTTCCAAAAATTTCCCGCCGGAGAAATTGTTTTGCTGTTAGTTATGCATCTTTTTTTAGGATAATTATCCGGTTATCGCCAACGAAACTAACATACCGTGACCGCAATTGAAAATTTTTAATCGCATCGATCCTCAGGGACACCTGCGGATCCGCAGCGAAAAACAGGATACGGTTCAGGGTTTTTCCAGAAGAGATTGGACGAGGCTGCTGGTTCTGGGATCAGCAAAGAACCTGAACGCGGTCTCGCCATGGTCGGTTACCCGGTACACTTTTTCCTTCCCGTTCCCCGGAGCGGTCTTTTCGGTGGCGAGCCCTGCATCCCTGATCTTTTTCATGAATCCGGAAAATGTTGCATGCGAGAGGTTGCCCGCCGGTTTACGGCCGCGCTTGTATACGACCACGGGGTCATCGGGCTTCGGTGTTCTCGTTCGGGTCCGGGTATAGCCCGGCCAGAGCTGCTGGAAGATGTACTGCCGGGGCACCCATTCCGCAGGAGTGTTCCTTTCCCGGTTACGCATCCTTATGAGAATAGCGAGGATGGTCTGGTAATTGGTGTTTGCCATCAGGGCTTCCAATGAACGATCCGGCAGCGGAACGTTCCGCACTGTTTTCTCATCAAAGGAGGAGTACACTTCCCCGTCCAGCCATGGGGCCATGGCGAGCGCGGCTGTACAAAGCGGTTTCGATCCTCCCGTAATGTCGAAGGTGTAGCGAGCCCCGGGATTCTCGCGGTGGATCTTCACGAGCGTGTCGCGGACCGAGAGGTAGGTCGGCGGAAAGATGATGTGGTAGGCAAAGGGGATGGAGAGCGACAGGGCGATCTGTTTGACTGTCGAGACAGCGTTCGTGACCGCGAGCCGGGACTTTTCGATCTCCGGGTTGGGCGATTTCTCGTGGTTTACAGAGTCTACGAGGATATAGGTCTTCGTGATGGTGGGGAGGATCCGGAACGCGGCCGGGTACGCGGTATGGATGTTCTCGCCGGCGGTGATAATGTGGACATGGTCCGGGGGCATGAAGAAGAGTCGTGAGGGGATGGTTATATGCTTGCCTGTTTATATTGCGAATCTTTTGAATGCGATACAATCATTTTCCCCGGGCTCCCTGCCGGGCAGGATTTCCAACAGAATTTCCAACAGGATTTCCATCGGGATTCCGGCAATCGTTCCGCTATCCATAAATCCTCACAAACGATCACCCGCATACATGGATCTTACTCTCCGCGATCGGTTTACCACACTCTGGGGGAAGTATTTCCCCGGTGCGGAACTTCCCCTGGCGTTCGAATTCCGGGACTCATCCCTTGGTGCAAAGCAGGTTCCGCCTCCCGAGGGGTGGCGCTGCATCATCTGCCAGATGGGGCAGGCCCGGAACGGGACGCCGCTTGCGTTCGATGACGCATCGGTCACCTGCCGCGGCGGCCGGAAGTACACCGGATTTTCGTGCGAGCCGATAGAGGGCTTCCGGTACTTCCTTTCGACCGGCAAGGAGGGCGTCGTGGAAGGGGAACGGTACAAGCAGAGCCCGGAGATCGTTGATGCGTGGGAAAAACTCATCCCTTCGTTCGATTCATCCGGAAAGGATCTCGTCATGACCCGGTGGGATCAGCTCACAGAGAAGCACAACCCGGAAGTTGTCATCTTCTTTGCCCGCCCCGAGGTCATGAGCGGCCTGTTTACCCTTGCAAACTTTGACCAGAGCGACCCGAACGGGGTGATCTGTCCCATGGGGGCCGGGTGCAGTTCCGCGATCTATTATCCGTGGCTGGAACAGCGGAAGGAAAATCCCAAAGCCGTAATGGGCATGTTCGACCCCTCCGCACGCAAATGTGTTCAGCTGGATATCATGACGATTGCCTTTCCCATGAAGAAATTCGAGAAGGTAATCGGGTATATGGAAGAGAGTTTCCTGATAACGCCAACCTGGGAAACCGTGAAAAAGAAGATCGGGCGGAGCGGAGCGCTGCACGGGAAGAGCTGAACTCCCTTATTTCCTCGCGATTGTCACATACCCCGAGTGGCAGACCGAGGTCGACGGCCGGGTCCCCCGCTTCGACCGGGTCATCTCCCGTTCGATGAGCTCGTGGGTGTGGACCTCGGCGAAAAGTTCCGATGCAGCGTCGACGACTATTGCCATCTGTTCGATGAACGGGGTGTAGCACGCGAGGTACCCCCCGGACCGGAGGAGGGAATACGCGTGCCGGATGTGCTCCGGCTGTACCTGCATGTCGAGGTGCACCACATCGAAGAG
>DATKMN010000151.1:0-4416 GCA_035541835.1 Methanoregula sp.
CCGGGACTATTTTCAGGTTGCTCCAGAGAAAAAACCGGGCACAGCCTTCAGCAGGTTACGTGGAGGACCGCTGCAAACGATCGCAGCTCATGGTCAAGGCAGTCCAGGATTTCAGGAGTTGGCCGGATGACCGTCTCGTAATTCGAGAGGATCTTGAGCGCGTCGACCGTTATCGGGAGACCGTTGTGGTGCCCGGTCCCGATATAGACGATATCGGGTTTTTCGGACTCGAGGAACGTGAGATCGCTTGAGGAAAGAGGCGTGTGCCCGAAGACGGTTTTCAGTTTTTTCGATTGTTTCTTGGAACGCCGGTGCACCGACCGGTTCCGGTGGATAACGATGTCATGGTTATACTCGACATTGTCGATCTCTATCCAGCCGTACCGCGTTTTCATGGTCCCCGGTCTTCAAAATGAAATTCTCTTCCCGGTAGTATTTATATATTTTTGTAGTAAATCTCAATAGTAGAATAGAGATTCTATACCGTTCTCTCGTGTTTCAGGCTTCCGGTCTTTCCACCGTAGTGTTCCGGTTCACCAGCAGGTTGAACGCATTGTGCTCTTTGTTGTACCGGACCAGGACGCCCCTGAGTTCGAGGACCGTCCCGTACGGCGCTTCGGTTATCAGCCGGTTTTCCGGCGTAAGATGGTACGAAGGGATCACCGCATAGACCGGGACCTTCGCCGTGCCGTCGCAGAGTTTGATGACATGCGAGCTGCTGTTCCCGAGCTCACCGGACATTTTTGCCGCGGCCACGCTGATGCGTTTTCCTACGTGGAGCGGGAGTTTTCCGAACCGGAGGTATTTCGCATCGGCAGGCAGCCGGCACCCGTGTTTCGTCAGCCCGTCCTTCCGCAGGACCGCGTAGCTGTACTTGATATCGGTGTTGGCGTACCGGAACCCTTCGGGGTCCTGCGCCAGCAGCTCCATCAGCCGGGTCCTGTGGATCGGCGGGGCACCGGTAAAACTCCAGCACCGGGGGGCATCGCACGTTGTCCCCCACAAAAACGAACAGGGGGAAAAGATGGAAAACCCCTGTTTTGCAAGAGCGGCGGTGAGGAGGCGCATCCTCGTCGCGTTCTCCTCGTCCGCGGGTTCGGTGATGAGGATCGAGCCGTCAGGCGCGAGCCGCTCCGCGAACTGCGTAACGACGCGGGACGCGGACGCCGTGTCCCCGCCCGGCAGCTCGTTGAGCACGTTCGAAAAGACCATCAGCCCGATCTTCCCGGGGACTTTTCCCAAATCCGGGTTCAGGATGTCCATGGCGATGGGGGGCTTGAGGCTCGCTGCCCCCCCCGTTGCCGTGCACCGCTCCCGCAGGAACAGGAACGCTTCCCGGTGCTCCTCCGAGCGCTCGATCGAGTACACTGCCGCCTTCCCCGGGCCGGCCCGGGCGTAAAAATCGGCTGTTGCGAGGGGGAAGACGCCCGGCCCGGTCCCGACATCGAGGATGTTCATCGACGGTCTGAGGAGGCCGTCCCGGGCGAGCATCGCGAGGAGGTGTTCCGCCTGGACGAAGTAGACCGGGAAATGGTACGCGAGGTACGAGAGGACGCTGTACCCCTTCGCGTACCGGAGGGCCCTCTTCTGCGCCGGCCGCCAGTAATCGTCCTTCTGGGCAACGATCGCCTTGCGGAGCTTGTCGAGAGTCGCGGGGTCGTTCCAGCTCTTCCCGGCCTTCTTCGTGATGTACTCCTCGATCGCCCGCTCTACCGGGAGAGGGAGCTTCCTCCCGACTACAAAAGCGTCCTGCCGATCCGTTCCGGCTGCGTCAGGAGCGCGGGCCGGGCCTTTCCGTGTGTCCATTACTGCTGGTACGTACGGGAGGAGGGCTCATACATGTTTGGGTACCCGCCCGGCCGGGAAACTACGGGGAGAACGGGCGGTTTTAAGAGCGTCCGCGGTACATTTTTTCGTATGACCAGCGCGGCCCCGGGCCCTGTCAGCCGGGCATGGCTTGAGACATTCTTCAGCGACCGCAATGCCGGCGAGTTCGTCGTGGTCCCGGTATCTGCCATCCACGCCCCTCCGGGCCGGGGCCCCGCCGATCTCCTCCCGGCCTGCAGGTCCGTGATCATCTTCGGCCGGGTGATGGGAGACGAGCTGTTTTCCGGGACGCAGCGCGAGACCGCGCCGGCGATCCGTGCCTTCAAACGCGACCTCGCCCGCACTTCCAGCGAACTCGCCCGTATCCTTGAAGAGCAGGGCCCGGCCGCGGTGGCGGTGAATTCCGTGTACGTGAAGGACGGGAAGGTCCGGGGAAGCCTGTCCCTAAAGCACTGCGCACAGGACGCGGGGCTCGGCGAGATCGGCTGCAATACTCTCCTCATCTCACCGCGCTTCGGGAACCGGCTCGGGCTCGGGGCCGTCCTTTCCGCCGGGGAGATCGAAGCCGTGCCCGCCCCTGCCTTCCGGCACGGCCTCTGTACCCGGTGCGGGGCCTGCATCCGTTCCTGCCCGGAAGGTGCGCTCGGGCCGGACGGGATTGAACAGGCCCGGTGCCGGAACATGACCGGAGCGGTCCCTGCACCGTTCGTTCCGCTCCTTTTCCGCCTGATGCAAACGAAGATGCTCGAAGCGCTCTCCTCGGCGATCGCCAACTATTTCGCCCGGAGGTCCGGATCACGGTGCAGCGCCTGTCTCATTGCCTGCCCGTACTTCAATAAAGGAGGAGCGTGAACAGATACCCATGCTCGACCACTGCCCGGGTTCGGCAAACCTCAGGACTCCGACCCTTGCCATCAAAAAATGCCCGCAGTGCGGGGCCGAGGTCGAGGTCTTCTCAAACGACGTTTCCGTGAAGTGCAGCAGCTGCGGCTTCGAGGTCTTCAACGACATCATGTCCTGCATCCGGTGGTGCAGGTACGCAAAGGAATGCGTGGGCGAGGAGACTTACAACCGGCTGATGGCCCGGGAGAAAACCTGACAAGAAAATATTTTTTAAACGAGCGCGAGCATCCGTTCGATCGCGAGCCTTGCCCGCGATGCCACTTCTTCAGGCACCGTGATCCGCGGCTCCATCGTGGCAAGCGCGTGGTGCACTTTTTCAAGGTCGGTCTTCTTCATGTTCCGGCAGACCGCGGCGTCCGAGAGCGGGTAGCACCGCTTACCGGGGTGCTCCTTTGCGATCCGGTGGAGGATGCCAACCTCGGTCCCGATGATGAACTCGTCAGCAGGCGAACTCCCGACCCGGGCGATGATCCCCGAGGTGCTTGCCACATGGTCGGCAAGGTCCACGACCTCCGGCCGGCACTCGGGGTGGACGAGGACTTCTGCGCCGGGATGGAGCTGCTTTGCCGCCCTGACATCGTCCGGCGTGATCCGGTCGTGGACAATGCAGAACCCTTCCCACGGCATGACCTTCTTCTTCGTGAACCGGGCCGCGTACGCGCCCAGGTTCCGGTCGGGGACGAAGATGACCCGGTCCTGGTCCACCGAGTTGACGACGTTCACCGCGTTCGAGGACGTGCAGCAGATGTCGCTCTCCGCCTTGACCTCTGCGGTCGTATTAACGTAACAGACCACCGCGGCGTCCGGGTTCCGCGACCTGACGAACCGGAGCTCGTCGGCCGTGATCATCTCCGCCATCGGGCAGCAGGCATCGGACGCGGGGAGGAGGACGGTTTTTTCCGGCGAGAGTATCGCGGCGGTCTCGGCCATGAAGTCGACCCCGCAGAAGACGATGACCCTGCCTTCCATCGTCGCCGCAGCCCGGGAGAGTTCGAGCGAGTCCCCGACCAGGTCCGCGATGTCCTGCACTTCGGGGACCTGGTAGTTGTGGGCGAGGATGATCGCGTCCCGCTCCTCTTTCAGCCCCGCGATCTTTTCCTGAAGGTCCCCGATCCCGGCCATGAACGCTCCGTGTTGTTTCTATGCATTGGCGGGAGGAGGGTATAAATTTTCATCCGGGAGTTGGAACTGGAATGCGGCCGGTAAAAACCCGGCACGTCACCATCACCCTTCCCGGTGGGCGGGGGTTGCGATCGGTGCCGTTTTGCTCCCCGGAGCGTATACATCCACCGTCGGAATATCTACGATATCAAGGCCACCCGGTCATCCTGTCACGTCGGGCAGGGACAAAGAGAATCCCGGGAGAATAGGTTTATTTCGTGGTGGATCGATTCTTACGTTGGTCATAGCACCGAAGACATAATCCCAGCAGTTTCAGGTTCCGTGTTCCATGACCCGATCCTCCTTTTTTTCACCGATTCTCCTGTCGCTGTTCCTGGCATCGGTCATCCTTCTTTCCCCTCCCGTCGCGGCATCTCAACAGCCGGTTGCAGATTTTTCCATCTCGCCGGGAAATTCTTCCCTCGACGTCACTCTTGCCGATACATCTGACGGGCCACATTCGGGCTGGTTCTGGTCGTTTGGCGACGGGGCATTTTCTTACGGGAGAGTTCCGGCCCACACCTA
>DATKMN010000152.1:0-19454 GCA_035541835.1 Methanoregula sp.
TGATCGATCCCCTAAAAATCTCTCTGGCGAAAAAAAAACCGGCTCTGAAGCGCTCATCTTCCGTACCTTTCACCAGCGGGGGTTTTGCACCCGCCAATGCCTCTTTACGGCCGGAATGGATTTTAAAGGGAATTCATTCCGCCAGTATCCCCCGACCGGGATGCACCCCGGAGAGCAAAAAATTGCTGAGATTATGCCGGGGCCTCAAACAGCGCTGCCCTGCTGAACCCGATCTTCGGGGCCGCGATAACGGCAAGGCCCGAGCGCCGGGCACGCTCCACCGACCCGGTAAATGCCGGTCCGCTCACGTGGATAACCGGTTCAACGATGAGAAATTTCCCGCCGGGCTTCAGGATGCCGCGGACTTCGCGGAAGAACCGTGTCTGGTCCTGCACTTCATGCACCATCCAGAAGGAGAGGATGAAATCCGCTTTTTCAGCGATGCCGAGCGCATCAGGAGTGCTCCGGTGGAAGGTTATCCGGGAAGTAAGGCCGAACCGGTCGCTCTTCCTCCTGACTGCGTCCAGCATCTCCTGCTGGAGATCGACTGCGATAACTTTTCCGGAAGCCCCCACCATCTCCGCCATCGCGAGGGTGAACATCCCGGGACCGCAGCCGATATCGATCGCGGTCATTCCCTCCTGCAGGTATCCGCCCAGGATCTTCCGCGGGTCCTGCAATACCCGACGAACCGGGTTGTCCAGCATGAGTCCCCTCAACGGGGAAAACCTGCAGACATCCCCGGGTTTTGTGCTGCTTATGGATTTCATGAACGCCTCGTTTCCTTAAAAAAAATCATCTTTCATCACGCGGATGAACACCTTCCTTTTCCTTCTGCAATAAACGATTCGGTCTCTTTTGTCGGAAGCGGGAAAAGGACGCACCGGACGCACGGCCGGGCCGGGAAAGCGGGCAACCGGCGATCCACCGGATCCGTTTTGCATTGCCGGCGGTTTTTTCCCGGGCTCTGCAGGAAGCCCGGGCCCTGATTTTTTTTAGGAGTTCATCCGAACCGATCCTTCCGCAGTGTTGTGACGGAAAAATAATCAGGAATACCTGTATACGCCACCGGATTGCAGTCGAAAACCAGATAACATATTTATATCAATTCAAGGAGAAATATGTGGCAACCAATGAACTCAAAAGGCATATCCGAGGTAATGTCCGCCGTTCTCATCATCATTCTCGTGGTGGTGCTGGCGATGGTCGTTTACGGGTTGTTCACGGGTGCACTCTCAGGGTACATGAAGAAGACCTCGCTTGTTGCTGCGACGGGTGGTACCCTGACCATACCGCTGGGATCGTCCCAGTCTACCCAGGTCCTGTCTGCCATGCCAACTGCCGGGGAAAAATATTACCTCCTGGGGCAATCGAATATCCCCTCAGGGTATCCCGTGGCCTCATTCATCGTGAAGGACCCCCAGGGGAATACGCGCCAGGCACTCGTTGCCAACTATTCCACGACCGCAAATAAGTTCGGGACACCGCTCTATCTGTACCAGGACGAGAACTACAATATCTGGGTAACCGATTCTGCCCAGAGAGTAGCGGCGTCTGCCAACATCATCCGGCCGTTTTCCTATGGCGTTTATACCATCACGATGGTCGACAATATCGCCAGTGTCCCGCTCACCGCCATGGATGTCACGATAGGGTCGGGGAGTTCGCTTTATAATCCGGGTTCTTCTACCGGGGGGTGGGGGAACGGGACCGGGGGAATGAGCATGGTCAATTCGTCCGGGTACCAGATCCCGTTTTCGAACTTTGGCGTGACTCCACTTTCCGGGCCTGGAGGTACCAGTGCGTACTATTTCAACGGCAGTTCCTACGTGACCGGTCAGGATAACGCGGGCCTGCAGTTTACCGGTGATATGTCGCTTTCACTCTGGCTCAAGCCGACCACAGCAGGTGCCCCGCTCGACGGGTCCGGGAGCAACTGGGGTACGATCGTCGGTAAGGGATCGATCGATGGTTCGGGCAATGAGAACGACAATTACCAGCTCGTCCAGATGGGAAACCAGATTTACTTCGAGTGGGGCGATACCGCCACGGGCACCCACTATAACATCGTCACCCAGTCCGCGCTCTCCAACAACAACTGGAACTACGTTGCCGTGACCACTACCAGTACCGGTGCGCCGGTCGTATATGTAAACGGCGTTGCGCAGTCGTATACCATATATAAAGGGAACACCCCCGGTGTGAACCAGGTCGGGACGAGTTCGAGCCCCAACGGGATCACGGTACAGCTGGATAACGTAAACAATGGCATCACCATCGGGAAACAGAATGCGGCCCCACCGAACACCTTTTATTATACCGGGGGTATGAGCGGCATTTCCTTTTACAACCGTGCGCTCTCTCCATCGGAAGTGACAAACAACGTCCAGTACGACCTGACCTGAACCGCAAAAAAGGTACGGCAACTTTTTTTTGTGTCTTTGTCTCTCCTCCCGTCGGTGCTCACAGCTGAGAGACCGGCATTTCCAGCGAATCATAAGAAAAAAAGAGATCTAGGATGTTCCAGCGTCAGGGCAAGCGATGAACCGGGGACCGCCGGTGTCTCCGCTTCACACGATCCCGAACCAGGCGACATATGACACGATGACCATCACTGCAACCAGCAGGATCAGCACTTTGAAGGCGCACCCGTGGCAGAGGCCAAGCGAGGACGGGTGTTCCTCATGCGAATATTCCGCTGCGCAGAACCGGCAGCTCTTCGTTGCAGGATCCGAAGAAGCGATCCCTGCAGCCGGGTGGTGGTGGTGTGTCATGAATGATTTTTCGACTCCGACGGATATAGATGCACCGACCGGGAACGGGAAGCCTTAAACAATGCCGGAGACTGGCGGGGAAGTGTGCCCGGTCGGGGGACCGCCTCAGCCCGATCCCGCACGCGAGACAAGGTCACGTGCAGATTTCCGTGCGTTTTCGATGACCTCCCGGCTGCCCGGGATAACCCGTTCGAACATCAGCACTTTCCCTGCGCAGATGGTGGTCTCCACTGCGCCGCCGCCGCAGGAGTAGACGAGGTTCGATTCGGCGTGGTGGAGGGGGACGTTGCAGGGAGCGTCCGCACTCACGAGAACGAGGTCGGCTGGCAACCCGGCCGAGAGAGTGCCCGGCCCAAACCCGAGCGCCCGTGCCCCTGCCGACGTTGCCATGGACAGGGCGGCAGGAGCCGGAAGACGGGTTGGATTGTTCCAGAAAAACTTCTGGAGAAGGCCTGCGATCTTTACTTCCTCGAACATGTCGAGGTTATTGTTCGAGGCGCAGCCGTCCGTCCCAAGGCAGACATTGGCCCCTGCAGAAGAGAGCTCCTGGTACGGCATGGCGCGGTTCGTCGCCAGTTTCATGTTGCTCGCCGGGTTGTGGGAGACAGATACGCCGCGTTTCCCGAGGAGGGCGCACTCCGCCTCGTCAAGCCAGCAGCAGTGGGCTGCGACGGTTTTCGGGGTCAGGACGCCGCAGGAGTCGAGGTGGGC
This sequence comes from Methanoregula sp., assembly GCA_035541835.1. Taxonomy (GTDB): domain Archaea; phylum Halobacteriota; class Methanomicrobia; order Methanomicrobiales; family Methanospirillaceae; genus Methanoregula. The sequence continues at coordinate 3,486 of DATKMN010000152.1, forward strand.
TGCCGGCCGTTTCCCATACTGTGCCACGCAGTCGCTGACTTCCTTCTCGGTCTCGGAAAGGTGGATGTGGATCCCGATCTGCTTCTCCTTCGAAAACTCCGCACACCAGGCAAGGCCTGCCGGGGAGACGGTATATACCGCATGGGGACCCGTCGCGGCCCGGATCCGGGGGTTGGCCATCGAGCTGATGCCGGCGACAAAACGTTCGGTGGCCCGGCACTCCTGCTCCCGTTTCTCGTCATTCCCGAGATCGATAAACCCGTGGCAGAGCACCGCACGTATCCCGGCCTCGTCAACGGCACGGGCGGCGTCCTCCATGAAGAAGTACATATCGTTGAAGGCGGTCGTTCCGGTGCTGATCATCTCGAGGCAGGCAAGCCTCGTGCCCCAGTACACGTCACTGCCGGTCAGGTGAGCTTCCAGCGGCCAGATCTTCTGAGCGAGCCAGTCCTGCAGGATCATGTCGTCGGCATATCCCCGAAGGAGGGTCATCGCCGCATGGGTGTGGGTGTTGACGAGCCCGGGGACCGCAAGCGCCCCGTTTCCATCGATGATGAAATCGGCTTCTCCCTTGTGTTCTGCCCCGGCATGTTCCCCGATAGCCGCGATCGTCCCGGTTTCACCGATGAAGATTTCGGTCTTTTTCCCATGGTGAACTACGTTCCTGATGAGAAGTGCACATCCGCCCTCAAAAATTCCCTTCAAGTCTTCGTTTTCTGTCATGGTTGCCACTCCGTGTCCCGCTTAACCGAGGCTCCCGATGATCGCGTTTACGATCTCTTCTGTCCGGTGCCGGTGCGTCCGGGAGGTGTTGAGAATATGCTCGTAGGTCAGCACTTCGCCGCCGAGCCCGTTTGCATAATTGTCGACCGTGCACAGCGCCGCAAATTCCATCCCGAGCTCGCATGCGAGCGTCGCTTCGGATGCGACTGTCATCCCCACGACATCTGCTATCCCGGCCAGGGCTTTTACTTCCGCCACCGTCTCTATCCGGGGGCCCCGGGTCTGGACATAGGTCCCGCCGAATTTCGCCTCCGGTACGAGTTCCGCGAGCCTTCTGGCGAGCTCCGGGGAGAGTTCGGGCCGGACGTGCTCGATAGCGTGGTCGTGGACCGAGGGGATATCGCTCATGCTGATATAATCTGTGGGGATGAGGAGCGAGCCGGGCGGGATCGCCGGCTGAAGCGATCCCGAAGAGCCGAATGCGACGACCCGGTCGACCCCGCAGATCGCCATCGCGGAGAGGTTCGCCCGGTAGTTGATACGGTGCGGGGGGATGCCGTCCTGGTGCCGCATCAGCATAACGACATCCCCGCAGAGGAGGGCTGCCGGCCCGAACGGGGTCGCGACCCGCTGCTTCGCAAGCTTCGGGAGACCGGAGAAGAGAAGGCTCGTGCCGCCGATGATGCCGAGCATTCAGCACCGCCTCCCGGTTTGCAGCCGCCGGAATGGCCCGGAAAGAAACGAACGCATAAAAACCAAATTCCCGGAGGAATGGTTGTCGCGGGCTGCACTAATATGTAGCGAATGAAAAGTCTGCCGGAAAGGAAGATACACAAGGGTAAAAGGGCCAAAAGACCTAAGCATCAGGTATGGGCAGATTCGACACCATCGGGGACGACGAGATCAAGCGCGGGGAATGCACCGATATCTATTTCGTACGCACCGAGGAGGCGCTCAGGCGGGACGGGATCAACCCGGTAGTGGCCATGGAAGTCACGGCCACCGCACTGCCCGATGCGTGGGGAGTCTTCTGCGGCCTCTCAGACGTCCTTGCGCTCGTCGCGGGCCTGCCGGTTTCAGTCGATGCAATGCCCGAAGGGAGTATCTTCTACCCGGGCGAGCCGGTCCTGCGTCTCACCGGGAAGTACCGCGATTTCTGCCGGTACGAGACCGCAATCCTCGGGTTCCTCTGTCACGCGTCCGGCGTAGCCTCGGCGGCCGCCCATATCCGGCAGGCTGCGGGAGGCCGCCCGGTCTATTCCTTCGGGTCCCGGCGCCAGCACCCGGCGATCGCAAGGATGATCGAGCGGGCAGCGTGGATAGGGGGTGTTGACGGGGTATCCAATACCTGCGCCCCAGAAGGAATGCCGGTCGTGGGGACCATGCCCCACGCCTTCGTCATGTGCTACGATACTCCCGAAGATGCGTGGACAGCGTTCGACCGGTCTGCCCCGGCCGGTGTCCCGCGGATCATGCTCGCCGATACGTACTGTGACGAGAAGTCCGAGTCGCTCCGTGCCGCACGGTGCGGCGCTGCAGCCGTCCGGCTCGATACTCCCCGGTCCCGGCGCGGGAACATGCGGGCGATCATCGAGGAGGTCCGCTGGGAGCTGGACACGCACGGGTACCCGGAGGTGAAGATCTTCCTTTCCGGGGGGGTGACCCGGGAAGATGTGATAGCGTACCGGGATATTGCCGATGCCTTCGGGGTAGGCGGTGCGATCGCCAATGCGCCGGTCATCGATTTCGCGATGGATATTGTCGAGATCCACGGCACCGCCAAAGCGAAGCGGGGGAAACGGAGCGGAGCAAAGCAGGTGTGGGAGTTTCCCTCAGGCCTGCACCGGACGCTTCCTTCCGGCCAGCCGGGCCCGGACCAGGCAACCCCGCTCCTCCGCCGCTTCGTTGCGGACGGCAGCATTACAGAAGAGTCGGCGATGGATGCCGCACGGGAACGGGTCCTCCGTATGCTTGCGGCCCTCTCCACGGAATAATTTCCACGCCCTGTTTTTTTATCGCTCTTTTCAAAGTTCTAAACAATTCTTTTAACCAATGGACACTTACAGTATAAGGCGGGCTGGTAGATCAGTGGTAGATCGCTTCCTTGGCATGGAAGAGGCCGCGGGTTCAATTCCCGCCCAGTCCATCTCTGTTTTCTAAAACAGGGTTTTTGATCACCTGCCGGGCCGGGCAGCGGGTATTTTTACAAAAACCACCGGTGATCCGGATCCGTATGTATCAAGAGCGATCCGGTATGCTTTGATCTGTTTTTTAGTTGGCAGCCAATGGTATCCAAACCCAAATCCGGCCGCATATCGTGGGGAACACCTTTTATAGGTTCACCGGATAAGGTTTGCCTGAGAGCACCATGCGTATCCGCGACCTGATCCTTCCTGAAGACCGCATCTTCTTCTCGCTCTTCAAAGACATGGCAGAGCAGATCTCCGAATCCTCGGCAACGCTGAACGAGATCACCCACGAACTGCCCGAAGGGACCGAGAAAGCCCACAAAGTCCGGCAGATAGAACACCACGGAGACGAGATCACCCGGCGGATCTACGAACAGCTCAACGAGTCGCTCATCACCCCGCTCGAACCGGACGAGATCTCCCGGCTCGCCCCCGTGCTCGACGATGTCCTGGACCGGCTTGACTGGGTCACCCACCAGCTCTGCAACTACGGGATCCCGGAATCGAACGATGTCTTAAAGGAATTTTCGTACCTGATCACCATGGCCGCTACGGAAATCGGCCATGCAGTGGAAGACCTTTCGACTCTCAAAAAGGCGGAGGACGTAAAAGCGCACACACTCGAGATAAACAGGATTTATAACCTCTCCACGGAACTCCTCTCCCGGGCTGTCCTCGAACTCTTCCAGAACAAGGACCTCCTGATGATCATCAAGCTTAAGGATATCTACGAGGGTATGGCAAAAGTCATGGAGAAGTGCAACGATGTCGGCCATGCCCTGAATGATATCGCAATGGCCCATTCATGACCGGATACGATCCCATTATCCTGTTTGGCATAATCCTCGCGCTCGCATTGAATTTTGTCAACGGTCTCAACGATGCAGCCCATTCGATCGCGACGGTTGTCGCCACCCGGGCGCTTTCCCCGGGACGTGCAGTCTTCCTTACCGCCATCTGCAACCTGATCGGGCCCTATCTGTTCACCACAGCAGTTGCCGCGACTATCGGTACAGCGATAGTCAGCCGGGACGCCCTGACACCCCTCTCGATTGTAGTTGCGATGGGTGCGTCGATTTCCCTCGTGTTTGTTGCTACCCGCGCGGGAATCCCGCTCTCGAGCAGCCATGCGATGGTAGGAGGGCTTCTCGGTGCCGGTGTCGGCGCCTTCGGCATCTCTGCGATCATAGTTCCCCCCGTCGGACTGATCGCTGAAGTGGTAACGTACGGACTCATCGGGGCTGCCGGGGGTGCAGCGATCCTCGGGCTCATCGCCTCCGCGCTCCGGGAGGACGTGCAGCTCGGGATACTGCTCGGTGCCATCAGCGGTGCAGCGGTAGTGATACCAGTGATGATGATCTCAGGGGGGCTCAAGGTCCCCGGGCTTCTCGGGATAGTCCTCTTCATCTTCATCTCGCCAATCATCGGCATGCTCGGGGCCTTCATATTCGATGTGATCGTCTCCCAGCTCTTCAAGCACTCGCGACAGAACCGTATGAAACGGATCTTCCAGCCTCTCCACGTTTGCGCCTGTCTCGTCCAGGCGACCACGCATGGCGCAAATGACGGCCAGCACGCAGTAGGCGTCATCACGGCCCTCCTCCTCTCCGCAGGAATCATCTCGACCTTCCAGGTCCCGGCCTGGGTGATCCTGACCTCCGCAATTGCCATCGGTCTCGGTACCTGTTTTGGCGGGTGGCAGGTCGTGGACAAGATGGCAAAGGAGATCACGAAGATCCGGCCATATCAGGGGTTCTGTGCGGCGACCGCAAGCAGCGCCATCCTTGTCATGGTCACCTCATTCGGGATCCCGGTCTCGTCGACCCATGCAATAAACGGTGCGATCGTGGGTGTCGGTGCCACCCGGGGGAAGGATGCCGTGCACTGGCAGGTTGTGCGTGAGATGATGATCGCGTGGATAATCACCATTCCGTTTGCTTTTACGGTTGCATTCGGGGCTTATTTTGTTGTGGTCCGCCTCCTTCCCGTCATCGGGTGACACGGATCATGCAGTCCCGCATCCATGGTTTTCTTCAATGTAAAAAAGAAGGCCGGATGGGATCGTGTTCGGGCTCGGGCACTGGGTTTCTTGCGGGATATGATCAGGAACGTCCCGTTGAAATTTTCCGGGCGTACCGGGACGTCATTTCCGTTGCGGGGGTTGGCACATGACTTTCAGCGAACCGTTTCTCATGGCAGGGATTGCCCTTGCCCTCGCGCTTGCATTCATAAACGGGTCCAACGATGCGGCCCATTCCATCGCGACCATTGTGGCGACCCGTTCCCTCTCCCCGGCAAAAGCCGTGTTCCTTACCGCGCTCTGCAACATGATCGGCCCGTTCGTCTTTCCGGTCGCCGTGGCGGCGACTATCGGCACTGCCATCATCACGAAAAACGCCCTCACCCCTTTCTCGCTCGAGGTCGCCATGGGCACGGCGTTCATCCTGATCCTGGTCGCCACCCGGATCGGCCTCCCGCTCTCCAGCAGCAACGCGATCGTCGGCGGCCTTCTCGGGGCATGCGTTGCGGCATTCGGCTTCCCGGCAGTCATCCTCCCGCCGGCAGGCATGCTGGTCCAGGTCTTCACGTACGGGGCGATCGGTGCGACCATTGGCGCGATCATCCTCGCCCTGATCACATCCGCCCTCCACGGGGATGTCAGGCTTGGCGTTGCGATCGGCGCCATCTGCGGGTCCGCGCTCGCCGTCCCGGTCCTGATGGTTGCCGGGGTCCTCAGGCTGAACGGGATCCTCGCGGTCGTTCTCTTCATCTTCATCTCACCGATCATCGGGATGCTGGGGGCGTTCATCCTTGATATTGTCGTTTCGCACCTCTTCCGGCACTCGCGCCAGAACCGCATGAAGCGGATCTTCCAGCCGCTCCACATCCTTGCCTGCCTCACGCAGGCGACATCCCACGGCGGGAACGATGGCCAGAACGCGGTCGGCCTGATAACCGCCCTCCTCGTAGCATCCGGTGCACTGGCCAGCTTCGTGGTCCCGGTCTGGGTCATCCTCATCGCCGGGCTCGCGATCGGTCTCGGCACCTGTTTCGGCGGGTGGCAGGTAGTAGACAAGATGGCAAAGGAGATCACGAAGATCCGGCCATACCAGGGGTTCTGTGCAGCGACCGCGAGCAGTACGATCCTTGTCATGGTAACTTCTTTTGGGATCCCGGTCTCGTCGACCCATGCCATCAACGGGGCAATTGTAGGTGTAGGTGCCACACGGGGAAAGGATGCGGTCCACTGGCAGACGGTGCGTGACATGATCAAGGCCTGGCTCATCACGATACCGCTCGCATTCGCTGTCGCCTTCTGCGGGTACTTCGCGACGACCGCAGCCCTTGCCGTGATATAGGGCCGACAATATTTCGCTATATTTTTCCCCTTTGCCGGCGATACTTCCGAACAGGTTTGTTATGGGTCTCCGCGAACTTCTGATCCCGCAGGACAAGGTATTCTTCGACCTTTTCGAGAAGCAGGCAGGAATTGTGAAGGAGGCGGCATGGCAGCTCGTTGCCCTGACCGAGGACTTCACCAATGTGAAAGAGAAGCGCCACGCCATCGAACTCCTCGAGCATAAGGGTGACATGGCCACCCACGATATCTACGACCAGCTGAACCGGACGTTCATCACGCCACTCGACCCCGAGGAGATCTCCCGGCTCGCGTCATCGATGGACGATGTCCTCGACTACATCGACGGGGCCACCGAAAAGATGTACTATTACGGCATCGAGTCGAGCGACTCCCACATGATCGAGCTCGCGAAACTGATCCACATGTCTACCGTGGAGATCGAGGGAGCGGTCAAGGGGATCCGGTCCATCAAGGATCCCCGGTATATCGAGGAACGGTGCATCGAAGTGAACCGGCTCGAGAACATCGCCGACGACGTGCTCGCCCATGCGGTGACGGACCTCTTCAAGAGCACGGATGCCATAGCGATCATCAAGTTCAAGGACATCTACGAGCACCTCGAGACTGCGACCGACTACTGCGAGGACGTGGCAAATGTCCTCTCGGATATCGCAATCAGGCACTCATGAAGCGGATTCCTGCCGGGGAGAAAACCACATGATCGAGGCCCCGCTCATTCTCATCTTCGCAATCATCGCGATTGCGCTTCTCTTCGATTTCACCAACGGGTTCCATGACTCGGCGAACTCAATCTCGACCGTCGTCTCCACAAAAGTCCTTTCCCCACGGAGCGCCGTGGCCTTCGCAGCGTTCTTCAATTTCGTCGCCGCATTCGGTTTCGGTGTAGCCGTGGCAAGCACGATCAGCAAGATCGTTGAGATCAATATCGTCGGCGCAGCCGTGATCCCCTACATCGTCCTCGGCGCACTCATCGGGGCGATCGCGTGGAACCTCATCACCTGGTTCTTCGGTCTCCCGACCTCGTCCTCCCACGCGCTCATTGGCGGACTGACCGGCGCAGGTATCTCGGCAGCCGGTATCGCGTCGATCAAGTGGTCCACAGTCGCGCAGGTGGCGACGTTCATGTTCCTGTCCCCGCTCATCGGCCTCGCGTGCGGGTTCCTTTTCATGGCCTTTATCCTCAACATTACGAAAAGAGCAAACAAGCAGACGGCCGAAGGACAGTTCAAACGTCTCCAGCTCTGTTCTGCCGCGGCCTACAGTTTCAGCCACGGTACAAACGATGCCCAGAAAACAATGGGAATAATCGTGCCTCTCCTTTTTTCCATCGGCTATTTTGGTGCTGCGGCAGATCCCAATCACCTGCCCGTGCCGATCTGGGTAATCCTTATCGCTCACGCTGCCATCGCCGTCGGGACACTTGCGGGGGGATGGCGGATTGTAAAGACCATGGGTTATAAGATCACAAAACTCCGCCCGGTTCACGGATTTGCAGCAGAAACCGCTGGCGCTGCGACAATCATCGGTGCTTCGGTCGCGGGAATCCCGGTCAGTACTACCCATGTAATCTGTTCATCGATCATGGGAGTCGGCACTACCATGGGGATCAGCACGGTCAAGTGGGGAGTTGCCCGGAGGATAGTGTGGGCATGGATCCTGACCATCCCCGTCAGCGCACTGATCGGATTTGTATCGTTCATGGTGATACGGGTCATCATCGGCTATTAAAGAGCGGGACAGCCAACACGCGGTTGACCGTGGTTCGCAAAAAAAATAGTAAAAAGATTTTCCTTTCCCTCACGGGGAATGCGGGACTATCTCATCGCCGGCGACTGCGGCCGCGTCTGGTGGATCACCCTGGACGGGGACTTTTCCCCGGCCATGGCCTTTGCGCCGGTCGCTTTTGCAGTGCCGAGGAAGTCCAAGAGTGCGCGGTTCAGCTGGGGGGCGTGCGTCCAGTTCAGCCCGTGCGGTGCGCCCTCCACGACAACAAGCCTGCTCCCCTTGATCATCTCGCTCGTGCGTTTTCCCGTGACCTCGAGCGGGCAGATGCGGTCGGCATCCCCGTGGACGACCAGGGCCGGAATATCGATCCTGGTAAGGTCCTTCCGGAAGTCGGTGAGCCACGAGGTGACACATTCAGAGGTTCCTTTGGGCGAGGCCATCGCGCCGACGTTCCAACTCAGCTGGATGGCCTGGTCGCTGACGAGCTTCCCTTTCAGGACATCGGTGTTGTAGAAGTTTTCAAAGAACCGGGTGAGGAAAGCCGGACGGTCGGCAGCAATGGCCTGCTGGATCCCATCAAAAACTTCCTTGTCAACCCCCGCGGGGTTGTCGGGCGTCTTCAGGAGGAAGGGCGGGACCGCAGAGACGAAAACTGCCTTTGCCACCCGGGTTGTCCCGTGCGATCCGATGTACCGTGCCACCTCGCCACCGCCCATCGAGAAACCGACCAGGACGACATCGCGAAGCTCGAGCCTCGTGATGAGCATGTGAAGGTCCTCGGTAAACGTGTCGTACGTGTAACCCGTGACCGGCCGTGCTGAGTTGCCGAATCCCCGCCGGTCGTACGCGATGACCCGGTAGCCGGCATCGATCAGGACCTGCGTCTGTTTCTCCCACGACGCGCTGCTCAGGGGAAACCCGTGGATCAGGACAACAGGCTGGCCTGATCCGTGGTCCTCGTAATAGAGGTCGATGTTCCCGGAGTTCTCCTTACCAACAGTGATGTACGGCATGTGTTCTGCCTCCTGAGTTATTCAGGACTCACCCCCATTTGCCGGCAATGATAAATATTTTACGGCGGTTATAAAGTGTGATCCGGGGCACGGTCGGCCGACAGTAAAAAATACCTTTTTGTTGCGGGGCTTTAGGCCGCAACCATCTTCCAGACCTCGCCGGAATCCTGGACCGGCACACCCGGGCCGCTGTTCCGGTTGATGAGGAGATAGAGCTCGTGGTCCGGGCCTTCGCCGATCGCCCGGACAAACGCGCCGACCCTGCCGTTGACCCGGCCGGCCACGGCAATCTCCTGCGTGGTCCACATCCGGTTCTGGTCGGGGGAGAGATCGGATGCAGAGGAGGGCAGGGCCAGGGTCCCCGTGCCTGCGGGCGGGGTTGCAATGAGGAGCGTCCCGTCACCCGACAACACTCCCGTAGTCCAGGTCCCGAAAACATAGGACCCCTGCCAGCCGGACAGGGCCGTCCCCCGGTACAGGACCCCGCCAATGACCGTATTGCCGACGTCATGCCCCAGCTCGACGACAGGCCCGATCAGCGGTTCCCCGCGGGGTCCTGTCGTGGCGCACGGTCCCGCGGGAGGTGCTGTGTCACCGGCGGGATTGAAACAATGGGTCCCCTCCCGGATGTTCCATCCGTAGTCCCCACCCTTCAGGACCACACAGACCGATTCGAAGAGCGCCTGGCCGGCGTTTGCCACGAACAGCCGGTGTCCCCCGTTGGAGTCGAACATTGCATAGGCCGGGTTTCGGAACCCGTACGCATAGATCTCCGGGAGGGCCGAACCGTTCCCGACGAACGGGTTGTCCGCAGGGATCCCATACATCTCTTTTAAGGGGACATGGTCCACGTCAATTCGGATGATTTTGCCAAGGAGCGTACGGAGGTCCTGTGCATTGCCGATTCCGGGGGTATGGCCCATCCCGACATCGTCCGCATTCCCGCCGTCCCCGAGGGTGAGGTACAGGTACCCGTCGTCGGGTCCGAAAAGGATCGGCCCGCCGTTGTGGTTCTCGTAGGGCTTATCGACCGAGAGAAGGACCTTCTCGCCTGCGGGGTCCGCCTTGTCGGGGTCCGTGGGAGAGACCCGGAATTCCGAGAGGCGGTTGGTGCACGACCAGCCGTCCGGTCCCCCGGCCCGGAGCGGGGCGCTGTAATACACGTATACCCTGCTGTCGTTCCGGAAGCCGGGGTGGAACGCGAGAGAGAGCAGACCGCGTTCATCGTAGGACCCGGCGAGCTGTACCATCCGGTCCCGGATGTCGAGGAATGGTTCCGGATCGGTCGTACCGTCCGCCCGGATTATCCGTATGATCCCAATCTGGTCCACGACAAACAGTCTTCCGGACCCGTCGTCAGGATAGGCAACCATCATTGGTCCGTCAAGCCCGCCGGTAATAAACCGCAGGCCCACGGTCCATTTCCCGGGAGCAAGGATCGTGCGCGAGTGCCCGCCGGAAAAGACCGCAGCTTCCGGCGAGTTCCGGTTGGTGAGATCGGGGGATACGGGGTTTGATGTTGCGCCCGGTCCCGGCGGGTAAGTGGTATTCGGAGCGGAAGACGGGGATCCCTTTTCTGAAGTGCATCCCGCAGCAAGCGCCAGAATAACGAGTGCGAGCACGAGCCCTGCAAGACCGGACGATCTCATAGGCCACGGATACGATGCCGTGAGGGTATTATACTTGCGGCGGCCGGAAGTACGTGATGGTGTCCAGAAAATTATCACGCGCGAAAGGAAAAACAAAATCGTAGTTTTTGCTCTGTGGAAAATCTTTTTTCGGAAAAAACAGCCCCCCTGCACCACCCCGGCCCCCGTCGGGGCGGGGGCGCATGCGAAACCCCTGAATTGCCGGAAAAATCCCGATACGGCAATACAGCCCTATCGCGACCGGGGCGCAATAGCGGCAGGGCCAAGCCCATGGAGCGTCCTGGAGAACTCAGGGGTTTTCTGCAGAGTCGTTTTTCAGCCCGGTTTAATCACCGTACGATAATACCGGCAGTATCTGCTGATCGGGCAGATCCCGCACCGGGGTTTCTTCGCTTCGCAGATCGCCCGCCCGTGGGCGATGAGGACATCGGTGAGATCCCCCCAGTCCTTCTCATCGAAGAGGGCCATGAGATCGCGCTCGATAACACTCACGTTGTCTGTATCGGAGAACCCGATCCTCTGCGCGAGCCGGCGGACGTGCGTATCGACCGCAATCCCGACATTTTTTCCGTGGGCGTGATAGAGGACGATGTTGGCGGTCTTCCGGCCGACGCCGGGGATCGCAAGGAGTCCTTCCATCGTTTCCGGCACTACCCCGCCGTAATCCTCCGCGATCATCTTTGCAGCCGCTCTGATATTCCGGGCTTTTGCGTGGAAGTACCCGAGGCTGTGGACGAGCCGCTCCACATCCTGGACCGGTGCCGCCGCAAGGGCTTCCGGGGTCGGGTACGCTTCGAACAGCGGGCCTCTCACCAGGAGGACCGCACGGTCGGTAGTCTGGGCGGAGAGTATGGTGAGGATGACTGTTTCGAACGGGGTGCCGCGGGCAAGCTTCGCGGGCGAATCGCGGGCATCGGGATACTGTTTCAGGAGGAGGGAATAGATCCGGGCTGCGTCCTTTTTCTGCATTTCATGGGGTAGGGCGGATTCGAACCGCCGTCAAAGCGTCCCAAACGCTCTAGGATGGACCAGGCTACCCTACTACCCCGCGCCATCATAGGTGGATCGGGCTGATAAAAATAGGTGGTGGTTTCCGAAATGATCAAGAGTAAACTAAAAGTGCGCGAAAATATATAGTGTCGAAAAGGAGGCAAACCGTTTGCTGGCCCAACCCTTTACGATATCAATTTCTCAGGCTGTACTGGATGATCTCCACGATAGATTGGCCCGTACCCGCTGGCCGGACGGGATCCGTGAAGCAGGGTGGGCGTACGGATCCGCTCCTGAGTATGTGAAGGAGCTTGTTTCGTACTGGCGTGATGGATTCGATTGGAAGAAACAGGAAAGATACCTGAACCGGTTCTCTCATTTTCACACAGAAATTGAGGGTCTGAATGTTCACTTCATCCACGTTCGGAGAACCGGAAGAAAAGAGAAACCTCTGCTACTGCTGCACGGATGGCCGTCGTCGTTTATACAGATGCTCAAAATAATTCCATATCTTGAACCTTCTTTCGATCTCGTGATTCCGTCACTGATTGGCTACGGATTTTCTCAAGCATCTCTAGAACCAGGAATGAGCGTCGGTAAAATGGCGGGAATGTTCCATTCGCTGATGACCGACGTTCTTGGCTATAATCGGTACGCTATTCGCGGCGGAGATCTCGGTGCCGGCGTGCTCAGCCAAATGGCAGTACTGCATCCTGAGGCCGTCATCGGCACGCATTCGGGCGGGACATATCCCTGGGTGGATTTCGAGCACCTGCCTCCTAACCTTACTCCCGCAGAAAAGGAATTTGTTGCGAATGTGAAGCGATGGAGGGAAGAAGAAATGGGGTATGCAGTTCTCCATGCCACAAAGCCACAGACTCTCGCATATGCACTGAACGATTCCCCGGCAGGTCTTGCAGCATGGATCATCGAAAAATTCCGTCGGTGGAGCGATTGCGACGGTTCTGTCGAACGACGGTTCACGAAAGACGAACTGCTCACCAATCTTACCATTTACTGGGCTACGGGGACGATCAACTCCTCCATGCGCCTCTACTATGAAACTACCCGGAATCCCGGCAATTACTCGGCAATTCCTGTCCCGCACGCAATGCTCATGCCCAGCAAAGACATGTTTCCTACACCGAAGGAATGGATTGAGCGGCAGGGGACGCCGGCAAGGTATACCGAGATTGACCGGGGCGGCCATTTCCTTGAATGGGAAGAGCCTGAGATTGTGGCGCGTGATATTTTAGAGTTCCTCAAGGATCTATCCTAAAAAAAAGCCTGTTTATGTCATAAGGGCAATACCTTCCCCTTCTTCTCCGCTACAACGGTCCCGGTGAACTTCCCTTTCAGAACAGCATCTGACAAATTCTCCGGAACGCGCCCATCCAGCACCACGAGCGGGATGCCGCTCCGTTCTACGACCCGGGCAGCAACGATATCCAGGACATTGTTCGAGCCGGCGCCAAGGCCGGTCTTCCCGACGATTTCCAGCAGTTCTTTCGGCGTCAGTGCCGAAAACCGCTTCGCTTTCTTGTCCTTCTTCGGGTCTGCCGAGTAGATCCCGTCGACCGAGGTGGCGTTGATGAAGACCGAAGCGCCGACCCGCTCCGCGAGGACCGCCGCTACCGCGTCGGTCGTCTGGCCGGGGGTGATCCCGCCCATCACCACGATCTTTCCCGACTCCGCGAACTTCTTTGCCTCCGCGTGGCTCTCCGCAACCTTCGGGTACGCATCGTCGCCGAGCGCCGCGATGAGGAGGGTCGCGTTCAGCCGGGTGATCAGGATGCCGATCTCGTCGCCGGTCCCTTCGTCGACGCCGAGATCCCGGGCGACCGCGATGTACCGCCGTGCCTCGCCGCCCCCTCCCACCACCACGAAAAGCCGGTGGTTCTTCGCAATCGCCCGGAGCACCGGGAGGTATTCCCGGATGGTGTGGGATTCAAGGCCCGGAATGAGGATCGAGCCGCCGAGGGAGATGACCAGCTTCTTCATTGCACTAGTTTTTGTAGGAGGATATCTTATAGTGTTCCTGACCATGCTCTACTGCCCGCGATGCAAGAGCGACCAGATCTTTCCGGTCGCCGGAGGGTACATCGGACAAGTGTACCTGTGCAAGAAGTGTGGATACCGCGGCTCGTTCGTCCTCGAATCGGACGATGATGAAGCCGCAGGGACCGGGGAAAAACCAGAATAATCCGCCCGGCCATTTCCTCCCGTGCCATGCCCGTCACCCACGAAGCCCGCCAGTACGCCCGGCTCGAAAACACTACGGTGAAGTGCTCGCTCTGCAATCACCGGTGCGTGATCAGGGACGGGGCCCACGGGATCTGCGGGATCCGGTGGAACGAGGGCGGGGTGCTCGATGCCCGGACCTACGGGAAGATAGCGGCGGAGGCAGTCGACCCCATCGAGAAGAAGCCCCTGTTCCACTACCTGCCCGGCACCCTCTCGTACTCGCTTGGCGGCATCGGCTGCAACTTCCACTGCGAGCACTGCCAGAACTGGCACATCTCCCGGGCGGAGCTCGAAGGCGCCCTGCTCCGGCCGCTCAGCCCGGAAGAAGGGGTGGAGCGGGCAGTCGCCACCGGCAGTTCGAGCATCTCATGGACATACAACGAGCCCTCGATCTGGCACGAGTATCCCCTCGATATGGGGACCATCGCCCGGACACGGGGGCTCGGGACCATCTACGTAACGAACGGATACATCACGGAAGAAGCCCTCCGCGAGATCGCGCCCATGCTCGGAGCCTACCGGGTCGACCTCAAGGCGTTCACCGATGATTTTTATAAGAAGATCTGCGGCGCCCGGCTCCAGCCCGTCCTCGACTCCGCGATCGTCGCCCGTGAGCTCGGGATGCATATCGAGACGGTGACCCTGGTCATCCCGGGCCTCAACGACAGCATGGACGAGATGGACCAGCTTATTCGGTGGGTCATAGAACACCTCGGGATCGATACCCCCATGCACTTCTCTGCCTTCCATCCCGATTACAAGATGAACGACCGGGGCCCGACACCGCTTGGGACCCTCGAGAAGATCTACCGGAGGGCCAGGGAGCTCGGTCTCCGGTACCCTTATCTCGGGAATGTCCGGAGCAACCGGTACGAGAACACCTTCTGCCCGTACTGCGGGGCCACCCTCATCGAGCGGTCGGGGTTCGATACACGGGTCCTCATGCTCGACGGGACACAGTGCGGGAAATGCGGCGGGAAGATTGAAATTATCAGGAATGTCAGCTGAATCCCTCCACGAGGCACGTTTCATCGCCGACCGGATGCTCGGCACCCTTACGCGCTACCTCCGGTTCATGGGGTACGACACGATCAGTGCCAACGAGCTGGAGCCGGGGAATACGAAAGAGGACACGCTCCTCCTCGAACGTGCAGTGCAGGAGGGCCGGATCCTCCTTACCCGTGACGCGGAACTGGCACGGAGGGGCGGCGGACAGGCCGTCTTCATCCGCTCGGAAGAAGTGATGGACCAGGTCCGGCAGCTCGTCGATAACGAGCTCATCACGCAGCGGCTCCGTCTTACGCGGTGCTCGATCTGCAACACGGGCCTCCGGCCGGCCTCGCCGGAGGAAATTGCGGGGACGGGGTATGCCCCCCGGGAGAAGACCGGGTTTGTCTTTTACTGGTGCCCCCGGTGCCGGAAGCTGTACTGGAATGGATCGCACGGGAAGAAACTTGCAGAACGGATCGGGAGCATTCCGGGATCCGGGGACCTGATTTAAAAAAACGGGAAAGTCAATCAGGTTTTTGGACAGCCGAACGCCCACGCAGTGTAAAACCGGCGTGCGCCCATTCCCGTACCGGGGCCCGGTTTTCCTGGCGGTTATTTCCGGTTTTTCCCGATCGTTTTCTTCCGGCCCGGCCGGGAGCCTGTCCCGTCGTCCTCCGCCACCATCTCCGCTTTTGCAGCAAGGAGCTCTTCCTTCTCTGCGCTGCTGACAACAGGGTACGAGAGTTTCAGCCGGTCGAGGGTCTCTGAAATGATCGCGGTGACAGCCAGCCGGGTAAACCACTTGTGGTCTGCCGGGACAACGTACCACGGGGCGTAGGGGGTGCTCGTCGCCGCGATCATCTCCTGGTATGCGAGCATGTACTGGTCCCAGAACTTCCGCTCCTGGATGTCATGCGCCGAGAACTTCCAGTTCTTCTCCGGCTCGTCCACCCGTTCGAGGAAACGCTTCTTCTGGACATCTTTGGAGACATTCAGAAATATCTTCAGGACAACGATCCCGTTGTCGGAGAGGTAACGCTCGAAACAGTTGATCTCCTCGAACC
>DATKMN010000153.1:0-6933 GCA_035541835.1 Methanoregula sp.
CGTGGTCGAGGGGAAGGAGGCGTTCTCCCACCTCTTCACCCTCGCGGCCGGCATCGACTCGATGATCGTGGGGGAGGACCAGATCATCGGGCAGCTCCGGAAGGCCCTTGCGGATGCGCAGGAAGCCGGCACCGCAAGCCAGCTCCTCGAGTTCTCCCTCAACAAGGCGATACACGTCGGCATCGAGGTCCGGAAACGGACGCAGATCAACCGGGGGGCAGTCTCGGTCGGCTCGGCCGCGGTCCTCCTCGCCGAGTCCCAGATCGGCACCCTGGACGGGAAGCACATCCTCGTCATCGGCAGCGGCGAGATGGGCCTCCTCGTCGCACAGGCCCTCGCGGCCCGGAAACTCACCGCGATGTACGTCGCCAACCGGACGTTCGGCCGGGCAGAGGTCCTCGCGGCAAAGATCGGCGGCAAGGCCGTCCGGATGTCTGAGCTCTACCACTACCTCACCCTCTCGGACGTCGTGATCTCCTGCACCTCGGCCCCCCACCCGGTCATCCACGTAAAGGAGCTTACGCAGGCGATGCGGGACCGGTGCTGGCCGGTCGAGGGCCACCCCCGGCCGCTCATCCTCATCGACATCGCCCAGCCCCGGGACGTGGAGGAGGGTGCGGAACGGATCGACGGCGTCCGGCTCTTCTCCATCGACAACCTCCGGGAGATCAACGAGAAGACGATGAGCACCCGGAAAGCCGAGGCCGGCCGCGCCCGGGCATTCGTCGAAGAGGAGCTCGCCCTCTTCCTCCGGCACCTCAACCGGAAATCCGCGGACGACGCCCTCGCGTCGCTCCACACATGGGCAGAAGCGGTCCGGGTCCGGGAACGCGACCGCGCCCTGGCCCGGATCGGGGACGCAGACGAGCGGACGGCAGGGATCGTGGACGACCTCTCAAGAGTCCTTGCAAAGAAGCTCCTGACCGACGCCACGTTCTCCATCCGCTCGTGTGCCGAGGATGACGACCTCGAAGGGGCGGAGGCGCTCCTCCGGGCGATCATGCACGGGGACAGGATCCGGAAGAAGGATTGACGAGCGGTTATTTTCTCCCTACTTTTGATAATTGCGAAGGTAACTCTTGTTTCTCATGTCGAAGAACCCTTGCGGGTTCTTCTCTTCCTCGCATCCTGAAGGCCGTTGAAAAATCAAGTCGAAGAACTCTGATGAGTTCTTCTCCTCCTCGCAGCCTGAAGGCCGCTCGGATTCAGAAGAACACCTCTTCCCGGGGGAACCGCCACTTGGGGAGCGGCTTGTCCGCCGCATAGCCGACGGCGCAGAGGACGACCGGTACATACTCGTCGGGGAGGAACAGCGCTTCTGCATATCCCGCGGGGTCGAACCCGCCCATGGGGCAGGAGTCGAGCCCGAGCGATTTTGCGCCGTTGACCGCGTTTGCGAGCGCGAGGTGGATCTGCTCACGGGCAAACGCCATACGTCGCTCCGGGGTCATGGCCCCGAGATAGCCCCTCATCAGCCCCATGTAGGTCGCGATGAGGTCAGCGGGGATTCCGGCAGCGGTCATCCCCTGCTCCACACGGTCCATAAGGTTTTCGAACTCGGTGTTCGCGCAGAAGACGAGGAGGTGGGAGCAGGTGGTGACCTGCGCCTGGTCGTTGGTGTGGGGGCGGAGCGCAGCCTTGATCCGCGACGCCGTGACGATCTTGATCTTCCACGGCTGGAGGTTGAACGCCGAGGGGGAGAACCGGATGATATCGAGGAGCGCAAAGAGTTTCTCTTCCTCGATCATCCGGCCGTCGAACTGCTTGGTCGCGTACCGCTGCATGACAATGTCCTTAAACTCCATCTCCTCATCTCTCCTTCTCGTCCGATCACTTCTGGTTGGGAGAGGCAGGGTAAAAAAGGATGGGGTGTCTTCAACCGATTATTTACGGGATCTTCCCGTACGCGGTCCCCGCCAGCGATCCGGCGAGCGACGGGTCTGCCCCCGGGCCGGTGATACGGATGACCTCGAAGACCTGCCCTTTTGCAAAGATGGCTTCCGCGATATCGCGGGGGTAAACTACCTCGACGTCGTGGCTCCCGTTCCCCGTGGCGAGCGGGTTCTGGTTGGTAGGCTTCACTACGATCTGCGCGGGAGCTTTTCCGTAGAAGCCCGCGGCCGCATCGCCGATCCCCGGCAGGCTCAGGTTCGTGTAGCGGAGCGTATCGTCTGAACGGTCCTGGCTGTTCACCATCGCGATGATGCCGGGTATGTTCTTCTCCGGGTAGATCGCGATCGACTGGACGATGCCCGTCCCGTTCACATCGTCGACTGCCGAATCCGCAAACCTCAGTTCATACCCGCCCTGCCAGCCGAGGTCTTTTGCCATCTGCCCGACATCGGAGAGCGTTTTTTCCCGGCCCCCCACCAGCGTATATCCTGCGGGGAGATCGCCCGTTGCCAGGCCGAGGGAAGACAGGTTGAGTAAGACTGCCGGCTCCGGCGTTGTCGCGTTCGCGCGGCCCGGCGCCTGCGTACAGCCGGCGAAGGCGAGAAGGATACACGCGAGGAATGCCAGGATCAGGACCGGACGGGGATGCATGATCCAGTTTGGGCGGTCTCCGGTAAAAACCTGTGGGCTGCCGGCGAAAGGGCCGGAGAGCGGCTGCCTTCTGCATCCTGCCCGGGCGGGGAGATGCGCGGATGCAGGTGTTCATCGCAGGGCCCGGCTCCTATGTGGGAAACCCGGGATCCGGGAATAAGATTATTACCCGGTTCCTTTGATCACTCTTCATGCCTGCGCCACTGGTCGGGCGGAAGTTCGGGATCAACACCATCCCCCCGGTCGACACTGCCGCGGTCCGGGGCATAAAGGTGCTCGGCCTCTCCGGCTCGAGCCGGCAGGAGGCGGGGATGAGCAAGTCGGAGCGGCTGCTCATCAGGGCCCTCGGCTCGTGCAAGGATCTGGGCTGCGACACCACCTTCCTCCGGATCAAGGACCTGAAGATCTACGACTGCGAGGGGAACTACTCCGAGAACCCCGGGTACTGCACCTACCCCTGCCAGAGCTCGCTCAAGTACGACGACGACCAGATGCAGGTGATCTACGATGCCGTGCTGGCCTGCGACGTCCTTCTCCTCGCGACGCCGATCCGGTGGAACAACCATACCGCGCTTGTCCAGAAGTTTGTCGAGCGGATGAACGCCATCGAGAACCAGTACTCGTGGTTCGGCAACCGGATGATCTCCGGCAAGGTCGCCGGGCTCATCATAGTCGGCCATGTCGACGGGATCCAGCACGTGGCGGGAAACCTCCTCAACTTCTTCTCCTGGCTCGGGTTCACCACGCCCGAGGTCGCCATCGCCTCGTGGGTCGGGGAAAACGACGAGGACACCACGAAAGACTGGGCGCAGATCGAGAACAACCGGTACACGCAGGAGGACCTGCGGAACCTGGTCATGAGCTCGCTCCGGCTCGCGGGGAACCTCCGGCAGATCTCCCGCGGGCCGGGAGGGGCCGGCCGGGACAGTACCAGGGACAGTACCCGGGACGGCACCCGGAACTAGAGGGAAGTCTATATACCGTTGGATGAGAAAAAATGTAATCACCAGCAGCAGGATGTGGCGTTCTTTCGCATGTTTCCCGAACGACGGATGAGGAGGTCCCGGTCCCGGAATATCCAGCCGCTCCTGCGTGAAGTCACCCTCACGAAGCAGGACCTCGTCGCCCCCCTTTTTGTCGACGAGACCCTCGAGGAGCCCTGTCCGATCGAGGCGATGCCGGGCCAGTTCCGGTACCCGGTCTCCGGCATCGCGGCCGTTGCCGGCGACCTCGCACGGAAGGGGATCCACGCGGTGCTCCTCTTCGGCATCCCGAAGGAGAAGGACCCGCAGGCCACCTCTGCATACGACCCGGAAGGAGTGGTCCAGCGGGCAATACGGCGGATCAAGGCCGAAGTGCCCCGGCTCGTGGTCATCACGGACGTCTGCGCCTGCGAGTACACCTCCCATGGCCACTGCGGGATCGTCGGCGAGACCCGGTGCGGACCCGACCTCCTCAACGACCCGTCGCTCGAACTCATGGACCGCATCGCGGTGAGCCACGCGGGGGCCGGGGCCGACATCGTCGCGCCCTCGTGCATGCTCGACGGCGTGGTAGCCTCGATCCGGGCAGCGCTCGACTCGGAAGGCTACGAGGAAGTCCTGATCATGTCCTATTCCACCAAGTTCTCCTCCGCGTTCTACGGCCCGTTCCGGGAAGCCGCCGGATCGGGGTACTCGTTCGGGGACCGCTCGACCTACCAGATCAACCCGGGAAACAGCCGCGAGGCCTTTCTCGAATCGCAGCTCGATGCGGCCGAGGGGGCCGACATCCTGATGGTGAAACCGGCAGGGTTCTACCTCGACGTGCTCGCCGAGGTCGCGACGCTGGGCCTCCCCGTGGCGGCCTACCAGGTGAGCGGCGAATATTCGATGATCCAGGGCGCAGCCGGCCGGGGCTGGATCGACCGGAAGGCAGCGGTTCTCGAGAGCCTCACCTGCATCAAGCGGGCGGGAGCCGACCTGATCATCACGTACTTTGCAGGCGAGGTCGCCGGGTGGCTCGATGAAAAGCAGTGAACTCTTTGCCACGGCAAAAACGCTCATGCCCGGCGGGGTCAGCAGCCCCGTCCGTGCGATCAGGCCGTACCCGTTTTACACCGCGGAAGCGGCCGGCTCGCACCTCAGGACCGTGGATGGCGACACCCTCATCGACTGCTGCATGGCCTACGGCCCGCTCATCCTCGGGCATGCCCACCCGGAGATCCGCCGGGCCGTCGCATCGCAGCTCGAACGCGGCTGGCTCTATGGCACCCCGTCGCCACTCGAACCGGAGTTCGCCCGGATCATAACCGGCGACCACCCCGGCATGGACATGGTGCGGTTCGTCTCGAGCGGCTCGGAGGCCACGATGGCCGCGATCCGGGTCGCCCGCGGGTTCACCGGTAAAAAAGACATCGTCAAGATCGAAGGGGGTTTCCACGGGGCCCACGATGCAGTGCTCGTCAAAGCCGGGTCGGGTGCGACCACCACTGGGGTCCCCGACTCTGCAGGCGTCCTTCCCGAACTCGTCGCCCACACCCGGCAGGTGCCATACAACGATGCCGAGGCGCTCGAGACCCTCCTCTCCACCAACCACGATATCGCGGCGCTCATCATCGAGCCGGTCCTCGGCAACATCGGCCCGGTCCTTCCGGAGGGGACGTACCTGCAGGACATCCGGGAGATCACCCGGACGTACGGGGTCCTCCTCATCTTCGACGAAGTGATCACCGGGTACCGGCTCGGGATCGGCGGAGCCCAGGTGCAGTACCGGGTGAAGCCCGACCTGACCACGCTCGGAAAGATCATCGGCGGGGGCCTCCCCATCGGCGCTTTCCTGGGAAGGCGCGGGATCATGGAGCTCGTCTCCCCGGCCGGGCCGGTGTACCAGGCCGGCACCTTCTCGGGGAACCCGCTCTCGCTGACCGCCGGGCTCGCGACGGTACGGTGGCTGCACGACCGCCCCGCCCTGTATACAAAACTCGCGGAGCGGGCCCGGGCCATCGGGGAATCGATCGCGGGCACGGGGAACGGATCGTTTGTCAGGAGCGGCTCGATGTTCAAGTACTTCTTCCGCCCCGAGCCCCCGAAGAATTACCGGGAAGTAAAGGAGTGCGACACCGAAGCCTTCGGCCGGTTCTGGGCGGGCATGCTCGACTGCGGCATCTTCCTCCCCCCTTCCCAGTTCGAGACGAACTTCCTCTCGGCAGCGCACACGGAACAGGACTGCACCACCATTGCACAGGCGTACGCACAATGTCGATAAAAGTCGGGACACGGGGGAGCAAGCTCGCCCTTGCACAGGCTGACACGGTCTGCAGAAAACTGGAAGCGAAAGGGATCGTCCCGGAACAGGTCATCATCGCGACCGAGGGCGACACGAACACGCAGGTCCCCCTCCACGAGATCGGCGGGCAGGGGGTCTTCGTCCGTGCCCTCGACGAAGCGATCCTCTCCGGAAAGATCGACTGCGCGGTGCACAGCATGAAGGACATCCCGGCCTTCCGGCCGTCGGGGCTCTTCACCTCCGCGATCCTCAAGCGCGACTCTGCGGCCGACTTCATCGCCCACAACTGCCCGATAGAACGGGTCCGGGTGGTGGGCACCTCGAGCACCCGGAGGCGGGCACAGCTTCTCCGCCACGACCCCGGCGTGACCGCAAAGGACCTGCGGGGCAATGTCGATACCCGCATCCGGAAGATGAGCGCGGGGGAGTACGATGCGATCATCCTCGCCGAAGCCGGGCTCACCCGTCTCGGCCTGCGCATCCCCGGCGAACGCCTGCCGGTGGATAAGTTCGTCCCGTCCCCGAACCAGGGGACGATCGCGGTCGTGAGCCGGGCAGACCCCTCGATCATGGAGATCCTCTCTGCCCTCGACCACCCCCAGACCCGGACCGATGTCGCGGCTGAGCGGGCGGTGATGGAGCAGCTCGGCGGCGGCTGCTACACCCCGATCGGGATCCACTGCCGGGCCGGCCACCTGGTCGCCGAGGTCCTCTCGCTTGACGGGAAGAAGACCGAGCGGATCGAGGCCGACGTAACGAACCTCGAGGAAGCCCGGGAAGAGGGGAGGAAACTCAAAACGCGTGCGCAGCCCCTTATCGACGAAGCCTACGCGCGGCTGGGGCTCGTGCCATGACGGGAAAGGTGTTCCTGGTCGGCTCCGGCCCCGGCGGCGAGGGCCTGCTCACGAAGCGGGCTCGGGCGGTGATCGATTCCGCCGATGTCGTTCTCTACGACCAGCTCCCGGGCGAGGAGATCCTCTCGACCCTCCCGGGAGGGGCAGAACGCATCGACTGCGGAAAGTACGGCGGCCGGCACGTCCTCGAGCAGGCTGAGATCGAATCGCTCATCGTGGACCGGGCAAAGGCTGGAAAACGCGTGGTCCGGCTCAAGGGCGGCGACCC
>DATKMN010000154.1:0-3860 GCA_035541835.1 Methanoregula sp.
GGTCGAGCACGAGGAGGCCGTACACGTACTTCTCCTCCAGCATCTGCTTGAGGGGCTCGAGCTCGAAATTGGAGCTGCAGCGGTACATATAGAGGTTGAGCGGCTCGGGCGGCTCGATGACCGTACACTGGAGATCGGTGCGGTCCCCGTAGAGCCTGACCGTGCCGCAGAAGACCGCCATGCCCTTCTCCGGCGGGCGCTTGTAGTACTTGAGCCGCGAGAGGATCGAGGAGATGGCGCTCTGGACGTTTGTTCTCGTCTGCTTGCTCTTGATGTTCGCACACTGGCCGAACTCGTCCCTGAGCTGGCCGGTCACATCGTGGATCTGCTTGTCGGGCGGGATGTAGAGCGTGATCAGCTCCGTCCCGTCCCCTTCCTGCGCTTCCAGTTTTTCCAGCGTCTTTTTAAATTCGTAGCGCTTGCGCGCCTCGTCCATCTCCTCGGTCTCTGTCATGGGCGGATTTCATCCTCAGAAATTAAAGCTAATACCTATTCACATTCGTGTGCCATAAATTTGCGCCAAGAGTGCCATGAGCCGGTTATCGACATCCGGGTTGATCCCGTGGTCGCCGTTAAATTCGGTGAAATTCTTTGGCTCGCTTGCTGTGGCGTAGAGCGCCTGTCCCTGTGCAAAGGGAATGATTGGGTCAGTTGCGTTGTGGTACATCCAGACCGGGCGGGGTGAGATCGCGGGCAGGTAGGTGCTGGGCTCCAGCGATTCGGCAAACCGGAGGATATCTCCCGATCCGCCCTGTGCGATCACGGCATCTTTTATGCCCCAGTCCGCGGTGGAGATCCCGATGTAGCCGGCAAAATTCTTGTCAACGCCGGCTGCCACCGCGGCATACCGCCCGCCGTTGCTCCCCCCCATTGCATAGACCGGGACATTGAATCGTGAAGTGAGCATGACCCGGGCCGATGAAATATCACAGACGGTCTGGTAGTATTCGGGCCATTCCTTGTTCTTGAAGAGCGCGTAATCCGTGTTGGGGTTGAACGGGTAGCCGGCCGTTTCCCCGCCCCGGCCGCGGTAATCGAGGAACATGAAAGCATACCCGTCAGCGGCGTACTGGACCATCCTTCCTGAATGGCCGGTAATCTTTTCCCCGGCTCCCGGCAGATACAGCAGGACGGCTTTTGGCTCCCCGGGGTAACTGAGGTAGGTGGTGACGTCACCGGTCTGAGTATGGAGGATCACCTGCGATTCGGTATAGGTCTCGTTTGCAAAGATCACGGTCTCGTTCGTGGTGATCGGTACACAGCCGACCGATAGGATACCATTGCTGTCAACTGAATAAGACGGGGCCGGGGAGCTGCTCGTGCAGCCGGCAAAAAGTGCAAGCACGATCAGGCAGGTAATGACGGCCATGGTGAAGATAATACGCATGGTTATCCCTCCCTGCACCGGTGGAGCAGGCAGATCGTCTTTGCATCGCAGATGGTGCCATCGGCTACCATCGCAGCCGTCCG
The DNA here is from genome assembly GCA_035541835.1 of Methanoregula sp. GTDB lineage: Archaea > Halobacteriota > Methanomicrobia > Methanomicrobiales > Methanospirillaceae > Methanoregula. Next base: position 1,471 of record DATKMN010000154.1, read on the forward strand.
TTCTCTGGTGACGTCTATCACTTCGATCACTTCGTCAGCATCTTTTTCAAAGGCGTGCGAGGGCGAGAGGTCACGGGCTTCAAAGAGCCAGATCTTCTCATCAGTATACCCGGGCGTGGTATAGATGAACCCGTGGGGAATCATCGTTCCCGCCGCGACGCCGGCCTCTTCGATGAGCTCGCGGTGCGCGGTTTCCAGCGGGTCCTCCCCAGCCTCCATGGTCCCGGCCGGCGCCTCGTATATGTACTGCCCGATTGCGTACCGGTACTGGCGCAGGAGCAAGTAACCGTTGGAGGTCACCGGCAGGATGGCAACCGCACAGCCCGGGTGCACGGTCACCTTCTCTGCTTCGACACCGTTCGGGAACTTCACGTTCGATTTCTCTATCCAGAGGCGTCTGCCACGGAAGATCTCCATCTTCATTTCACCCCGATGACTTTGTGCAGCTGGAGCTGGAACCGGACCGGGAGGCTGTTGATGAGGATATAGCGGACGATCGGTGCCATGTCCGCCCCGTACACCGGGGAAAAAAAGATCGGGCCGTCAATGGGGCAGCCGTCCATAACTTCATGGGCGTACCGACAGTCCTCTTCATCAGCAATAACAAATTTCGCGGAATCTTCAGCCCGGATCTTGGAAAGCAGTGCGAGATCGCTCTTCTCTCCCGATGACGGACACTTCACGTCCATGCAGACCGAGGCGTACTGCTGGACCGGGGTAAAATCGATCGTGCCGTTTGTTTCGATATCGATTACAGTCCCGCGTTTTTTGAGCGATGCGAGCAGCGGCAGGAGTGCATCCGTCTGGAGGAGCGGTTCGCCACCGGTGATACAGACGTACCGCGGGTTCTGGCGCCAGCACTGCTCGAGAATATAGTCCTCGCTCATTGCGATTCCGCCGGTGAGTGCATCCTTCGTATCGCACCAGCGGCAGGAAAGGTTGCAGCCCGCGAGCCGGACAAAGAGGCAGGGAGCGCCCTGACGTATACCCTCCCCCTGGAGGCTGTAAAAAATCTCGGTGATCTTCATTTATGTAATCTCGGCGCAGGATGTCGGCGATTCCCACACCCGTATCTTTGATACGTTCGCGCTGAGTCCCAGTTCGCGGCAGGCAACGGTGAGGTCGTCCCGGATCAGGGAGGCGATGAGTTCACTTGTCGGGTCGCCGGGCGTGGTGATTACCGGGTGGAACTCTGCGATGCGGGGGACCATCGGGTCGTCCTTATTGAGGATGATCTGGTGGTCGTACTTGTCCACAATTTTCTTGATAACGCTATAATCGATCACGATCTGCGTTGCCGGGTCCGGTTCGCCCTCCATCCAGACCTCGATCTTCCACCGGTGCCCGTGGAGATTCGCGCACTTCCCGTGGTAATGGAGGAGGCGATGGCTGGTGTCTATCTGCACCTCTTTATAGATCCCGACTTTCATTGCAGAACATTTGGGCCCGGGAAGATATAATGTTATTATGCCTGAGGATCAATAGTGTAAGACAGGCAGGTGGATGCCACAATTTATAAATCGGTTCCCCGCCCTAGTGTATATCTCAGCGTGGGTTATCGATAACCACAAAAACAACTGAAATGAGGCTCTTTAATGGGACAGGGTAAATTCGCAGCCAGAAAACTGGTTCGGGACTCCAAAAAATTCCGGTGGAGCGACAAGAACTACGCCCGCCGCGAACTCAACCTCGATGTTAAGTCGGATCCGCTGGAAGGCGCTCCGCAGGCGAGGGGTATCGTGCTCGAGAAAGTCGGTGTTGAGGCCAAGCAGCCCAACTCGGCGATACGGAAATGCGTGCGCGTGCAGCTGATCAAGAACGGTCGTCAGGTCACCGCCTTTGCGGTTGGCGATGGTGCCATCAACTTCATCGATGAGCACGATGAGGTTGAAATCGAGGGTATCGGCGGTCGTCTCGGCCGGTCCATGGGAGACATCCCTGGGGTCCGGTACGTGGTCACGAGCGTGAACAATGTCTGCCTCCATGAGATGGTCATCGGCAGGAAGGAGAAACCGCGCAGGTGATCGTAATGGCAGAAGCAGCAGTAAAGACCGAAGCGAAGCCCGAAGCAAAGAAGCTCCTCTTCAACAAGTGGGATGTATCCGAGGTCCAGGTAACCGACCCGAGCCTCGTCCGGTATGTCAATCTCACCCCCCAGATCATCCCCCACTCCTGCGGCAAGTTCTCGCGCCAGGAGTTCAATAAGGCCAATATGATGATTGTAGAAAGGCTGATCAACCGCCTGATGCAGACCGAGAATAATACCGGCAAGAAGCAGCTGGCAATAGGGATCGTGCGGGATGCATTCGAGATCATCCACAAGAAGACCAAGAGGAACCCTGTCGAGGTACTGGTCGAGGCAATCGGCAACACCGGTCCCCGGGAAGAGA
>DATKMN010000155.1:0-14365 GCA_035541835.1 Methanoregula sp.
TCCGTGCATTCATTTTCAAACGTTTTTCAATAAATGGCTTAAGAAAAAATTCAAAATGATTTGTCCAATATTCTTCGCTATGCAGCGTAGTTTCACTGAAAGGCATTATCACATAACAAGTGTCTTTGAATGAATCCAAAATCAACACCCTAAAATAATTATAATGCAATTATGAGTATATATTAATTCATAAAATTTTCAAATGCTGATAACAGACGATTTTTTTGTAGTTTTTCATAATTTTTTTTTGGGGGGGGATTTTTCAAAATATTTACCCCTCCGGATTTAATCCCCACTCCCCTCACAACTCGAAGATTCTTCGAATCTTCTCATGGCTCGGGAGTGCACCGTTGGTGCACCCCCTCACCATTTATAAACCCCAAACGGTAATATCTACCTTATCAACGATCCACGGTCGTTGATCCGAATAGCATAGCATAGCATACCATAGAAGACCATAAGGAGTGAATAATTTTGATTCTGGTACCGGATACGAGCGTCCTCATCGACGGGCGCATAACCTCCATGATAAAAGCAGGTGAATACAAGGGTGCAACAATAATCGTCCCCGAGGCGGTCATCGCGGAACTCGAGGCCCAGGCAAACAACGGGCGGGAGATCGGGTTCTCGGGCTTAAACGAGCTGCAGTCGCTCGTGAAACTCGCGGAGGAGAAGATCATCGAGCTCAAGTTCTCGGGCATCAGGCCCTCGCTCGAGCAGGTCAAGCTCGCGAGCGGCGGGGAGATCGACTCGATGATCCGGGGGATCGCGATCGAGAACAAGGCCCGGTTCATCACGAGCGACTTCGTGCAGGCTGAGGTCGCACGGGCAAAGGGCCTCGACGTCATCTACTTAAAACCGCAGGTCACCGACTTCGTCCCGCTCGGGATCGACCAGTTCTTCGACGAGCACACCATCGCGGTGTACCTCAAGGAACGGGTCCCGCCGTCCGCGAAGAAAGGGACGATCTCCGACATGAAACTCGTGAAGATCCGCGACCAGCCGGTCACGGAGTACGAGCTCCGGAACCTCGCGCAGGAGATCCTCGAGCGGGCCAAGCGCGACCCCGACGGCTTCATCGAGATCGAGAAGCGGGGCATCACCGTCGTCCAGATCGGCTCCATGCGGATCTCGATCGCACGCCGGCCGTTCTCGGACGGGATGGAGATCACCGCGGTCAGGCCCCGGGTCGATGTCACGCTCGACAACTACGCCAAGTCCGAGATCATCAGGACCCGGCTGAAGAGCGATCGGCGTGGCCTCATCATCGCCGGCGCACCGGGATCCGGCAAGACCACGCTCGCCCAGAGCGTCGCGACCTTCCTCTCCGACTCCGGCTACATCGTCAAGACCATGGAAGCCCCCCGCGAGCTCCAGGTCCCGGACAACATCACGCAGTACACCACGCTCGACGGGAGCATGGTCAACACTGCCGACGTCCTCCTCCTCGTCCGGCCCGACTTCGTCGTCTTCGACGAGCTCCGGAAGACCGAGGACTTCTCGGTCTTCGGCGACATGCGCCTCGCCGGCCTCGGCATGGTCGGCGTCATCCACGCAAACGGCGTCCGGGACGCCCTCCAGCGCTTCTCCGACCGGGTCGACTTCTCCGTCCTCTCCCAGATCATCAACACCATCGTCTTTGTCAAGGAGGGCATCATCACGAAAGTCTACGACGTCGGGTTCACCATCAAGGTCCCCGAGGGGATGGCAGGCGACCTGCACATCCGGCCCGTCACCACGGTCCACGACCACGAGACGGGCGAGCTCGTCCTCGACATCTTCCGGTACGATGGCGAGACCATCGTGATGCCCGTCATCGCCCCGGCCGTGCCGGCGGCAAAGCCTCCCCACGTGCAGGCCATCGGCCAGCCGGTCGCTGCACCGACCTCAATCCGCGGGCCGGCAGCGTCCGCGGAGCCCGGGAAGAAGGAGAGCGAACCGACCGGCTGGAAGCTCACGGAGAAGGAGATCCAGCGGGAGATCGGCCGGTACACCGAGGGCTTCGTCGACGTCCAGATGGTCTCCGACACGAAGGCAACCGTGTACATCGACGACAAGGACGTCCCGGCCGCGATCGGCAAGGGCGGGAAGAACATCTCGGCCATCGTCAACAAGATCGGGATCGGGATCGACATCAAGCCCCGGTCCGAGTTCGACCGGCAGCAGGCGGCGCAGGGCGTGCAGCGGCCGGCCGAAGAGGAGATGAACCTCGGCGGCGGGATCAAGATCACGACCGACAAGAAGCAGCTCACGATCATCGCGCCCGAGCAGAGCGGGAGGATCGTCGACGTTTTCGCCGGCAAGGAGTACCTCTTCACGGCAACCGTCAACGAGACCGGCGAGATCCACCTTGCCAAGAACTCGAGCATCGCGCAGGAGATGATCCGGCGCTACCAGAACAACGAGAACATCAGGCTGAGGCCGGTATAAGACAAGGTGAACCGATCGTGAGCGAATTCGATCTCAAAAAATTCGAGGAAGAGGCGCACGAGCAGTGGGCCCACGCATTCGAGTCGAACCCGTCAAAACTTGAGAAGTTCTATCTCAACGTCGCCTACCCGTACCCGAGCGGGGCAATGCACGTCGGCCACGGCCGGACCTACATCGTCCCCGACGTCGTCGCCCGGTTTTACCGGATGCGGGGCAGGCAGGTGCTGTACCCGATGGCCTTCCACGTCACGGGGGCACCGGTCGTCGGCATCTCGAAACGGATCGCAAACCGCGACGAGAAGACCATCCGGCTCTACCGCGACCTGTACAAGGTCCCGCAGAACGTGCTCGAGGAGTTCACCAACCCCTTAACCATCGTCCGGCACTTCGCCGCCGAGTACCAGCGGGTCATGACCGCCTGCGGCCTCTCCATCGACTGGCGCCGCCGGTTCATCACCGTGGACCCCACTTACTCCAAGTTCATCGAGTGGCAGTGGAAGCACCTGTACGAGGCGGGCCACGTCATCAAGGGCGCCCACCCGGTCCGGTACTGCACGGTCGACGAGAACCCGGTCGGGGACCACGACCTCCTCGAAGGGGACAAGGCCGAAGTGATCAAATTCACCCTCGTCATGTTCCGGTACGGCGACGCGTTCATCCCGACCGCGACCCTCCGGCCCGAGACCATCCACGGGGTCACCAACCTCTGGGCAAACCCGAACGTAACCTACGTGAAGGCGCTCGTGGACGGGAAGGCGTGGATCGTGAGCCGCGAGGCAGCCGACAAGCTCGCCCTCCAGGACCACACGGTCGAGATCAAAGAAGAGATCCCCGGCAAAGACCTCATCGACAGGAAGGTCTCGCACCCCCTCAGCGGGGAAGTCCCGATCCTCCCCGCCGACTTCGTCGACCCCGACATGGCGACCGGGATGGTCATGAGCGTCCCGGCCCACGCACCCTTCGATTACATCGCACTGCGCGACCTCCAGCAGAAAGGGAAGTACACGCAGATCAAACCGATCCCGCTCATCACCGTCGAAGGCTACGGCAAAATTCCGGCGCAGGAGGCAGTCGAGAAGGCAGGCATCGCAAACCAGATGGACAGCCGGATGGACGCCCTGACGCAGGAGATCTACTCCGCCGAGTTCTCGAAAGGGAAGCTCTTCAAAGAGTTCGGCGGGAAACCGGTCCGGGTCGCGAGGGACGAAGTAGCCGCCCTGATGACGGAGAAATACGGCTCGGTGGTGATGTACGAGTTCGACATCCGGCCGGTCGTCTGCCGGTGCGGCAACCGGGTGAAAGTCAAGATCCTCCACGACCAGTGGTTTTTGAAATATTCCGACCCCGCGTGGAAGCAGCAGGTCTCCGACCAGCTCGCGGACATGGCCCTCGTGCCGCCCGAAGTCCGGGTCGAGTTCGACCGGACCGTCGACTGGCTCAAGGACTGGGCCTGCACAAGACGGGTCGGCCTCGGCACCCGGTTCCCGTGGGACACAACCCAGCTCATCGAGCCCCTCTCGGACTCGACGATCTACATGGCGTACTACACCATCGCCCACAAGATCCGGGACATGGACCCGAAACTCCTCACCCCTGAGGTCTTCGACTACATCTTCCTCGGCAAAAAGTCCGACGGTCTCCCTGAGAAGAAGAAGCTCGACGCGATGCGGGAGGAGTTCCTCTTCTGGTATCCCTACGACTTCCGGTTCTCGGCAAAAGACCTGATCAGTAACCACCTCACCTTCCAGCTCTTCCACCATGTCACGATCTTCCCGAAGGACAAGCTCCCGAAGGGAATGGTCGTCTTCGGCATGGGACTCCTCAACGGGGCGAAGATGTCGTCGTCGAAGGGGAACGTCTTCCTGCTGGAGGACGCGGTGAACGAGTTCGGGGCCGACACGGTCCGGATGTTCCTGATGGGCTCAGCCGAGCCGTGGCAGGACTTCGACTGGAGAAACGAGCTCGTCCTCTCGACGAGGAAGCAGATCGAGCGGTTCTACAACACCGTGATGGAGGCAAAAGGCGCTGCCGGTGAACCGCACGACATCGACCGCTGGCTGATCAGCCGGCTGCAGGAGCACATCGAGAAGACGACGGCGGCGCTGGAGAACTTCCAGACCCGGCAGGCGCTCCAGGAGGCCTCGTTCGGGATCGAGACCGACCTGAAGTGGTACCGCCGGCGCCTCCCGGAGGACTGCGACGGCAGCCGCGAGCTCCACACCCTCTGCTCGGCATGGGTCCGGCTCCTCTCACCGTTTATCCCGTTCACGGGCGAGAAGCTCTGGAAGGAGCTCGCCGGCGAGGGGCTCGTCTCGTTCGCCCCCTGGCCGGTCGCCGACCCGGCGCTCACCAACGAGAAGATCGAGCTTGCCGAGGAACTCCTCTCCCGCACGGTCGAGGACGTCGAGTCGATCCTGAAGCTCATCCAGATCATCCCGAAGTCGATCACCATCTCCCTTGCCCCGGCATGGAAGCAGGAGATCTTTGCCACCATCGCAAACGCGGGCGACCGGAACACCGTGATCAAGGAGATCATGAAAAACGAGGAGATGCGGAAGCGGGGGAAGGACGCGACCGACGCGGCGAAGCAGTGTACCACGCTCATCCACCGCCTCCCGCCCCATGTCGTCGGGCCGCTTGCGAAAGCCCCGGTCAACGAGCGTGCCGTCTTCGAGGACGCAAAAGAGTTCCTGGAGAAGGAGTTCGGTGTGCCGGTCCACATCACCGACGCCGAGTCGAGCGGCCACCTGAAAGCGGCGACGGCACTGCCGTTCAAGCCGGCGATTATTATCGAGTAATCTTTTTTTTTATCGAGGGCCCGGGAGGAACATAACCCTGTGGCACGCCGGGCACAGGAAGGTGCTGTTACTCCACCGGGTCCCCGTGGTATCCGTGTTCCGCGAGGATTGCGACAACCCTCCTGACCCACTCGCTGTCGTCCCCGCAGCCGGCCCCGCTGAGGTGGGCGAGGATTTGGGTTTCATGCCCGTGCGCAGGGGCGGCCCCCGGTGCTGACACGTGCTGTACCGCGTCGTGGCCCGTTGTAAACGGGTGCGGCAGACAGGCGATCTTCTCCGCCCAGACCGCCGCCAGCTTCTCATCCCCGGTCCGGAGTTCGCCGATGCCGATGACCCTGCCTCTCACCTCGCCGCCGGGCCGGTCATGGATCAGCATCCGGTAGCACCTGAACTCCCGGCAGACCGCCGGCCGGGTCGCATACACCGCGCACGCATACCCCGGGCCCGCGGGGTTCTTCCTCAGGAAAACGCACCCGGCGCGGCCCGGACCCCCGGACGGGCCGGGGTCCGTATATTCGTCGTCGATCTCTTCGGCAAAGTCCGGAATCACGTGGACCGGGAAGACCTCGCCCGTAATGGCGTACCTGCAGTAGTAGTCCTGCATGCCGGCCTGCCGTTCTATCCTGATGAACTCGCCGAAACTCCGGCAGCACTTCCCGCACCAGTCGCAGTCGAACGTTGCCATCCTTAACCTCATTTCTCCCGGGATCGGTGATAAAGCCAGTGAAATTAACGTTGGGGACATGCCTGTCATGGCGGTGCCTGCCGCTCTCCCGGGACGGTTCTTAGGGTCTTTTGGTCACCGTGGCAAAGACGCCTTCCACAAGCGAGATAAACCGGGCCGGGTCACATTCTTCAAAGGTTACCATGGTGAAAATCAGTCGCATTGTTCTTTTCATCGCCCTGTTCGTCATTGCCGGGCTTGCCGCGCCGGTATCGGCAGCAGGACTCGTACTTGACTGGAAGGAACCCCCGTCCAACGCGGGGGGTTATTCCGGGGTCTCCTTCTCTGCCGACGGGTCGGTCGTCTACGCGGGCGGGAGCCAGATGCTCGTCCGGTCGTGGTCCGGCGACCGCAGGTGGGGCGGGAAAGCCGGTACCATTGCCGCGATGAGTGCCGACGGCAACTGGGTCATCTCCGCAAACGGCAACAGCGTCGTGATGTACGACAGTACCGGGTCGGATGTCTGGACCCGCAACATCGGCAACCACATCCGGGCGGTCGGGATCGCTTCAGACGGCTCCTATGTCGTTGAGGCTGACGACACCGGCCTCATCCAGTCGTGGGCATGGAACGGGGATTTCATCGGCCGGAACATCAGTTTCCCGCTGGTGAAGGCCATCGCCATATCCCGCGACGGCTCGCTCGTCGTCACGACAACCGATAAGGGGCTGGTGTTCCTCAGCCCTGCAATGAACCTCATCTGGCAGGACACCTCCAACGGGAGCCTCGACCAGTTCATCGCGATCTCTGCCGACGGCTCGACCGTGATAACCGCCGGGGATACGCGGGTCTCGTCCCATACCCGCAACGGGGGCCTCAACTGGATGGTGAATTTCCCCGGCACCATCACCGACATGGGGTGCTCGGGGGACTGCCAGGTCATCGTGACCGGGGGGCAGGACGGCACGGTCCGGGCGATAAACCGGTTCGGGATCGAGCGCTGGACATTCCCCGCGGGGCCGTGGGTCAACGCCGTGGGGGTCTCGCGTGACGGCCTGACGGTCGCCGCGGGATCGGTCGACCGGAACCTGTACATGTTGGACGGGGGCGGGAACCTGCTTACCACGTTCAAAGCCGACTCGATCATCGGGCAGCGGTCGGTTGCGGTGGACAGTTACGGGACCCGGATCGCCTTTGCCGACCAGAACAACCTCTACGGGTACACGCTGCGGAGGGACCCGGTCTTCACGCCCGCCACGATCCGTACCCCGGTGATCACGCCCCCGACCCTCCCGGTAACGGCTGCGGCCCCGGTGCCGTCACCGAGCTCCTTACCGGAGACCCCGGCCACGCCCGGACCGACGCCAACGCCGGAATCGGGGCTCAGCCCGGCCCTCGCGTTCATCGCCGCGGGCGGAGCGATCCTCGCTGCGCGGGTCCGCAGGAGACCGTAATCGTCCTCATTTTCTGTTGCGGAAGACAACCGGAAACCAGCTGCCGGCACGCCTTTTTCTGGCCGGTAGTTTTTACAAAACCTCTTTTTTTCCCTACCGGGATCCTGCAGAGCGGGATTGCGGTTACAGGACCGGAAGAAACCCTGCAGAATAACAGGGCGGAATGAAAAAGCTGCACAGAAGGAGGGCCCGGTCAGGACCGGGAAAAACGGGCAGGGAAAAGGGGGATTAGTCTTCGACGCTCTTTGCCCGCTTGACCCGTTCCTTGGTCGAGAAGCCGGTGATGGCGTCGAGATAGCGCCGGAACCGCTTGTTGGTATCGATGATAACCTCGTCGGTGGCGGACGTATCCGACCGGGTGTCGATGATCACGGACTTCCCCCCGGCTGCCGGCGTGACATCGAGGGTCAGGAGCGCCCCGAACGCAATGCGGTAGCCGTTCCCTTCCTTCTTCGGCTCGACGCCAAAACAGCTCCTGAGCTCCGCGACAATCCGGGCATCCAGATCCCGGGTGAGTCCGCGCTTGATGGGATATTCCTGCATAATACTTTTTTAGTAGTATGTGTATGTTAAGCTAATGACGGCAGACACACCCGGCGATCTCAAGATCGTGTCCAGACCGCTCCCTTCCGACGGTACGGCAGTCCTGATGGGCTTCCCGGGAAGCGGGCTTGTGGGTACGATCGCACTCCAGTACATGGTCGACCAGCTGGAGTTCGAACTGATAGGAACGATGACCTCCAAATACTTCCCCCCCCTTGCGATGATGAACAAGGGGGTCATCAATGAACCCGTCCGGCTCTACCAGAAGGACCATATCGCCGCAGTCGTCGCCGATATCCCCATCCACCCGATGATCTGTTACGAGATCACAAACGGCATGCTCGACTGGCTCGAGCCGTTCAGACCCAGGGAGATCCTGACGATCGCCGGCATCATCACCAACGAGCCGGAGAAGCGGGTCTTCGGCGTCGCGACAACCGCAGAAGCCCTCCAGCGGATCGCCGACCTCACGCTCGTCCTCCCCATCGGCAGCATCTCGGGCATAGCCTCGAGCCTCCTGACGGAGTGCAAGGTCCGGAACATCCCCGCGTACGGGCTCCTCGGCGAGACGGTCAACGCCCCCGACCCCCGGGCATCGGCCGCGACCATCGAGGTCCTCAACAAGATGTACGACCTCAAGCTCGATATCCAGCCGCTTATCGAGCAGGCGGTCGAGATCGAGCAGAGCATGGGCAAGATCGCCGAGGAAGTGCAGCAGTCAGCCGAGACCTCGCCGAAAAAAGACCTTCCGATGTACGGGTGATCACGATGAGGTGTCCAGCATTAACCGGCATATCTCCGGAAGTAATCAGGGAACTCCGGGGCGGGAGACCCCGCACGATCGAACTCCAGAGCGCCCACAACATCATCACCATCGCGGGGGTCACTCCAGCTCCCGATGCGCACGTCTTCCTCACGTCAGTAGACCTCGCGGACTTAAGCCCCGGCGATACCGGGTGCTGTGCGTTCGTCCTCTCCACCGCGATCTCGATGAAACGGATGGTCGAGGTGTCCCAGGGATCGTATTACGAGGAACGGGAGCGGATGTCTGCCCGGGTCCAGCTGAAATACTGCGGCGCTTCGGTGGTGAAGGAAGTCTTCAACGAAGGGCCGACGAGCCCGACGGAAGTCGAAGTGCTCAAGTCCACGTGTTTCCACGCGGGATAGGATCGCTATTTTTTTTTTACTGGTATTGACAGGACGATCCGCGGAAACGGCCGGCACGGGATCCGGTAACCGCACTATCCGGCATGTGCCGGATTCCTCCATCGGGGCCGGTGCCAAAAAAAAGACCTCCCCCGGGCATCTCAGGAAGTCCAGGCATCGTGGAACGGATTAACCTCTGCACTCGTAAGGATGTCTGAGGATCCGATCGGCGTTCCATCAGATGACCGGGCAGAGATGTCGAGGCCGTACTTCTGTGCCATACAGTCCGGGGCTTTATTGTAATAGTTGCCGAAAACATCATAGCCCGTGTACTGGAAATCGATCCCGGTCTCACTGGACATCTGCTCCAGGATACCGGCGGTTGTATTTTTCGACATTCCGGCGTAGCGAAGGACGAAATTGTCGCCCGATGCCCCGGTGTACTGGTCCCACCAGGCGGTGTTTATCTGGCCGGGATACACCTGGTCACACGGGAGGTTTTCGGCTGGCATGCCTCCTCCAAGGGACTCGGTACAGGTTACCCCTTTCCACTGGTCCTCCTTGAGTACAAGCGGGAAGCGGATTGTGGTGGCTGGGGGGATGGACGGGAAGGGGGTATCCGGTTCCGCGGTAGTGAAGAGCCCGTCATCATCGCTGAACGTGAACGATCCGGGCGGAGTTGCGCTGACAGGATCGTCGTTACTCAGTTCGATCTCCAGCCTTGCCGGCTGGTACTGGTATGCCGGATCGGGCTGGACCCCGTAAGGATCGTTTGGGTTGGGGATGCTTTTCATGTCGTCGTACAGCGCTCCGAGCCCCTTTTCAGCTACGGTATCGGAGAACGGGATGCCCGTCTCATCGGAGACAGTCGCAGCGATGTACCCTATGCCATCGTGCGCCAGCCCGTCGAAGTCCGGGATGGTGGGGGGGATACCCTCGGCAGCGAGCGCCACGTCGAGGCCGGCTGAAGCCGCGGTCTCACAACCGGGGTCGTTGAAGCAGATCTGGGCTACCAGGGCACCCTTGACCGTGTTCCAGACCTGCGATGCCCCGTCCACGATCTCCTCAAAGAAGTTCCAGATGAGCGAGAAGAACTCGACGATATCGTCGTACCAGTGGGTATCATCAGGGGATTTGCAGATGTAAATCGGATCGCCGTTGTGGTGGCCGCCGGCCATCGCCGAGGCAATGGGACTGGAATAACCCTGTGCCTCGTAATACTCGATGCCGGTTGTTACTTTCCCGTAGCAATAGGCTTCAGGAACTGCCGGGTGGATCGGCGTGTAACCGACGATCTTTACGCGGGGCAGGGTGTACACGTATTTCGTGTAAACCGGCGGAGTACACGAATAAATCGGGACCTGCGAGGGCGGGCTCCAGTCAATCGCCATCGGGACAGAGGCGGTCGCTTCGTACCGTCCGGGAGTCCCCGTCGGTGCAATGGTCACCACGCGGAGGTAATACCGGGTTATCGAAGGATTCGCAGTATCCGGCGCCGTGGCAAAAGTGCTGAAACTGATCGGGAAGACGTGGGCATGAGAGATATACGAGGGGAATGCATCCTTGAAATCCCCTGCGCTGTTGTCGCCGTAATCGGCTCCCGAGGTATTGATGTCGAGGGGGCCGCCGGCAACGATCCCGGGGGCATCGAGCACGGGCCTGCTCTCGTCAAAGGGTGTCGTCGAAACCTGCCACGCGGCAGAGATGAGATCGTGACGATCGGTGCTCCAGGCAAACCAGAACGGGTCGGTCCGTGTCCAGCTGATGTTGACGTTCTGCTCGGAATAGGCCGTATGCTGCACGTCGCTGGGGTTTATGGTCCTCGACCCGTAATCCGAAGAGAACACATGCGTGCTGTTGGAGTCCCCGGTGGATAGTGCGGACATGCCGGGGGTTGCAGGCTGCCCCCGGGCGCTGACACCGGAAGCAATGAGTGCAAGCTCTCCGTTGTCGGACGTAGTCACGGCAGAGAGGCCGGTTGCCGTGACCGCCGAACCGGGCGAGACCTCCTGCCAGTCCTGGAGCTGGCCGTATCCCTGGCCAAAGAGGACCGGGAGCAGGGGCATCCATGCGGTATAGATATGGCCCTGTTTTCCCCGGACGAAGAAGTACTGGCGGTCTGCATATCTTGCCGCAGCTACATCGGCAAATCCCGGGACACCGTCGACAATATCCGACGGAATATAAACCGGGTCGCCAATCTGCCGGATGGAATGGGAGCTCATGGGATCATTTGCGTGCGAAAGTCCCACCGGATCCGAAGACAGAATAAAGTAGCCTGCATGGCCGGCATAAGCGCTGTTGAATTTCGCATACCCGACCAGGTTGTCCGGGACGTCTTCCCCGGGATTCTTGATATAGGAAAATGAGAGTCCGCTTCCCCAGTTCCAGACTTCTGCATTGGGCTTTGCAGACCAGTAATCGTTGTTTGAGGACCCTGTCATCACCAGTGAGTACGCCCCTCCATCCAGAAGGAGGAACAGCTGATCGTAATCCGCCGAGGCGACCGGCGATGTGAAATGCTGCTGGTACGGGACATTCTGGTGCGGCACTTCCTGCCACGAGGCATCGGCATTGCCGTTTCGATCCATCCGCGTGTACCAGATGGTCTGGGTATCCGTGTTCGAGGCGAAGATGTAAAGGTGCTGGTTGGAGAAAGCAGCCGGGTTTCCTCCCGGGTATACCGTGACTGAAGGGGATTCGCCGGTCTTCACCGACCCGGGAACAACGGTCCAGCCCGAAACTGCGCCGCTGCTGTCGACAGAGTTCATGAAGACCTGGTTGCTCCGGGTGCCAAACAGGTACAGCCGGTCATTGAAATATACCATCTCGGGAGGGGCAGAAAAACCGGACATATCGACCGGCGGGAGAGCGGACCAGCCGGACCACGGGCCGGAGATACCGGTCATGGGCTCGCCGACAATGACTTCCTGCTCGTTCGAGGGGTTGCCGGTATAATTCCCGGCCCAGTCAAACGGCACTACCCGGACGTAGAACGTCCGCTGGAGCTGGGGCAGGGTTCCTGCCAGCTGGTCCTTCCCGATGACCGGGGAGCCCGGCGACGGGATTTTCACACCGTCCTGACGGACGGTCAGGGTCCCCGCGGGAGGGATGGAGGCCGGACCGTACACTTCGTGGCCAACGGAGTTACTGAATACGGCAGAGGAAATGCCGCCGATCTGCTGCGAACCCGGGGTTCCTGCAGTGTACGGCCCGGTCCGGGAGAGCTTTGTGGAGAGGGAGGCAATCGCTGTATCAGCCCTCTCGATCCGCTGCTGTATACCTGGCTGGCCGATGGTTACCGGCCCGGATGCCCCGGTGCCAGTTCCGGCATTGAGAACTTCCTTGTACCGGGCCAGGATCCCGCTCTCCATGGACAGGTACGGTCGCCGGTCGGCCCATTTCGCCGCAACATCACCGGCCGTCGGAACGCTCTGGGAGAAATCGATGGCAAACTGGCCACCGTTGCCGTCAAGGTTCCCGGTCGCCAGCATCCCCGGGACCTCAGACCAGTTGCTGCGGCTGACCGGGAACGGGAAGATCGAGACCTGCCAGATACCGCTTCTGACCGCAGGGTCTGCCGAGGACCAGGCGAACCACTCCTTCCTGCTCCCGGAATTCATGTTAACGAACGCCCCCTTTGTGTCGATAAGATCGAGTACCGTTGGTGACGCGTTCAGGCAGAAATCGGGGGGCCTGATCATAACCCTGCTCGATGCTGCGGTATATGCCCGTGGATCGGCTGTCTTCAGGTCCTGTTTGTGTTCCACTGTAGCGATTATCCCGGTAAAGAAACCGGTTACGGAGGCGATAACTCCCGTGTCCGATGACGACGGTAGGGAGGGGTAGGTATAATGGCTGACCATGCTCCGCGTCTGGGCAGTGCCGGCTGATGCTATGGAGAGCCGGTCCGTTAAGGCCACGCACCCGCAGCCGCCGGACCCGCCGCAACTGCTCCCGGAAACTTTCTGGCAGGCCCCGCCGGCAACACAGGTGCCGGTGCACGTCCCGGTCCATTGGTCGTAGCTGCAGCTCGAGACTGCCGGAACCACTCCGGGAAGATGAGCCGACACATCAGGCCGGTTCAGAACTCCCGGCAACGTCGTTTGTGAAACCGGCGTAGGGGCGACCTGCAGGGGAGCTGCCGTCCGCAGGGAAACCGGGGCGATAGGAACCGCACGGGTGAACTGCACCGGTACCGGCGATGTTGTCGTCACCGGCGTTACCGGCACGGTGGAGAGCCGTATCAGGGTCGGCGAGGGCACGGCAACCAGGGTCGCGCTGACGGTTGTGGTCCTGCCACCGGATATCGTGAACGTCGTCGTATAATCGGTGTAACCGGAAAGCCGGAGAACAAGGGTGTGACTTCCGGCAGAAAGACTGCTCGTGGTGAGAGGAGTGACCCCCAGCCTCACAGTATCTACCAGCGCAGATGCCCCCGGAGGGCTGCTGGATACAACAAGAGTTCCGGGGCTCAACCGGAGGCTTTCACTTTGTGCGGCAGCCGGCGGCAGGGCAGCGGCTGCGAGAACGAGGAACAGGACAACGGCAACACGTTTCACAAAAATCCACGGATGATCCTTTCAAAATCCGGGCATTATGTCTTTCGAAATTAATTGCCGGTTTTTTAATGTTGGAGATGATTAATAAAAACAAAAATCAATGAATTCAGTTCCCGGTAAAATCCTGTTAGTATCCCCGGCCGGATCGCGGATCCATACAGCAGAAATAATTGTCCGGGGTTTGGATCGGGCGCTGCGTCAGGAAATGAGGGCCGGGACGCCCGTAAAAGATGGGTTTCAGGGGTTAAACCGAAAAATTTACCGTTTCCTCATCACCGCAATCGCAAGGCCGGCCGCACCGAGAATAACCAGGAAATCAATCGGTGACTTTGCCGTTGTTGACGTCGGCCAGGGAGTCGGGACTTTGATCGTCGATTTTCTGGTGGTGGCCACGGTCCTTACCGTCGTCGGTACTGTGTAGATCGAGGTCGGTGCCGTGGTATAGACGTAAGTGGTTTTGAGGAATCCATACGCATCCGCGGTATTACCGGCGGTGACGGTGACCTGCTGGGACAGGTCCTGGTATCCCGTCAGCTTGTAGGTAACCGTGTACGTCCCGGGAGTAACGTTGGTGAGGGTATAGGGGGTCCGGGCCTGGAAGACGTTGTTGAGGTAGGCCCCCGCCCCGGTGGGGTTCGAGGTGAACGCGATGGAGCCGTTGACGGCGCTTTGCGTATTAATGGTGAAGGGCTGACATACTTTGCTGGCATCCGTTCCATCGTATAGTATACACGCGGAATACGACCCGACCGTGCCTTGACTCAGATC
>DATKMN010000156.1:0-10564 GCA_035541835.1 Methanoregula sp.
GGTCTGCATTTATATGCCGATCGTCCCCGAGCAGATCATCTCCATGCTCGCCTGTGCACGGATCGGTGCGGTCCACAGTGTCGTCTTCGGCGGCTTCGGTGCCGCCGCCCTCAACAGCAGGATCACCGGCGCGGGGGCAAAGGTGGTCATCACTGCCGATGTCACGTTCCGCCGTGGCAAATCGATCCCCCTCAAACATATTATCGAGGAAGCGATCATCAACGCTCCGACCGTCGAGCATGTGGTTGTCCTCCGGCGCGAGCTCCAGCAGCCCGTGGAGATCCACCGCGAGATGGAAGTCGACTTCTATGAGCTGATAAAGGACATGAAGCCCGAGTGCGATCCCGAAATGATGGATGCTGAAGATCCGCTCTTCATCCTGTACACCAGCGGATCGACCGGAGCGCCAAAGGGTATTGTCCACACCTGCGGCGGCTACATGGTGGGGACCTACTACACCACGAAACACGTCTTCGATATCAAGGAGAACGACGTGTACTGGTGCACCGCTGACCCCGGCTGGATCACCGGGCACTCTTACGTAGTGTACGGCCCGCTTGCAATGGGCGCTACGATCATCGTGACGGAAGGGACGCCGGACTTCCCGGACCCTTCCGTCTGGTGGAGGATAGTGGAAGACCTTGGCGTCAGCATCCTGTACACCGCCCCGACCGCCATCCGGATGTTCATGAAACTCGGTGAAAAGTGGCCTGACAAGTGCAACCTGAGTTCCCTGCGGATCCTCGGCTCTGTCGGCGAGCCGCTCAACCCGGAAGCGTTTGAGTGGTTCTACCGGGTAATCGGGAAGAGCCGGTGCCCGGTCGTCGACACGTGGTGGCAGACCGAGACCGGGATGCACATGATCACGACCATGATTGGAGAGCCGATGGCACCGGGATTTGCCGGCAAGCCCATCCCCGGGGTCGTTGCGGACGTTGTCGACAAGGAAGGGAAGCCGGTCCCGCCGGGGACCGGAGGTTTTCTCGTTGTCCGGGAACCCTGGCCATCGATGCTCCGGGCGGTCTACCATGATGACGAACGGTACAGGAAATACTGGACTACCATCCCCGGCTTCTACGCGGTCGGCGACCTTGCGGTGAAAAACAAGGACGGATACATCATGGTGCTCGGGCGTGCGGATGACCTGATCGTCGTAGCCGGGCATAACATCGGCACTGCCGAAGTCGAGAGTGCGCTGGTCGCCCATAAGGCCGTTGCGGAGGCCGCGGTCATCGGCAAGCCGGACGAAGTGAAAGGCAACGTGATCAAGGCTTTCGTTATCCTCAGGGTCGGACACACCGCCGGCGAGAAGCTTAAAAACGAGCTCCTCTATCACGTCCGGATCACGCTTGGCCCCATTGCCATGCCTTCCGAGATCGAATTTGTAACGTCTCTTCCCAAGACCCGGAGCGGGAAGATCATGCGCCGGGTGCTCAAGGCAAAAGAGCAGGGTATCGATCCCGGCGACATCTCGACGCTTGAAGAATAACCCGGAAACGGTCAGGCAGAAAAAATCATACCCAACTTTTTAAATACTGTTTTGTGGCATTTATAAATATGAAGGTCAGACCGGAAGATTCCCTCAAGATCGAAAACATCGTGGCATCTGCAAAGGTGACCGATTACCTGGATCTGCCAGCGCTCTCATCCAAGATCAAGGACGCAGAATACAACAAGAAGCGGTTCCCCGGAGTGGTGCTCCGGATGCAGGACCCCAAGATCGCCGCCCTCGTCTTCGGCTCCGGCAAGGTCGTGCTGACCGGTGCAAAGAGCATCGATTCCTTAAGCAAGGGGCTCAATATTCTCGGAAACAAGCTCCGGGAACTGGGTATCGATATCCCCAAGAAACTCGAGTACAAGATCCAGAATATCGTCACCTCCGCAGACCTGGCAACCCCCATAAACCTCAACAAGATCGCAGTGGGTTTCAACCTCGACCGTATCGAGTACGAACCCGAACAGTTCCCGGGCCTCGTCTACCGGCTTGAGAACCCGAAGGTCGTCGTCCTCCTCTTTGGTTCCGGCAAACTGATCATCACGGGAGGAAAAGAGCCGGAAGATGCCAAGAAGGCAGTCGTCAAGATCCTCTCTGACCTGCGCAGCCTCGGCCTCATCTGATTTTTTTATCTCTTCAGGACCGGGGAAAAGCATTAACAGTTTTTCCAGGCTGGTATAACCGGGCTAACAGATCCACCTCATGCTAACCGTTGGCATGCCACAATATATATATGAATCAAAAGATATATCATAAAGTAAGGTCTCTTACAAATAATCTGGATGTGATGGTATGAGAACTGAGAACGTGATGTACTTTACTGAGAAGGAGGAGGAGTTTGCAAACCTCCTCATCGAGATCGGGACGAAGAGGAACGTGGCAAAGGTGCTCGTTTTCCTCGCGAACACGCCGGAAGCGACCTCGCGTGCGATCGAACGCGGCACCGATCTCCGCCAGCCGGAAGTGAGCATAGCGATGCGGTACCTCCTCGAACAGAACTGGATCAGCAGCCGCGAGAGCAAGGCCGAGAGCAAGGGGCGCCCGGTCAAGATCTACGAACTGGCCAAACCGATCTCCCAGATCATGGACAGCATCGAGAAAGAAAAGAAGAAGGAAGCGAACAACCAGCTGGCTCTTGTGCAGAAACTGCGGAATTACATCGACTGAATTCCGATCTTTTTGCACTTTTTATTCCCGCCTGCTATAACGACGGTCTTTTCTGAGAACGCGGTAAAGAGGCCGCTCTCCACCACGCCGGGTATTGCGGCGATTGCACTCTCGAGCTGTGCAGGGTCCGCAATCTCCGGAAACCTGCAGTCGACGATGAAGTTTCCATTGTCGGTGATGACCGGCCCGTCCTTTCTGACTGCCTCGCGGATGAAGGGAAGACACCCGAGGCCCCTGAGCTGGTCCATGACCGGCCGGACCGCAAACGGGATGACCTCGACCGGCACCTGCCCGGACAGGGCCGGGACGAGCTTTGCCTCGTCGATGACTACCACGAATTTCATCGCAGCTGCAGCCACGCACTTCTCCCGCGTGTGTGCGGCACCCCGCCCCTTGATGAGCAGAAGTCCCGGGTCGACCTGGTCTGCGCCGTCGATTGCGATATCGATTACCGGGTGATCGTCGAGAGTTGTCAGGGGGATGCCGTACTCCCGTGCACGGATCGCGGTCTGGTACGATGTGGGGATGCCCCGGACGTCGAGGCCCTCGCGGACCCGTGAAGAAAGGTGTTCGATCATGAAAAAGACGGTCGAACCGGTCCCGAGGCCGATGACGCTCCCGTCCGCGACCATATCCGCTGCCTCGTATCCGGCCCGGCGTTTGGCCGCTGCGAGTTCCGCTTCCTGCGCTTCCATGTGATCGATTACATTTCGGTGCAGGGATAATTAAACGTGGTGTAATTAGGCGGAGAATTTTACACCGGAAAAATACACCGAAAAAAATCAAAAAATTTACGAGAGCTCCCCGCCTCAGGGCCTCTCCGAGGCACGGCGGGGCAAATTACCGGTTTTTGTGAACTGACAGGGAATTGATCCGCCGCGGGGGCGCCCCGTCGGGGGCGTCGTCGTTCATCATGAAAGTGGACATGAGGGGGTAGATCTATCATATATTTTTCATTAACCTATGGCGTTTTTTTAGGAAATTTTAACTTCTTTTTTTACCATAAGAGAAAAATGTATGTTTTGCTTCACTTGTGTTCGCTCGCGCTCTTGGACCAACCCCCTTTACCCCAGAAATATCTTCCTCGTATCCTCGTCCGCCTCATAGGCGGTGCAGTCGAGCGTGATGGGTGTTACAGAGATATTCCCCTTCCGGATGGCATGGACGTCCGTCCCGTCATCGCCGTCATCGAGAAGGGGGCCGTTGATCCAGAAGTACGGGCGGCCGCGGGGGTCGAGCCGTTTTTCGACCCCGGTATGGAAAAGTTTCCGGGCGAGCCGGGTGATCTCGTACCCGCCCCGGACCTTCGAGGGGATGTTGACGTTGATGACATCCGCATGCGACGGGACGCCGCCGGCAAGCACGCGCTCAACAACGTCCCGCACGACTTTTTTTGCCTCGTCGAAGCTCTGCCCGTGGTGCCGGGGGTCGTCGAACTTGTCCCCCTGGTCCTCGACCTGGAGCGAGAAGGCGATCCCTTTCGTGCCCTGGTTTGAAGCCTCGAGAGCAGCGCCGACGGTACCGGAAGTCATGATCGACTCGAACGAGAGGTTTTCGCCGATGTTGATCCCGGAGACGACAAGTGCGGGCGCGAGTTTCAGCGCGTAGAGGCCGATGATCACCGCGTCGGTCGGCTTGCCTGCCACCGACCATGCCGGCACGCCGTTGTGCAGGATTTTGTTCGCCCGGAGGGGTTCGAAGATCGAGATCGACCTGCCGACCGCGCTCTGCTGGGTAGCCGGAGCGACCACGGTAATATCCGCAATGGGTGCGATCGCCTCGTACGCGGCCCAGAGCCCGATGGAGCTCACCCCGTCATCATTCGTCAGCAGGACCGATGGCTTCATGTCAATCACCGTTTGCCCGCCCCCCACTAAAAGGTCTCGGATCGGATAGGGTAATTTTCTTTGCGGGCCAACAGGACTACGATGAAGATCCTCCTTGCCGAGTATGCCACCGCAAACGATCCCGCGCTCGCCCCTGAGGGAGGCGCGATGCTCTCGGTCCTGAATGCCAGTTTCACCCGTTGCGGACACGAGGTCGTACTTCCGGGAGCCGGGGATTTCGGCGCGGAGATCGAACGGCTCGCACCCTCATGCGACATGGGCCTGGTCATTGCCCCGGACCACTTCCTCCCCCGGTACACGATGATCCTCGAGCAGCACACCCACAACCTCGGATGCGGGTTCATCAGCGCGGCGCTCTGCGCGAGCAAGGTGAAGAGTGCAAAGATCCTCGCGCAGCACAACATACCGGTACCTGCGGAATGCTCCGGCAAAAACTGCGTGGTAAAACCGGTGACCGGCTGCGGTGCGGCCGGGGTGCGTCTCTCCGCATCCCCCCCGGGTGAGAAGGAGTTCTCCCAGCAGTTCATCGAAGGCGTTCACCTCTCGGTGAGCCTGGTGGCGAGCCGGGTTACCGGCGAAGCGTGCCTGTATTTCACCGGGAACCCGCCGCTCGCGCTCGCGGTCAACCGGCAGGAGATACGGATTGACCCCGATGGCTCCTTCCGGTACCTTGGCGGCGAGACCCCGGTCCACCCGGACCGCGAAGAGGAGATCACCGGGATCGCGGCAAAAGCGGTGACCGTGCTCGGCTGCCAGGGATACTGCGGGGTCGACGTTGTCGTTGCCGACCGGGTGTACGTTGTCGACGTCAATCCCCGGATCACCACGAGCCTGGTCGGGATCGCGGCCTGCATGCAGGAGGAGATCGCGGAGATCCTCATCGCTGCCTCGAAAGGCGAAGCCACGGGGCCCGTGCACTTCACGGGCCGGGCCCGGTTCGACACCCGCGGGCAGGTCACAAGATTATGACAGGGAAACCATGATAGGGATCGATGTCGGCGGGGCAAACCTGAAGGTTGTTGACGACGAAGGGGCACATATCCACTACTGCCCGCTCTGGGAGGGTGCGCCGATCGCGGATCTCCTCCGGCAGTACGCCCGCAGCGGAGAGACCGCGGCGGCCGTCATGAGCGGGGAGCTCGCCGACTGTTTTGCCGGCAAGGACGAGGGGATCTCCCGTATCGTCGCGGCGGTCCGTGAGGTGTTCCCGGACGCCCGGTTCTACGGGACCGATGCCGCGTTCCACGAGGCCGCCGGCCCGGCGCTTGCCGCGGCCAACTGGCTCGCCTCGGCCGATTACCTGAAGGACCGGTTCCCCGATGCAGTCCTTCTCGATGTCGGGAGCACGACTTCCGATATCATCCCGCTCTGCCGGTTCGACGGCCTCATGGGCCTCACCGATCTCGCCCGGCTCCAGATGGGGTACCTCATATACACGGGCATGCTCAGGACGAACGTGGCCACACACCTCCGCACTGTCGAACTCGACGGGGTGAAGACCCCGGTAAGCACCGAGTACTTCGCCACGAGCGCCGATGTCCACCTCGTCCTCGGGCATATCACCCCGGACCAGTACAGCTGCGACACGCCGGATAAGAAGGATAAGACTGCCGACGCCTCGCTCCGCCGGCTCGCCCGGGTCGTCTGCGCCGATCTCTGCGAGATCGGTATTCCCGGGGCGATCCAGATCGCGCTGGCATTCTGGGCGGAACAGCGGAGGCGGATCCTGATGGGCGCTGCAACGGTCGCGTCTGATTCCGGGGCTTCCCGTATCATTGTCGCCGGTATTGGCGCCCCCCTCTTTTCCCGGGAGACCGGCGGGCTCGACCTCACCAATGAACTTGGGGATATTGCGGACGCGCTGCCGGCGTTTGCAGTGCGGGAGATCGCGATCCGGGACAGGGTTTTCGGGCAGGGGGGTCCGGCGGTGTTATGAAACCCTGGATACTCTCCCTCGCCCTCCTCGCCGGCTCGCTCGGGCTCTCCGCAGCCCTCTGGTTCATGGGCTTCCCGTTATTCTTCCTCTTCCTCTTCGTCCCTCTGATTCCGCTCTTCGGCCGGAAGCCCGCCCTCCGGCGCTGCCCGCTCTGCGGATGGGAGACCGCAGGCGACGAGAAGTTCTGCCCCTTTGATGCGACCCCCCTCTCCGGCGCGGGCGGCGAGCGAGTCGATGGCAAGGACCGAGAGCGGGAGCTTTAGGCCGAAGACGTCTGCGGTCGCGGCCACCGGCAGCTGTTGCGAGCCGTACTTCAGGCAGCTTGTCCGGTCCACGATGACGCCCATGATCTCAAGGACGGTCGCCACCCGGGAGAACGACCTCCCGGCAGAGAGCGTCCGGCAGAGGTCGACGACGGGGGACCCGAGCCGGGTATCCGGGTAAAACGGCTCTTCCGCATGAGAGAGTTTTCCGCACTCCTTACAAGTGAACCGTTTCACCTTCACCCTGATGACGCGGTCCTTCCCGTCCTCACGGATTACGGCAAACCTCCGTTCAACGGTGTCGTGCCCTGAGACACCGCCGCCGCATGAAGGGCAGCGGGCGAGCTCCGTGAACGCAATGCCGTCGCAGGCCGCGAGCGCAGCCTGGACAAGGTCGCGGGCCATGGGGGGGATGAGCGGAGGTTTCATGGTTCAGGTTCGGGGGGGACCCGTCCGGGTTTTTTTACCCGTTTCGCGCGCTGCCGTTTGTTACCGTATAATCTCCCCCGTCTGCATTAAACCTGGTGATCGTACCCACAGATAAACATCAAAAATTGCTGCAAAATGGTTACCCTTTAATAGCACTCGTGGTAAATCTGATCTTGACAGAGGTTTGAACAATGGATTTCAAGTACGTACCAAGCACCTGCCCCTATTGCGGGACCGGGTGCGGCATCAACCTTGCCGTACGTGACGGGAAGGTCTCCGGTATCCAGCCGTGGCACCGGAACCCGGTCAACGAGGGCAAGGTCTGTATCCGCGGGAACAAGTCCCACGAGTTCGTCAACAGCCCGGCACGGCTCGCGACTCCCCTGATCCGGAAGGACGGGAAGCTCGCTGAGGCAAGCTGGGAAGACGCATACAAGGAGATCGCAGCAAAACTCAAGGGCGTCAAGCCCGACGAGATCGGCGTGGTCGCCTCCGCACGGGCATGCAACGAGGACAACTTCCTCCTTAAAGCCTTCGCTGCGACCGTGCTCAAGACCCCCAATATCGACTACTGCGGCCGGCGCTGCAACGCCGACGCGGTCAGGGGCCTTGCCGACGCGTACGGCATCGGCGCCATGACCAACTCCATCCCCGACCTCGGTGAAGCAAAGGCTGTCCTCGTCATCGGGAGCAACCCGTTTGAGGAGAACCCGCTCGCGGGCCGGCGCGTCATGATCGCCCGGATCAACGGCGCAAAGGTCATCGTCGCGGACCCGAAGAAGACCGCGACGGCAAAACAGGCTGACCTCTATGTCCCGATCCTCCCGGGAACGGAAGTCGCGTTCGTCAACGGTATCGCAAACGCGATCCTCAAGGCTGGCAAGGAGAACAAGGCCTTCATCTCGGCAAAGACAAAGGACTTCGAGAAGTTCAAGGCAGTCGTCTCGGGTGCAGCCTACAGCGCTGACGCGGTAGCCAAGACCTGCGGGATTTCCGCAGCAGCGGTCACCTCCGCAGCAGAGATCATCGCGGCGGCACCGGCGGCAGCGGTTGTCACCTCTGCCGGCGCGACCAGCGGGGACCTCGTCCGGGCGGTCGCAAACCTCCAGCTCCTCACCGGCAACGTCGGGAAGGCAGGAGCAGGGGTCAGCCTCCTCCGTGGCAAGTCCAACGCGCAGGGCGCAATGGACATGGGCTGCGTCCCTGAAGCAAACGGCGCAGGCGTCCCCGCGATGATCGCGGGCGCGGCAGCCGGCAAGATCAAGGCGATGTACGTCATGGGCGAGAATATCGCGTCGGCAGGCGCGGGCGTCACCGAGGCGCTCGGCAAGCTCGACTTCCTCGTGGTCCAGGACCTCTTCGTCACCGAGACCGCGGAGAAGGCGCACGTCGTCCTCCCCTCGGCAGCCTTCGCAGAGCGCGACGGCACGTTCACCAACAGCGAGCGCAGGGTCCAGCGGGTGCGCAAGGCTGTCGAGCCAATCGGGAGCTCGAAGGCCGACTGCACGATCATCTGCGAACTGGCAAAGGTAATGGGCCACGAGAAGGAGTTCGCGTTCACCACCGCCGAGCAGGTCTTCGGAGAGATCGCAAAGAAGGTCCCCGCGTACGCGGGCATCACCTATGCAAAGCTCGAGCGCCCCGAGGCCATCCAGTGGCCGGCAGCGGGCGGCGAGTTCGGCACCCCCTTCCTCTACGCGGACAAGTTCGCGACCAAGGACGGCAAGGCCGCATTTGCGGCCGTCGAGTACAAGGCAGCGGCAGAAGCGGCCAGCGCAGAATTCCCGTTCGCCGTTGCAGCGAAGTGGCCTGCCGGGACCCTCTCCCTCAACACGGCCTCGATCGTCCGCGAGTGGCCCGAGCCGACCGTCGCGATCAACAAGGAAGACGCGGCAGCGCTCGGGATCCGGGACGGCAACCCGGTCAAGGTCTCCGGCAAGAACGGTTCCGTCACCCTTGCGGCTGACGTGACCACGGACATAAAGAAGGGAGTCGTTTCCCTGCCTTTGACGTTTGCGGCTGCGGCTGTCAAAGTCGAGAAAGTAACGGAGGCTTGAACATGGCAAAGAAAGGCGACATGCTCTACGCATGGACCAATGATGCAGAGATCAAGAAGCACGCCGAGCTCGGCGGTGCGGTGAGCGCGCTCTGGAAGTACGCGCTCGAGTCCAAGACCGTGGACGCGATCCTCGCGATCCAGAAGGGCAAGGATCTCTACGATGCACAGCCCGTCCTCATCAAGAACGCGGCCGATATCAAGAACACTGCCGGCAGCCTCCACTGCGGTACCCTCCTGATGGCAAAGCTCGTCAAGAAGTACCTCGACGGGGCCCAGGACTCCCGGATCGGTGTCACCGTCAAGGGCTGCGACGCCATGGGGTTCTACGAACTGGCCAAGCGCGAGCAGATCAACCTCGACAACGTCATCATGATCGGGGTCAACTGCGGTGGCTCGGTCAGCCCGGTCCTCGCCCGGAAGATGATCGCCGACAAGTACGGCGTCGACCCGGACAAGGTCCACAAGGAAGAGATCGACAAGGGCCAGTTCATCATCGAGTACGAGGGAGGCCACAAGGGCATCTCGGTCGACGAGCTCGAGGAGCACGGCTACGGCCGGCGCAGCAACTGCCGCCGGTGCAAGATGAAAGTCCCCCGCCAGGCGGACCTCGCCTGCGGTAACTGGGGTGTCATCGGCGAGAAGGCCGGCAAGGCCACCTTCGTCGAGGTCTGCTCCGAGAAGGGTGCAAACCTCCTCTCCGGCGCGGTCAAGAACGGCATCCTCGCGGTCGAACCCGCAAACCCCAAGGGCCTCGACATCCGCGGGAAGGTCGAGGGCGCGATGCTCAAGCTCGGCGAGAAGTGGCGGAAGCACGACTTCGAGGCGCTCGGCGACGGCAAGGAACGCTTGAAGAAGATCATGGAAGAGACCTCGCGCTGCATCAAGTGCTACTCGTGCATCAGCGCCTGCCCGGTCTGCTACTGTGTCGACTGCACGACCAAGAACCCGGCGTATGTCACGCCCGGCGAGGTGCCCCCGAACTTCATGTTCCACCTCATCCGGTTCGCCCACATCGCCGACTCCTGTGTCAACTGCGGCCAGTGCCAGGAACTCTGCCCGTCGGAGATCCCCAACGCCCTCTTCATGCACGCCCAGCAGGTCGAGCTCGAGAAGATGTTCGGCCACGTCCCGGGCGTGGACATGGAGCTCCCGATCCTCGCATACGCGGAGGAGAAGGTGGAGCGCCAGCGGCTCGCCAACACCGGCAGCGACATGATCTATTCGAACGTGTTCAACCCGCTGAAGAAATAATTTTTTTTCCGAGAGGTCATCAGACCTCGAGGAGGAGAAGAACTCATCAGTGTTCTTCGACTTTCCGAGAGGTCATCAGACCCCGGGGAGGAGGAGAACACGTCAGTGTTCTTCGAA
>DATKMN010000157.1:0-3069 GCA_035541835.1 Methanoregula sp.
TACGGCGGCGTCCTGGCGGCGCGGATCAAGCGCGTCCCTGTCGTATTTATCACCAACCAGAATCACTTCTCCGGGCCCCGCGGTGAGATGAACGCCGTCTGGAGCACCCTGAATTTTCTCGTGGCGAGATACCTCAGGCTCGCCAGCCATATCATCGTGCCGGACTTCCCGCCCCCGGATACCATCTCCCAGTACAATATCGTGATCCCGGAAGGGGAAGAGGACCGGTACAGCTTCACCGGTCCTCTCTTTGACCTGGACCGGTCCCGGTATACGTTCATGAAGACGACGATCTTCACGAGTTTCGGCGGCGAGCCCTTCAAGCTCCCGATGTACGAGATGTTCCGGTCGATAGCGGACTGCCGGAAAGACCTTTTCTTTGACGTATTCTATACCGGGCCGGTGCTGCCGGAGTCGTCGGACAATTTCGCGTCCCACGGCTACGTCTCAAACCTCTTCGAACATCTTGCGGAGGCAAAAGCCGCCATTGTCCACGGGGGCCTTACCACGCTCCACGAGGCGCTCCTCTTTGAAAAACCGGTGCTCGTCATCGTTGACCCCAATCATCCCGAGCAGCAGAACAATGCCCGGAAGATCGTTGACATGGGGGCCGGAATAGCGGTCGACGGGAGGACGATCAGTTGTGCGGTTCTCGAAAAAAAACTCGCCGAGACAATCGCGCTCTCCCAGAAACCGTTCTATGCCCGGTACGGCAGTATGAACGGGAGGCAGAAGG
This sequence comes from Methanoregula sp., assembly GCA_035541835.1. Lineage (GTDB taxonomy): Archaea > Halobacteriota > Methanomicrobia > Methanomicrobiales > Methanospirillaceae > Methanoregula. Next base: position 737 of record DATKMN010000157.1, read on the forward strand.
CAATGGAGATCATCGTCAGGATTGCAGGAAGGAAGTGATATTGAGATGTCGCGGGATGGTGAATTTTTACGGCCGGGGATGCCATGAAGGAGACCGGAGAGATCCGTTGTATGAAAGTCGAAGGCGAGTTCCGGGTCTGCCCGAACTGCGGGTACACCCTTGGGTTCCACACCTCGTTTCTCGATCCTTCCGCGGGGAACGTCCAGCCGGTCAAATCGACGAAGAAACTCTTCCGGGTCATCCTCATCTGCCCGGACTGCGGTTCACGGTACGATGTCGGGTGGAGGGTCTCATTCAGCGAAGGAGCGCCATGTTTCGTTGCGCTCCCGGGACCAAAGATACTGCCAGGGCCCGGCCATTGAACCCGGTTCAGATTTTTTGTGGCCCGTATCCGTTTTGTCCCCGATAATTACCCGCGGTAAGCCTGTGCGGACTTGGACTGCCGCCGGTACCGGTCCTTTATCCCCCCGATGGTCTCGATATCCCCGGTGTCCTTGTCGTCACGTATCCGGATGAACCGGGGGAACCGGAGGGCAAACCCTGCCTCGTACGTGGGGCTGACCTGCAGTTCGGCATAGCCCACTTCGAAGACGAGGAAGGGCTCGAAGCTCACGCTCCTCCCCGATTTTGCGATGATCCGGTCTTTCAGGGCCGCGTACAGTTCAGTGAGCTGCTCGTCCGAAAACCCGGTCGCGACCCGGCTGAGCGGAATAAGTTTTCCCTCGTCCTGGCAGGCAAGGAGGAACGAGCCGAAAACGTGGGCGCGCTTGCCCTCCCCCCATTCGGCACCGATCACTGCCAGGTCGAGCGTGTCCACTTCGGGTTTTATCTTGATCCAGTTCTTCCCCCTCTGCCCGGGCGTATACGGTGAGTCGGGCACCTTGAGCATGATCCCCTCGTGCCCGGCGTCCAGTGCTTCCCGGTAGGTCTTCTCGATCTCCTGCAGGCTGTCGCTCGTGACCTGGGGTGCCAGGTATTTTTTCACTACTCCGGTGAGCCGGGCCCGCCGTTCTGCAAATGGCAGGTCGATGAGGGTCCCGCCGTCGAGATAGAGGATATCGAAGACATTGGGGACCATCTCGATTGCTTCCTGTGCCTCGGCGACATCGTGCCTCCGGCGGAACCTGCGGAGAACCGACTGGAATGGCATGGGCCGGCCGTCCTGTATCGCGATGACCTCTCCGTCGAGGATAACGTCATGGTCCGTTGCCCCGAGGAGTTTTTCGATGACATCGGGGAGTGCCCCGGTGACGTCCTCGAGCCTCCGCGAGTAAATCCTTGTCTTTTTCCCCTGTTTATGGAACTGGAACCGGGAACCGTCGTATTTGAACTCTGCCGCGACCGGCCCGTGCTCCCTGATCATCTCCGCAATCGTCCCCTGCTGTGCGAGCATCATCCGTACCGGGTGGAACAGGGTGATCCGGACATCGGTGAGTGCATCCGGCCCGGCTTTTGCGAGCCTTGCTACTTCGCCAATATCGTTCTTTGCCTGCATCGCGTGCTCGACCAGCTTTGCGTCAACGCCGAACGCCTTTGCGATCGCGTCCCGCACACTCCCTTCCCCGACGCCAATCCTCAGCTCCTCCATCATGATCCTGGCCAGGTACCTGCCTTCCAGGGGATCTGCGTTGCTGAAGAGCCGGGCAGCGGTGCGGACCTTCTCCTGCTGGGACCGCTCCCCTTCCTTCGACGCAATCGCAAGGAGTTCGCGATAGACATCGAGGAGTTCGAGGCTCTCGGGAGAGATCGTCGATACCGACTTGGACCGGAGGATCTCCTCTGCTGCAAGGCCCACGTCACCGGTACGGTTGATCGTCCCGACAATCTGGTTCTTGTTCAGCTGCTTTTTTTTCACCCCGGTTATCTGTTCGAGGGCGTCGATGAGGAGGTTCGGCCCGATGCCGAGCTTCTCCGCGCTCCAGTCCGGGAAGATCCTCCCCATAACGAACCGGACGAAGACCGGGAGCTCCGTGTCGGAGAGACCGGGGAGGGCCTGGCTGATGACTTCGATCATCTCCAGACGGGAAGATATCCCCTCGAGCCGTTCGCAGATACGGGAAAATTCCATGAAAAGCATCGGTTTTCTCGCTTCTCTGTTGGGAAACCGGAAGGATTAAAGTTGTCATTCCCTCCGGGTTGACCGGTGTCCGAAATCGCAAAAGTTACAGAGGGATCCTGTTCCGACATACTTAATACGCTGCAAAAAGGAGATTTTTGTGCATGGAAGAGGAGTGGCAGCCGGACGCGATTGTACGGGTACGGCTCGATCTCCTCAAGAAAGACTTTTTTGAATATATCGAGAAGAACAGCGACCGGATCGATGACAATGTCCC
>DATKMN010000158.1:0-12592 GCA_035541835.1 Methanoregula sp.
GATGACCTCGCCGATCTCTATACTGCAGAACCGCCGGCAGAGAATACGGGCTTTCTCGATGTTGCACCCCGCTTTCCCGATCGCGATCCCAAGGTCGCTTCGCTGCTTCACGAGCACATTAACCGGCCCGCCCTCCTCACCCTTCTCGATGCCGACAACTTCAGCGGGCTTGAATATGTTGGCGATGAACACCTCCGGGTCCTCCGCATACTCCACCATCTCGATCCTTTTGCCGAGGACGGCCTGGAGGCGCTTGATGTTCTCCCCCTTCTTCCCTATCGCGAGGCCCATGTCTCCCTGCCGTATCACGTAGATGACCCGGTCAAACCGGTCGTCGATGACACAATCGAGGGCTGTGGCCTTGGTGAGGATCCGCAGTTCCTCGATGTACCGCCGCTCCTTAAAACTGATATTGCGCTCCATATAAATTCAAATCCTATGGTATCCGCTGATTACGGGATATTCGAATATTCTTTGATTTTTGCCGGGCAGGGATGGATCGGCCTGTTTCGTTTCCGGCTGTGCTGATTTAAGAAATAATCACACGCTGCTTATGTAAAAAAGTTGTGAAAGGTGTCGTTCAGATCCGGCGGTATCAGTGGTAGGTGTAGTCTACGGTCACCGTCGCGGTAACCGTAATGTCACCCGGCTGGATTGGCGTCGGAACCGCTGATTTTGCCATCGCTCCGGCTGCAAAGGTGTTGTCGTACACAACCGGGGTATATCCCTGGCTGATATCTACGTCTTTTGTGCCGGAGATGTTCACGCCGAGCGCCCCTGCGACGGTGTCTGCATCAGCCCGGGCGTTTGCGACTGCTAATTTGAGGGCGTCGTTCCTGAGAGAGAGTGCCTGTGCATCGGAGAGCATGAACTGTATCGAGGAGACCTGGTTTACGCCGTTTGCAACCGCAGTGTCTATGACTGGCCCCGACAGGGAGACATCGTTCAGCGTGACCTGCAGGGTGTTGGTAACCTGGTACGTCTGGATCCTGGGATTAAGGATGTTGCCGGGATCCTGGTATACCGGGGTGATGGTGTATCCCGTCGTCTTCATAGAGTCTTTTGATACCCCTGCGGTGACGAGTGCATTTACCACCTTGTCCATGATCGCTGCATTATCGGCCTGTGCGGTCTTTACATCGGGATTCTCGGTCTCGGTGGAGAAGGTGATCTGGACCCGGTCCGGGGTGCCGGTGACCGTCCCGCTTCCGGTCGCATGGATGATCTGCTCGCTTGCTGTCGCGCCGGTCTGGGCAGCGGCGATCCCGGCACATGCAATGATCGCGCACAGCGCAAGGAGAACGAAGGTTACTCGTAAGGTCTTCATGGTTATCGCATAACCTTGCCCGTTTTTGGGATTAAAGGTTGCTTTGACTGCGAAAATCCCCGCAGTCATAGGAAGTGCCGGGAACGCCGGTCATTGCTGGCCTGGACAGCCGGGTTGACCGGTAATTAACTACAAGATGACCGGGCGCAAAGAGTACTCCCGACCAAAGCATGGCAGCTACAATCGTGGAGAAGATTTTCTCACGGAAATGCGGTAACGATATACGGGCAGGCGAAGTGGTCATGTCCCCCCTTGACGGCGCGATGATCCACGACATCACCGGCCCCCTTGCCATCCAGAAGTTCTACGAGATGGGAGGAAAGAAGGTATTCGATCCGGAACGCGTGATCATGCTCTTCGACCACCAGATTCCTGCCGATTCGATCGAAGCGGCCCAGAACCATGTATACATGCGGAGCTTTGCCGCAGAACAGGAGATCCATAACTACGACATCAACGAAGGTGTCTGCCACCAGGTAGTCCTCGAGAAAGGGCGGGCGGCGCCGGGCGAGATCGTGGTCGGTGCCGATTCGCACACCTGCATGTACGGTGCGGCCGGGGCGTTTGCGACCGGGATCGGCTCGACCGACATGGGGTTTGCCCTGAAGTTCGGGGCGCTCTATTTCAAAGTACCGGCGACGATCCGGGCAGAAGTATCGGGAAAATTTCCGGAATATGTCGGGCCAAAGGATCTGATCCTGTCAATTGCGGCCGATATCGGTGCGGATGGAGCAACCTACAAGGCGATCGAGTTCTGCGGGAAAACGATCCAGAAGATGGCGATGCCGGGCAGGATGACCTGCTGTAACATGGCAATCGAGATGGGTGCAAAAGCAGGGATCGTCGCCCCCGATAAGATCACGTGGGAGTACATGAAAAGACGGCGGAAGATGAAGCCGTTTACGCTCAAAAGCGATCCCGATGCCGACTTCGCGGAAAAGCGATCCTACGACGTTTCTGATCTCGAACCTCAGGTCGCTGTCCCCCATAACGTTGATACCGGTGTGCCGGTCAGCAGGGTGGCAGGCACAACGGTCGACCAGGTCTTCATCGGCTCATGCACGAACGGAAGGTTCGAGGATCTGAAAGAGGCGGCGGGGGTCCTCGGGAAGAAGAAGTTCAATCCGGAGGTCCGCGTGCTCATCATCCCCGCATCCCGGGACGAGTACATGAAGACCCTGAAATCCGGTCTCCTCGAGAAATTCGTGAAGGCCGGGGCGCTCGTGGAGGCGCCCTGCTGCGGGCCGTGTATGGGGGGTTCATTCGGCCTGCTTGCGCCCGGCGAGGTCTCGCTCTCGACCTCGAACCGCAATTTCCGGGGACGGCAGGGGAGCACTGATGCAAAGGTCTACCTCTCTTCGGCTGCGACAGCGGCGGCGAGCGCAATAACCGGCGTCATCACCGACCCGAGGGAGGTTTAAAATGGCTTCGCGAAAGACAGCACCGGTAAAAGAGGTGGCGGCCGGCCGGCCCGTCCATGCAGCTGCAGCGAACATGCGGGCATGGAAGTTCGGCGACGACATCGATACGGACGCAATCATCCCCGGGAGGTTCCTGACCATCAACAACCCCGATGAGCTGGCGAAACATGCCTTCGAAGGGACACGCGACGAGTTTGCGAAGAAGGTGAAGGAAGGCGACGTCGTGGTGGGGGGCCGGAACTTCGGCTGCGGCTCCTCCCGTGAGCATGCCCCCCTCGCACTGCTCGGGGCGCGGGTAAGTGTCGTGATAGCACGGTCTTTCGCCCGTATCTTCTTCCGGAATTCAATCAATGTCGGTGTCCTCCCGGTCGTCTGCCCGGATGCTGACAAAATACCCGATGGCGCGAAGATCCGACTCCACCTGAAAGACGGGTACCTCGAAGCGGACGGGCACCGGTACGCGATTGAGCCGGTACCCGCATTCATGCAGGGTATCATCGATGCCGGGGGGCTTGTCCAGTACGCAAAGAATCTCACGGAGGTGCCGGTGTGTACAAAATCGCGGCGATAGGCGGAGACGGCATCGGGCCGGAGATCGTTTCCGAGGGAAAGAAAGTCCTCGACGCGGCGGGCGAACGGTTCGGTTTCGATATCGACTGGACCGACTTTTCCCTCGGGGCGGACCGGTATCTTGAGACAGGGGAACTCCTTACCGAAGATGACTTAAAGGAACTCAAAAAGTTCAGGGCGATCTACTTCGGCTCCATCGGTGACGAGCGTGTGAAGCCCGGTGTTCTCGAGAAGGGAATCCTTCTCGCCCTCAGGTTCTACTTCGATGAGTACGTGAATCTTCGCCCGATTAAGCTCCTCGATGGCGTAGAGACCCCTCTTGCAGGGAAAGGCCCGAAGGACATTGATTTCATAGTTGTCCGGGAGAACACCGAGGACTTCTATGTCGGGATCGGGTCGCGGTTCAAAAAGCACCAGAAGACCGAGCTCTCCGTGATGCGCGAAATCTATAACGTGAAGTTCGGCATCGATGCCGAGAGCGATGCAGAGGAGGTCGCGTACCAGATCGGGGTCATAACCCGCGAAGGCGCACGCAGGGTCCAGACCTACGCCTTCGATCTCGCGAGCCGCCGGAAGAAGAAGCTCACGTCGGTGGACAAGGCAAATGTGCTCTCCGACGTGTATGGCCTCTGGCGGGAAGTCTTTACTGAGACTGCGAGGTCCTACCCGGCGGTGACGACTGAGTTTAACTTCGTGGACGCTGTCACCATGTGGTTTGTCAAGAACCCGGAGTGGTTCGATGTCGTCGTCACCCCGAACATGTTCGGGGATATCATCACCGATCTCGGCGCAATGATCCAGGGCGGCCTCGGCCTGGCCCCCGGAGGCAACATCAACCCGAAGGGGACCTCGATGTTTGAGCCCATCCACGGATCTGCACCAAAATACAAGGGAATGGATGTGGCAAACCCCATAGCTACCATCTGGGCTGGATCACTCCTGCTCGACCATATCGGGGAGCACGACGCAGCGGCAGCTGTAGTGAGCGCTATCGAGAAGAGCATCAATGACGGCGTGGTGACAAAGGACCTCGGCGGATCAGCGGGTACGAAAAAGGCGGGTTCGTATATCGCCGGGTGCGTGAGGAAGGGGAAAATGAAGAAAAGCCGGTAATTTTTTTGCCAAAAAAACGGGACTAATTCAGCCCTTTCGGGATATCAAACTCAAACTCATCGTCCTCTTCTTCATCGGCCCGCTTCGAGAAGATGGATTTAATGAACCCGAACGGTGAATGTCCGGCGGTCTCCGGTTCCTTCGGCCGGACACCCCGTATAAGAATCTCTGCCTCCACCGCGCCCTCTTCGGTGCACATACGGTCGGTGATGTCGGTGATCGATCCTGCAATGGCAACGGTCTGCCCGTCTTTAACAACCGGGACCTCGTTCACCTCGACCCATATGGTTCGCCCCCCTCCACCGTTCATCTCGAGCCGGTACGGGGGTTCGCGCCTTCCCGACCGCAGGGCGCGGATGGTCCGTTCAAGGCCAGCCGCATTGACCGGGTTGTCGGTGAGGTAATCGGTCCACGTCCACTTCCCGGCACGGGGGCGGCAGCCGAGGAGCGTCCGGATTCTCGGGCTGGCAAACGAGACCAGATGCTCCGGGGAATGCGTGTAATACATCGCGCTGCCGCTCTCGAGCAGGAGCATCAGTTCCCGGTCCCTCTTCCGGATCGATCGCCCGGAGAGTTTTGCGTCCGTAATATCCCGGCCAGCAGCCACGATCGCGACAACTGCCTTATTCCCATCGAGTACCGACTTTGCTGACCAGCTGTAGCACCGCATCCCCTTCGGTGTCTGGATCCACTGTTCGACAACGCAGGCGAACGGGGGACGGAAGAGTTTTGTCATGTGGGTCGCGATGGCTTCGGCATATTTCTCGCTGGTCACCGGCATGAATACACTGCCGGCCAGTTCCTCCCGGGTTTTTCCGACCGCCTCGCAGTACGCGGGGTTCACGTACAGTAGGCGCCCCTCGGGGCTGAACTTCACGATGAGATCCTGCTGGAATTCAACAAGCTCCCGGTAGTTGTCATCGGTGCATGTCGTTGTATATCGCTTCCCGCTCGCAGATTTTATTTCCGGCACCGGAAGGAAAAAAGTACCGGACTCCTCGTATGATCATCTGTTCCGGGACTATTAATGTTGCACGATACAGACTGTTTAGCGGGGTGCGAAGTCTATACCGTGGCGGATATCTGCTGCTGGTCCTGTGCAAGCCTGCGCATCCGTTCGGTGAACCCGGATTCTGGGATCTTCACGATGACTGCGTTCCGTTCCCGGCCGTACATCACTGACCGGAGCGCCGAGAGTGATACCGTGAAGTTCCCTTCATGGAAGAGGTTGATGTTCAGAGCCTTGCCCGAAGCGGAGACCTGCCCGAGCCCGCAAGTTGGCCCGAGGTAATAGGAATAGTTATGGGTGAGTTCCTCGACCTGGACAACGACCTTACCGGCGAGAGCACCGGCGAGCTGCTTCATCCGGATCGCAAACCGGCTGCCGAGGATGGTGACCTCGAGCACCTCATGTGCGCACCCCTCGCAGTCGATTGCCTGTGCCCTTGTCTTCTGGAGAAACCCTGCACGTTCCATCATACACGACCACCTTCTGTCGTACTAGCGGCGTTTACCGGCAGGAGTATATAACCAGTCAGCATGCGCGGAGTGAAAGTGAAAAGAGGTTTCGAAAAGAAGTTCTCTGCATCAGGCAGTCTGTTGACCTGGCCGGAAGAGACTGTCTGCTCCGGGTTTCAAGGGAACAAAAGATGCCCGGGGAATCACGTTCCCCGGGCTGTGCGTTTCCGATGATCCATACACTCGTTCAGGACGTTCTCGATGAAGGAGAGGGTCCCCGTGGTCCCCGCTATCGTGCGGGGGGCGAGACTTACCCTGCCCCGGAGCGGGGGAACGATCCCCACGAACCCGCAGCTCTCCCCTGCAGCCTGCTCGAATGAGGAGCCTAGTATCAGGTCCGGCCGGTGTTCCGTTATAAGAGCTTTGACCTCATTCATCCCGGTGGCGCGGGTGATGTACTCCGGTGAACTTCCCGGATCGTTCCGGGCACCTATACAGAGGATATCGGCATCGAGCCATGTCCGGAGCGCTTCCTCCGCAAACCGTGCGTACGCCAGGCCCGCGAAGATCGCGACCCGCGGGGGATCAAACCGCCGGAGGAACTTGTCACATGCCCGGATCACCCGCTCCTTTTCTCTCTCTGCCTCTCTGATGACCGGATCGGGATCGGACCCGGGGATATGCCGGCAGACCTCCGATATGGTCTGTGTCACCGTGTCCAGGCCGAGAGTGCCGCCAAGGAATTCCCCTACCCCCGATGAAAAATCGCCATTGGTTCCGATTGTGTACGGTGAAGCGTGGTTCACGTTTTCGGCCGCGTCCGAGCAGAAGATCGTCCCCACCGGGACAGAAGCGAGCCGGAGGAGCCGCAGGACTTCCTGGAGGTTCCCGCGGTAGAATGGGTCGAGGAGGCACAATCCGTCGATGTTCACCCCGGGAACTGCGGGGTCCACGGCCGGGCTGAGCGCATCGAGAGCGGCCCGGTACCCGGTTTCCAGATCTCCGGAAAACCCGGGGCTGTCGACCAGGATAGTGTCGTGCGATGCGAGCACCGACCGGATATCCTCCCCGAGGATTGCCGGGACGCAGGTGGTCACTACCGCAGCCCTCTTCCCGTTCCCGGCAAGTCTGCCGATCACTTCCCGAAGCCGGTCCTCGGAGCCGAAGATCACCTCCTGCTCCATGATGAAGGTGCCTTCAAGCGGCGCATGGAGGAGCGTTGCCGGATAATAATAACACCCGCTCGAACCGTGGATGACGACCGTTATCCCGTCAAATCCCGCCAGGCAGGCGACTGCGCCCGTCATGGCGCAGGGCCAGAGCGGGTTATCGCACTCAGGCATGGATCGCGCACCGCCACCGGTGGAGCAGCCGCCGGACACCGGTACTCCCGATCGGGGGAGAGAACGGAAGCGGAACCTTCCTGCCGTTCGTTCCGATGGAAAGGTCCAGCCTCTCCGCTAACTCACCTGCAAGCTGCAGGGATCCGGGTGAGGCTTTCGGGTCGAGTGCGATCCGCCCGCCTGCGAGATCTTCAAAGTCCGCGAGGGTATCGGCCTGGCGGGATTCTTCCATCGCGGTCGCCCGGGCGCTGTCCACCCCGCAGATCCTTCCCACGGATTCGAGAAACCGGATAGTCCCGGAAAACCCCGTCGGGAAGGATGGCTGGAACGGGATCCCGAACCGGTGTTTCAGGAATTTGCCGGCAGGTTCAAGTTCGGGTTCGCGGAGAATGTTTACCTGTGCGGCCCCGATCCGGGAGAGATCTGCCATGGCGCAGTTACGGATGAAGCGGACATTGACCGGGATTCCGAGCAGCGAAAGGAGCCGCTCCACTTCAGCATAGTTCTCCTCTGCTTCGTATTCGAGGTTCTTCTCCCCTATGATATTTGCGCATATTTCCGCAGGAACAGCTGCCGGGGAAATCCCGCAGGAACCGGCAATTGCGATGAGCGCATTGCTCAGCCCTTCCTGGAAGGTGCCGCCCAGGAACCCCGCGGTAGGGACCGGGATGACCGGGAGGCCGTACTCCTGCCCGCAGACCGCTGCGACATCGTCCCCGATTGTCTCAATGACACAGGTTGAGATGACGAAAATGGCCTTCACATCGCGCCCGGCAACCGATCGGATTGTCCGTGCGAGGACCGGTTCCCCGCCAAAGACGATATCGGTACCATCGAGCCCGGTCGAGACGAGGTCCGGGATTACGATCCCGTCGTTATCCGCCCCGGTTGCATGGAAGAGGGAAAAATTATGGTGGGCGCATCCTTTCGGTCCATGGATGATGGTTGCCGCATCGCGTACGTGTGTGGTCGCGGAGAGCGCACCCGTGAGAGTGCAGCCGCCGTGCCTACAGGTATTCAATGGCAAGGGCTTCGAGGTTGTCATATTCGAGCGGGGTCGGGATTGTCAGCAACGAGTTCTCCATCACGCGCTGCGCGAGTGAACGGTAGACCGCGGCCTGGGAAGATGCAGGATCGTACTCGATCACGGTCTTCCGGTTGATCTCGGCCATCTGGACGGTCCGGTCCCGGGGAATGAACTGGATCATCGTGCTGTTTACCAGCCGGGCGAACTCAGCGACGAGTTCCTCCTCGTGCGGCTGGCCCTTCGCATTGCAGATGACGCCGGCCAGCCGGCAGCGGCTCTTCGGCCGCGACGCGAGGCGCTGGATGGCCTTGCAGATATTGTTGGCTGCGTACAGGGACATGAGTTCTCCCGATGTGACGAGGTAGATATCCTGGGCGTACCCCTCACGCATCGGCATAGCGAACCCCCCGCAGACAACATCGCCGAGCACATCATACACGATGACATCGCCTTTCAGGGCCCCATGCTTCTCGAGGATCTGGAAGGTCGCGATGATCCCGCGTCCCGCACACCCGACGCCGGGCTCCGGCCCTCCTGCTTCCACGCACCGTATCCCGTTGAACCCTGTGTAGACAATGTCTGCAAGCGAGATCGCCGCGTCGCCCCGCTCCCGCACTGAATCCATCACGGTAGGGATGAGTTTCCCGTGCATCAGCATGCGGGTGCTGTCGCGTTTCGGGTCGCACCCGATCTGGAGGACCTCGAGACCCTGGCATGAGAGCGCGGCAGAGAGGTTTGCCGAGGTAGTAGACTTCCCGATTCCTCCCTTGCCGTACAGGGCGATCTGCTTCACAAGTGTACTAAGATGCGGCCAATTTATATTAGATCTCCTGATGTTAAGGAAAGTAAAGTTGTGTTGATTCCGGCCGTCCCGGTCACCGCCCGTTTTTCCGGACGCACATATCAGTCGGCTCCCCGGAACACGGCAACGAAGAGCATGACAACCGGGATCACTTCGAGCCTGCCGATCCACATGACTCCGATGAAGATCCATTTTGAAACTACCGGCATGGCGGGCGAGACGTATCCCGTATTGATCCCCGCGGTCGAGAATGCGGATACCACGTTGAAAACGATCTCGGTTATCGAGAAGGAGGTCGCCTGGACCTGGAATACCGCGAGGGTTGCGATGAAGACAACGAGTACGGAGAGGATGATCACCAGCATGTTCTTCGCCGCCTCGAGCTCCGCGGTGACCTTCGGTATGACACGTCCCTCGATCTTGAAAGGAAGGAGGACCTTGCCGCTCACGTACAGCCTGCGGAACCACCAGAGGAGGGCCCGGAAGGCAAGCGAAACCCTGCTCAGCTTGATCCCCCCCGAGGTACTTCCGGACGCCCCGCCGATGAACGCGATCATTGCAAGAAAGAGTATGGTGACGCTTGCCCATTCGTGGAGGTTCGCGGTCTGGAACCCGGTTGTCGTAATCGCCGATACGGTCATGAATAGTCCCTGCCGGAGCGCGGGGAGGAGGTCGAGATTGGTAAAGAAGATCAGGTCGTACGTGAGGATCGCGGTCCCGATTGCGAGGATTAGGAAGAAGATCTTGACCTGTTCGTCCCCGAAAAGACTCAGGCGGCGGTTTTCGGTCACGAGATAGTACAGCTTGAACGGCAGGGCACCGGCTATCATGATCGGGATAAGGATGAGTTCGAGGGGGAAGCTGTGGTAGTACGGGATCCCGGCCTGGTGGATAGTGAAACCACCGGTCGATATCGCGGAGAGGGCGAGGTTGACCGCCTCCCAGAGCGAGAGGCCGGTGAAGAGGATGAGGCCGATGGCGATGAAGGTGAGGACGCTGTAGATCCGGAAGAGCGGCCGGCCGGTGGCAATCACGTTTTGCATCAGGGGCTCGTCCCTGCTCTCGGTCCGGAAGATCCGGGACTGGAAGAGACCGGTACTGCTTGCCATGGCAATTGAGAAGGCAATGATCCCTATCCCTCCGAGCCACTGCATGTAAGACCGCCAGAACACGAGGGTGTGGGGCGCCGTATCGACCAGGGGTATGAGGGAGAACGCAGTCCCGGTCCACCCGGCCATTCCCTCAAAGAACGCGTCGGTGAACTCCATGTGCAGGCCTATCATGAACGGGAGACCGCTGACCACGGCGCAGGAGAGCCAGAAGAGCGCGACCGAACACATCGCGTTCGACAGCCGGATCCCTCGCTCGCCCCGGGGGACACTCCGCATCAGGATCCCGAGCATGAAGAAGATGACCGGAACGGTAGCCATGGGTCCGATCATCCCCCATTCCCCGTAGAGCACCGCGACCAGGAGCGGAAGGCAGCTCACCGGGGCGAGGGATGCAAAGATGTCGCCGAGATCCGCGATGATGGTAAGGAGGTTTGCGGTCCGGTGCATTGCTAAAGGAGTTGCCGGCCGGTCGGTATTAGGGTTTGTGCCGGCAAGCGGGCGGGATGGATTGCGCGGCGGAAAAAAAAGAAGAATGGTTCGGGGCGAAGTTTTCTTTCCATGTGGAAGATAACTCCTGCTACCAGAATCTGGTCATCTTTCCCCCGGTACCTCGGGAGGCACGATCAGTCCTCAAGAAATTCCCCGACACACTCGCAGAACCGGTCCCGGCACTGGTACATGAGACCGTGTCCTGCACCGCGAAACAGTACGAGCCGGGCCCCCGGGATCTTTTCGGAAAGCAGGATGGAGTTTTCAGGAGGGATTACCGCGTCTTCCAATCCCGCGATAACGAGGACATCGGACCGGATCCGATCCAACCGGTTATACGAACCCGGCCACGAGAGAAAAGATTCAGCCTGGCGGATAACCTCCCCGGGAGGTGTGGTCTCGGAAACTTCGGGGCAGTACATGAGCGGATCGTGGTCTTCAAGCCACCCGGCAGGGAAGATCAGGGAGAAGATCCGGCTTGCGAGCTCATCTGCCGGGCCGCTTCTATCAATGAGCCTGCGCCACACCTCGGGATCGGGCCCCTCTGCATCTTTCCCCCCGCAACTTCCTCCGACAAGGACAAGCTTCCGCACGCGTCCGGGCGATCCGATGGCCAGTTCCTGGGCTACGGAAGCTCCCAGGGAAAAACCGAGGATATCGGCACGGTCGATACCAAGTGCATCCATGAGGTGCAGGACATCGCAGGCAAAAAGGGATATCGAACAGGGCTCTTCTGAAGATCCGGAAAACCCTGTGCCACGGGGATCAAAGATGATGAGGCGATGGTACCGGGAGAGACGCTCAAGAACGGGTGGGTTCCACGTGTCCATGGGCGAAGCGAGGCCGTTTATCAGGACCAGCGGATATCCGGACCCGGCTGCACGATACGCAATCCGGATACCGTCGATCGATACAAAGGCCGGCGGGGGAAGTACCATGGAGGTACTCTGTTCCCGGGGGCATTAAAATGTTTATAGCGTAAACGTCGGCGTTCCAGACTCACGAATTTTTTGCGTCGTAGTATCAGGAACCGGGATTATTTGTTCCGGCATAAAAAAGATCCAGTCCTCTTTTCATACCAGCCCCGCCGCCTTGTGCCTGGCGAGGATATCGTCCGCGAGGCGGTCGAGCGAACTAAGCGTTGCCTCATCCGCCGCCCCCTTCACATAGACCGGTTCGAGGATTTCGAGCTTGACATGGTCGAGCATCTTTACGATAGTCTCCACGGTCTTTCCTCCCCAGCCATAGGAACCGATGACTGAGGCAAACCTCGTCTTCGGCTTGAGCATGTTCGCGAGGTACGTGGCATAGAATGCCTCGGGGTGGGGGCCGAAGATTACGGTGGGCGTAGCCACGACGATGGTTGCGGCATCGACGAGTGCGATCGCAAGCTCGCCGATGTCCGTCCTGGTGAGGTTGAACGGTTTTACCGTGATACCCCGCTCGATGAGTGCGCCGGTCAGATGGTCGACCATCTTCTGCGTGCTCCCGTGCATGGATACGTACGGGATTATTACCTCGTTTTTAACGTCGTCCGAGGTCCATTCCGTATATGCATCGAGGATAACCTGGGGGTTGTTGTACACCGGCCCGTGGCTCGGTGCGATCATTTCGGGTTCGAGCGCCTTCACTTTCTCGGTATATCCCCGGATACTGTTCCGGAACGGCATCATGATCTCTGCATAGTACCGCTTTGCAGACCGGTAGATCTCAGCCTCGTCTTTCACGAAAAGGTCGCTCGACGCAAAATGGGCCCCGAAGAGGTCGCAGGGGAACAGGATCCTGTCTTCGCGGAGGAACGTCAGCTGGGTCTCGGGCCAGTGGGTCCAGGGCGTGATGAGGAATTCGAGTGTCCGGTCCCCGAGCGAGAGGGTCTCCCGATCCTTAATAATCATCATCCTTCCGGGATGAATGTGAAGGAGATCGGCAA
>DATKMN010000159.1:0-19190 GCA_035541835.1 Methanoregula sp.
TCCCGCAGCTCTTCGTCCAGCTTTTTTCTGTCCGCGATCCGCTCCCACAGGTCGCTCATGGAAGTGTCCGGAGGGCCGGGGGATCGTCGATATACTCCCAGCCGCTCCGGAGGGCAAGCCTCCGCATCGCCGGCGCCTCGAGGCTGTAGTGGGTCGCCTCGATGCAGGGAAGCGGGGCCGCCCTGGCGACGGAATGCTTCATCTCCGCCGAGAGGAACGCATCGGCCCCGAGCGCTTTTGCCTCGTGGAGGAAGGGGAGGTCGAAGCCGCTCCCGCCAACGACGGCGAGCCGGCTGGTCCCGGCAAGCTCCCCCCAGATCCGGAGCGGGCTTCCCAGCCGGCGCCCGATCTCTTCGACCGGGATTGCGCACGAGCCGATGCACCCGAGCGACATCGGCGTTACACCGGTCAGGCCGAGAAGTTCGGCGAGCGCATCGTTCACCCCGCAGGGGGCACGGTCGAAGTTGGTGTGCATCACGTACACGTTCATCTCCGCCGAGAGGACAGTACGCAGGAGAGCCGCGGTTTCACCGGTAAGAGCGGTAACCGGTTTCCAGAGCGGGGTATGGTGGACGACGAGCATGTCCGCACCGGAGGCGACCGCACGGTCCACGACCGCGCGTGTTGCGTCGAGCGCGCAGGCGATCTTCCCGATCCCGGGACGCCCCTCGACGATGAGCCCGATCTTCCCCTCATCGAATTCCTCCGCAAGGGAGGGCGGCGCCAGCTCCTCCAGGGCACTGATGACTGCGTCCACGTGCATACCGGAGTATGGTCACCCGGCAGTTAAAAAGGATTTATTACCAATAGTAATAGCAGTTAGATTGATTATACATTACTGCATATTTGTCTCCATGCATAAGTCCATCGATCAGATCAACGAGCGGATCCGTGACGGCAGTGCCCGGGTCGTCACCGCCGAGGAGATGCCCCTGATCGTCTCCGAGCTGGGCGAGGAGGGTGCGCTCCGGGAGGTCGACGTGGTAACGACCGGGACCTTCGGGGCCATGTGCTCCTCGGGAGCGTTCCTCAATTTCGGCCACGCCGAGCCGCCCATCCGGATGGAGCGGATCTGGCTCAACGATGTCGAAGCCTACGGGGGGCTCGCGGCAGTCGACACGTTCATCGGGGCTACCCAGCAGTCCGAGACCCGGGAGGAGGAGTACGGCGGGGCGCACGTGATCGAGGACCTCGTGGCAGGAAAGTCGGTGGAGCTCCGGGCAAACTCACGGGGGACCGACTGCTACCCGCGCAGGACGATCGCAACCGAGCTGGTGCTCGAAAACCTCAACCAGGCGATCATGTGCAACCCGCGGAACGCGTACCAGCGGTACAACGCGGCCACGAACACCACCGATCGCCCCCTGCACACGTACATGGGCATGCTCCTCCCCGCAAGCGGGAATGTCACGTACTCCGGGGCCGGCCTGCTCAACCCGCTCTCCAATGATCCGAAGCTCCGGCTGATCGGGAGCGGCGTCCCGATCTTCCTCTGCGGGGCACCGGGCATGGTGATCGGCGAGGGGACCCAGCACTCTCCTGCCGGCGGGTTCGGGACGCTGATGGTCACCGGTGACTTAAAACAGATGTCGCAGGAATACCTCCGTGCGGCGACGATGACCGGGTACGGGGTGACCCTGTATGTCGGGCTCGGCGTCCCCCTGCCGGTCCTCGACCTCGACGTCGTACGCGCCACGGCGGTCCGCGACGAGGACATCATGGTGGACATCCTCGACTATGGCGTGCCGAGCAGGACCCGGCCCTCGCTTGCCAAGGTCAGCTACGCCGAGCTCCGGAGCGGCACCATCGAGCTCCGCGGGGAAGAGGTCAAGACGTCTTCGCTCTCGAGCTTCCGCCGGGCCCGGAAGGTGGCCCTCGAACTGAAAGGATGGGTCGAGAAGGGCACGGTGCAGCTGACCCTCCCGACACGGCCGATCGATCCGAGGAAAGCGGCAAAGCCGATGCACCAGACCGCCAAGGGGCCGCGTGTCCTCGACATCATGGACCGGAAAGTCGTGAGCGTCAAGGAGGACGAGCTGATCCAGGCAGCAGCCCGGAAACTCCTCCGGGGAGAGACGAACCACCTGCCGGTGGTGAACGGGCAGGGCGAGCTTGTCGGGATCGTGACCACGTTCGATATCTCCAAGGCCGTCGCAAACCCGGGAAAGGCCGAGCTTGTCCGGGACATCATGAAGAAGAAGGTGATCACGACCACCCCGGACGAGGCGGTGGATATCGCGGTCCGGAAGCTGGAACAGCACAATATCAGCGCACTGCCGGTCATTGACCCGGGCAACCACGTGATCGCGATGCTCACGGCCATGAACCTCGGGAAACTCTTCGGCGGGAGGTGGCTGAAATGAAGCTCCTCGTCACCTTTTCCCGGAGGAAGGGCCAGAAACCGATCATCGCCCAGGTCGTCCGCGATACCGGCGTGCTGATCAATGTCGAGCGTGCGGTCATCGATTCATCGGAGGGGGAGGCTCTGATCGAAGTCCCCGACGAACAGTGCCGGCTGGTCAGCGATACCATGTCAAGCCTCGGGGCCAATGTCCGCATCCTCGACCATGGCATCAGCGTCGACGAGAGCGAGTGCGTGGACTGCGGTGCGTGCATCAGCGTCTGCCCCCGGGAAGTCTTCTCGTTCGATCCGGATTTCCGGCTCGTGACCGACGAGAAGCGGTGTATCCTCTGCGGCAGGTGCATCGAGGCCTGCCCGCACCGGGCCCTCTCCCTCGCGCTATGATCCGGGAGCGGTTCCGGTTCCGCGAGACGATCGCAACCATCCTTGCCGACGACCCCGTCCATGTCGCCGCCGCAAAGCGGGGGATCCTCGCCTCCCGGCAGGAACTCGAGGCATATATCGCCCGGGACCCTTTTTTTGCAGCCACCTTCGATCCGTACGAACCGGATTCCGACTCGTTAATCGTGAGAAGAATGGCGGGTGCAGGGCAAAAAGCCGGTGTCGGGCCGATGGCAGCCGTCGCCGGGGCGATCGCGTGGGCGGGGATCGAGGCGATGCAGGAAGAAGGGGCCGCATTCGGGGTGATCGACAACGGCGGCGATATCGCGTTCATCGCCGACCGCCCCCTCAGGATCGGCGTCCATGCCGGAGAAGCCGGCTCTTCGGACCGGATCGCGTTCCTGATCCCCCCTCAGGACAGGATCCTGGGGGTCTGTACCTCTTCGGCGACCGTCGGGCCGTCCATATCGTTTGGGATCGCCGACGCAGTCACGATCTTCTCCCGGGACGTAGCCCTCTCCGATGCCTGGGCAACTGCAGTCTGCAACGCGATCCGCCCGGGCGACCATTCGGTGCTCGATGCCGTCGACCCGTCAGAGGTATGCGGGGTCTTTGCCATCTTGGGCGAGGTCTCGGTGCGCTGGGGCCGGCTCCCGCCGCTCGTCCCGGCAGTTGTCGACGGGCAGCTGATCAGCGCCGGCGACCGGCTATGACTGGCCGATCAGGGAGGCCTTCGCGTCGCGGTACGCTGTCCGGCCGGTGAACGTGGCAACGGTTGTCTGGCCGTCGCTGATGAGGATCGCCGGTTCTCCCTCCCTTATCGTAAAAATGAGCTCCATCAGGTCGATCTCCTCGATCCTCAGGCCCTGTACGAGCGAGGATGCAGGCTCGAGTTCCATCCGCTCCCGGACGAGCTCGTCGGGCACTGTCCGGAAACTGTAGAGGAAGACCTGGCTGGCATTCAGGAGGTCCGAGACGAGCAGCTCCCGGCGGACGGCGGGGTCGACCGCGTCGAGCGCCCGGATGAACTGTTCGTCATCTTCATCGCTCTCTTCGAGCAGCCGGTCCGCGATGGCGACGAGCTCGCGGTACGGGATTGCAGATCCGGAAGGACACATCGCTAGTGGTTGGTACCGGGTGCATAAAAACCCGTGGCAAACGGCTGCTGTCCGCAAGGCCTCAGGCGGGGACACAACCCTTATTCCGACCCGGGAGGAATGAATACTCATGAAAGAAGAGGACGCGGACTGGCTCGTGTACCACGCGATCCCCGAGGGGTCCCCGGCAACGATCCCGGAGCTGGCTGCGAGGACCGGGCTCGGGTGCACGGAGATCGGGGAGTCGATCTGCCGGCTCGAACGTTCCTGCCTCGTCGAACGGAACGGGGAATCCGTCCGGATGCTGAATTTTGGCGAGGCTCTCCTCCGCAACCAGGTGAAGTACGAACCGGACCTCCCGTTTACCATCGAGAACGGCGTCATACGGGAAAAGAGGAAGTCCCCGTGACCGGACCTGAGGTCGTAATCCTGCGGATCGGCCACCGGCCCGAGCGCGACCAGCGGGTGACCACCCATGTCGGCCTCACGGCCCGGGCGCTCGGAGCGAGCGGGATGTACCTCGCCGAATCCGACAAGGGCGTGGTGCAGAGCATCGCCGACGTCGTCGAACGCTGGGGAGGCGACTTCTTCTGCCGGGACCAGGTGAAATGGCGCTCCTGCATACGCGAATGGAAGGCGGGCGGGGGCATCGTCGTCCACCTCACGATGTATGGCCTGAACCTGCCGGACGTTATCGGTGAGATCCGGCCACAGGCAAAGATCCTTGTCATCGTAGGTGCAGAGAAGGTCCCCGGCGAGATCTACGGTCTCGCCGATTACAATGTCGCGGTCACCGGGCAGCCGCATTCCGAGATCTCGAGCCTCGCCCTCTTCCTCGATCACTTCTTCGGCGGCAGGGAGTTTGACCGGGAGTTCCCCGGGGCACAGATCCGGATCGTCCCGTCGAAAGCCGGCAAGAGGACCGAAGAGGTATGAAAGGCCGGGTCCTAGTCGCCGGGTTCGCTACGCGGCACGTAGCCCAGTCGGCATCCCGTGCAGGGTACGAGGTCTGTGCGGTCGACCATTTCTGCGACCAGGACCTCGCGTGGTACACAAGCGACCGGATCCGGTTTGAGGATCTCTCCGACCTCCCCGACGCAATCGATACGATGGCAAAACGCCATCCGTTCGATCTCTTCGTCGCCACATCGGGAGCCGAGGACCTCCCGACCACCCTCCCCCTCTGCGGGACTTCCCCCGGGAAGGTTGCACGGTTCCTGGACAAGCTGGAGATCCAGCATTTTTTTGAAAAGACCGGCATTCCCGTCCCCCGGATCGTCCCCGACGGGACGTACCCGGCAATGATCAAACCCCGGCGGGGAGCCGGGGGCTGGAGGAACGGCGTTATACGAAGTGACGCTGAACGCCATGAATGGGAGCTGCAGAACCCGGGTATGCCGTTCATCCTGCAGGAGCTCGTGCCGGGCATCCCCGCAAGCGTGAGCTGCATCGCCGACGGCAAGAGGGCACGGGCGGTCGCTGTCAACGAGCAGCTCCTCCGCGGCGGCCTGACCCGGGGCTCGTACGGGTTCTGCGGTTCGGTCACGCCGTTTTCCCATCCCGCGGCCGCACGTATGGCCGCGATTGCGGAGAACGTCGCCGCTCAGAGCGGGTGCACCGGATCGGTTGGGATCGATTTCATGGCGGACGGGGACGACGTGTGGACGATCGAGATCAACCCGCGGTTCCAGGGGACGGTCGATACCGTCGAACGGGCGACCGGGTGCAGCCTCTTCCAGTTCCACGTGGACGCGTGTTCCGGCGTACTTCCGGCACCTGTCCCGGCCCCGCAGAACGTATCCGTGCGGAGCATCCTCTTTGCCGACCGGGACATCACGGTCGGGGCGGACCTCAGTACCCTTGCGCCGGCGGTGGCAGATATCCCGTGGCCCGGGACATTCTTTGAACAGGACCAGGCCGTAGTCAGCGTGTTCGGCGAAGGCCCGACACGGCAGGACGCCCTTGCCGTGCTGGATAAACATATTAGGAGCGTCCTACAATACATACGCTAGATGGAATCCGCACACGACCTGCTGAATGACGACGCTATCCGTGCCTACCTCCACCGGCTGGTGGGCGACGAGGGGCTCGACCTCATCGAACGTTTTCCCGAAGAGGGGGAGCACAGCGACGAGGACCTTGCGGCCAAGACCGGTATCAATTTAAATTCCGTGCGGCACACCCTCTATACCCTCTACGAGCGCCGGCTCGCCGAATACCACCGGATCAAGAACAACGAGACGGGCTGGCTCACCTACCTCTGGCAGCTGCGCATGGACAATATCTACAGCGCACTCCGCGAGGACATGGGGACCGTGCTCGAGAAGCTCGAGCGGCGGGAGCGGTACGAGGAAGAGAACGATTTCTACATCTGCAAGGAGTGCCAGGTGCTCATGACCTTCCCGCAGGCCATGAATACCGATTTCAACTGCACCGACTGCGGAAAGCCGCTCACCCACTTCGATAACGAGATGCTCCTCAAATCGCTCAAGTACCGGATCCAGGCGATCCGGAAGGCGCTGGGCCAGGTCTGAACGGGATGCAGGCGGATTACGAGGCGATGCTGGAGCAGGCCGGCTGCAGCCGGAAGGTCATCCGGCACTGCAGGGCTGTCCGGGAGGCTGCCCTCGCGTACGCCAGCCGGAGCACCGGCGCCAATCCCCGTCTCGTGGAAGCAGGCGCAATGCTCCACGATATCGGGCGGGGGTCGACCCATTCCATCCGCCATGCCCAGACGGGCGCCGACCTGCTCAGGTCGGAAGGAATAGGGGAGGATATCGCCCGCATCGTGGAATGCCACACGGGAGCCGGCCTCACCGCCGACGAATGCGTCCTCCTCGGCCTCTTTGCCCGGGACTGCGTCCCGACAACCACTGAAGAGAAGATCGTCTGCCATTCCGACAACCTGATCGCAGGGAAGCGGCAGGTGATCATCGAAGAGAGCATTGCCTCGGCGATCCACCTCCCGAGGAAAGCCCGCACGAGGATGTACCGGCTTTCGCTGGAAGTCGGGCTCCTCTGCCACGAAAAAAGAGCGCCTGCGTGAAGGCCCGGCAGGGCTAGATCGTTACCTGTTTTACCTGGGGAAGGCCCCGTATCTTTTCGATGACGCCGTGGGGTAACGGTTCTTCCACAATGATGACCAGCCGGGGTTCTTCGGACAACTGGGGATCGGTGACAAAGATCTGGCGGATCGAGAGGTCGTTCTCGAAGAGCACCCTGACCGCGGCGCCGACAATCCCCCGCTCGTTCGCATTCTTCGGAAGGACGGTAATAACGGTGTAGCCAAGGGTCGCGGCCACCATGCTCAGGTCGGGCGTTGCCCGCATATTGAGGAAGATCTCCGAGAGGTAGGGACGTTCGAGGATACGTTTTGCCGTGGAATCGACGACGCGGCGGTCCGAGCCTATCGCTTTTGCGACCGCGGTCGCCGACATCTCGATCCCGTTGCAGTTGATCCTCCCGTCAGCGGTCACGCCAAACCCGTTCTCCAGGAGGAAGCGGACGACGCGGCTCTGGGACGGGGAGTCGGCAAACTCATGGATGATGTCTGACCACATACCGGAGTTCTGGGAACGGCGCAGATAAATAGACATCTATGTTTCATCCGCTGCATCAGGGTACGAAACTGTGTCATGCCCTGCCGTAAAACTCCTGTGCCTTCAGCTGATTCCCCGGGACCCGCCGGCCCGCCGACCTTTCCTGCAGTCTTCTGTCACCGTCCGGGGGTACGAAGTGACGCTGATCATCCCGGTGCTCTCCAGAAGGGAATGCCGGAAAAGCCCGCACGGGAAAACGGTGGCGACGGTGCGGATTACCCGGGAGATTTTGCTGCCGCCCCGGCATTCCGTAAGGTAATATCCAGGACTCCGCGGTGCACCCGGTAATGGCTGTGGATGACATCGATCGGCCGGCTGAGGCGTATAGTGGCAACCCGTTCGCCGATAAAAACACGTACCCTGCACGGTTCGAGGCTTACCCATACCGGGCTCCCTGCATCCGCAGGCAGCCCGACCGTGAGGTACTGGAAATTGACGGACTCGATCGATTCGTACTGCAGCCTGCGGTCATCGCCGTCCCCGATTACCCGGAAGATCACGGGAGGCTTCGACGGGCCCCGGGGGACGACCATATACCCCGTTACCTGCCCGCCCCGGGCCCCCGGCATCCGCCTGATAAACTCCTCGACAATCCGCGAGACGTTCCCGAGGAGTTCCTCGTCCCCGTTATCTTCCGAATCTGCCATCCGGTCAACCTCACCTGCAGACTGGAATTGCGCGTCTCATTAATAAAACCTTTGAGCGACCCGCCCCGATGAAAAACAAAAAAAGCCCTCCGGCCTCACCGGGCATAGCCTCCGGCGTTCACTCCCCCGTCTCCGCTTCGCCGTCATCGCAGCTGTCGGGCAGCATCACCGTCTTCCAGCTCACCCTTCCTTCGTCCACCGCTTTTTTTATCAGCAGCTCCTGCCGGGTGAGCCTCCCCTTCCCTTTCTTCACTTCAATAAGGATGACATCCACGGTATCGGCGTGGTCGTCCTTTGCCCGGGTATACCCGTCAAAGACAATGAAATCGACCGGGTTCCCGATGAACCGGGCGTCGGCATGGTTGTAGGGGAATTCCGGGAGGAACGGCGCCATCTGCTCGGAGATCCTGCCTTTGAGGACAGACCGCGACCGGCTGACGGAGTCCTTCCGGATGTCCCGGGTGCACTCGTTCTTCCAGCGTTCCAGATCGTTCCGGGCCCGGTCTTCAATCACGCCGACACGGAGCCGGAAGTACAGGTACGCCAGGGCGATCCCCGCGATGAAGGCGAGGGCGGCAATAAGGAAATCTTCCGGGTTCACGGCTTCTCACTCGTCCTGCCATCAGCTCTTTTCGAGGATGCAGATAAAACGTGAGATCCGCGGGGCGAAGGTGTAAGACAGGTCTCCGTCATCCTGGCCGGCGGGTGGCGAAGATGATTGCCGCGACGCGCACCGTCCTTTTAAAAAAAGAGCCGTACCTTAACGCGGCCACTTTTTAGTGCCGTCGTATTTTTATGTCCCCTTCATCAGGTTCCGCTGCTGGATCAGCTTGGCGCCGCCGATGAAGAGCAGGATGACGATGAGGAGGACGATGACGTCGAGGTATGCCGGGTAGACCGCATCGCCGTTGATCCCGCCATGGAAGAGGTCCACGAGGTACGTGAGCGGCGAGAGGGACGTAACGATCCATTCCCAGCCACTCAGCTGGCTGAGCGGGATGAAGATGCCGCTTGCAAAGATCAGCGGGATCCGGATCAGGCTCGAGAGCATCATGACATTGGAGGGGTTGCTCATCGCCGGCGAAGAAAGGAGCGTCCCGAGCGCGGCAAAGACGAACGCCCCGAGTACCAGTGCCACGACGAGGACTCCTGCGTGCATGAGGGAGAGGTGGAGCACGAACGTCGCGGCGAGCCAGACGATCGTGGTGATGACCATGCCGAAGACGGCGCCCGCGAGGATGTCGCCGAGGATGACGCTCTCGAGGATGACGGGGAGCGAGAGGAGGCGCTCGTACGTCTTCTCCCGCTTCTCCCACGGCGTGATGAGCGGTCCGGTGGAAGAGGACGAAAAGAAGAGCATCATGCCCAGGAAGCCGGGGAAGAAGAGGACGATGTCAAGGTTCCGGCCGATGAAGAACGTCAGGAACATGATGAAGGGGAAGAGGAGGCCGAAGATGACGACCGAGCCCTTGTAGTAGTAGATCCGCATGTCCTTCTCGGTGACCATCAGGACGCTCCGGGCAAAAATGCGGAGATCCATTCAGGCACCTGCCGTCAGCTGCACGAACGCCTCTTCGAGCGTCGGCGAGGAGGTCGCAATGGAGAGGATCCGCAGGTGTTCCCGCTCCGCAAGGGCTGCCAGGTATTTTACCGCCTGGTCGGGATCGTCCATGTACAGCCGCCACTTGTCCCCGTGAGGTTCGGCCCGCGCGATCCGCACGTCCGAGAAGAGCTCCCGGGCCACCGGCTGCTCGAACGCGACCTCGATGTATTTCGTGGTATCGAACCGCTTCCGGAGCTTCTCCGGGCTTCCGGTCGCCACGATCCTGCCGCGGTTGATGATGTTGACCGTGGTGCAGAGCTCATTTGCCTCCTCGATATTGTGGGTGGTCAGGAGGACCGTGCTGCCCCCCTTGTTCATGTTCCGGACCGTCTCGACAACGAGCCTGCGGCTGTACACGTCCAGCCCGCCCGTGGGTTCATCGAGGAAGAGGACCGGCGGCGAGTGGACGATGGCGCAGGCGATGCTGATCCGCTGCCGCATCCCCTTGGAGAAGGTGCGGACGATGTCGTTCCGGCGTTCGGTGAGGCCGAGGCAGGCAAGGATCTCCTCCGCACGTTTCCGTGCCGGGATCCTCTCCATACCATAGAACTTCGCGGTCCAGAGGATGTTCTGCTCCGCCGTAAGGTCGCTGTAGACCGTGCCGTTCTCGGGAATTACGCCCATCTTCAGCTTGGCCGTGAGCGGGTCCCTGTGGATATCGATCCCGCAGATCCGGGCCGAGCCGGAATCGGGGGTGAGGACACCGGTCAGCATCCGGATCGTGGTCGTCTTCCCGGCACCGTTCGGGCCGAGGAACCCGAAGATCTCCCCTTCCTTCACGGCGATGCTGACTTCGTCGGCCGCCCGCACGGGCCCGAATGACTTGCACAGCCTGTCTGCTTCGATGACGTCCATGAAATGCTGTTCCCTGACCGGAGAAATATCTATAGTAACGTAGCATGAGTTTCATTAAGAATTTGTCTGCATTCCTTTACAAAGAGTACATCATTCCATCCATATCCTTATCATATTCCTGTTCCGATTTCCCTGATAACAGGCACAATCAGTCGTGAACGTCACGGGAGTTAAACGAATGAAAAGCATCACTGCAGAAAAACTGAAACTTACGTATGACCCGGTTGCCGTCCTCTGGACCAATAAAAGACCGGAAGGCGCACTCCGGATAAAACCGCACGGACATGGCTGCATCATGCCGTTCTTTGCCCAGGTCGCGACCCGGAAGAAGACCGCCGTCTTCGACCGGGAAAGCTACGGGTGCCCCGGGGCAAAGGCCGGGCTCGGGTTCGGGACCGGGTACCCCGATGCGTTTGGCGGGGCAGGGATCGAATTCATGGCCGCGTTCTTCGCGAAGGGAAAAGAGAGCGCAAAGGACCCCGTGGCGTATTGCAGGGTCGTGGAACATATGCCGGAGCGGGAGCAGGCAAAGTTCATCCACGGGGAGCGGCTTCACCGGAGCCCGGAGAAGGCGAAACGGTTCATGGCCGAGGAGCTGCCGGTCACGGATATCGCCGAGAAGTACGTGGTGTACAAACCGCTCGGCGCCGTGGAGCCGGGCGAGACGCCGGTCGCCGTCATCTTCGTGGCCGACCCCCTCCAGATAACCGGTCTCGTCACGCTCGTCAGCGCGGTCCGCGAGGGGACGGACTCCGTCCGGGTCCCCCCCATGGCCGCCTGCCAGCAGATCGGTGCGTTCGTGTACGAGGAGGCAAAAAAGGAGCACCCGCGGGCGGTCCTCGGGTACACCGACCTCGCTGCGCGGGCAAACGTGGGAAAGACCATCCCGGAAAACATGTTCACCTTTGCCGTGCCATGGAAGCTCTTCCGGGAGATGGAGGAAGAGGCACAGGACGGGGTCTTCGACGGCCCGATCTGGAAAGAACTGGCCGTGAAAAGAGAGGGCTAAAAATACTTTTGCAGCAGAACTACCGGGAATCAGGAACCGGAACGTGCACTGCACCATGGAAGTCCCACCAAGCCCCCAGGAACCGGCCACGGATGTGCCGGCCATCTGCCATACCCCGGCCGGGCCCGTATCCGCAGCGGGAAAGCGGATCGTGCTCCTGATCGCTGTTCTGGCCGGGTTCATCACCCCGTTCGACGGTTCAGCGGTCAACATCGCGCTGCCGGCCATGGGCGCGGAGTTCCACATGGACGCGGTCTCGCTCTCGTGGATCGCGACCGCCTACCTCCTCGCAGCGGCCCTCTTCCTCGTCCCGTTCGGCAAGATCGCGGACATCTACGGGAGGAAGCGGGTCTTCCTGTACGGCATCGCGGTCTTCTCCTTTGCGTCCCTGGTGATGACGATGGTCCCCACTACCGGCATGCTCATCGCCGTAAGGGTCCTCCAGGGGTTCGGCGGCGCGATGATCTTCGGGACGAGCATCGCGATCCTGACGTCCGTCTTCCCGCCGGGGGAGCGGGGCAGGGCACTCGGGATCTACATCACCGCCGTGTACTTCGGGCTTACGGTCGGGCCGTTCCTTGGCGGCGTGCTGACCCAGTACCTCGGCTGGCGGAGCATCTTCTTCGTCAACGTGCCCATCGGGATCATCGCCTGTGTCCTTATCCTCGGGAAACTGGAGGGCGACTGGGCCGAGTGCGTGGGAGAGCGCTTCGATCTCACCGGCTCCGTCATCTACGCCTGCGCACTGGTCGCGGTCATGTACGGGTTCTCGGTCATCCCGGACCCCCTGGGCCTCGTACTCGTCGCCGCGGGGGGTTCAGTCGGGATCGTCTTTGCATGGTATGAGATGCGCGTCCCCATGCCCGTCCTCGACATGCGCCTCCTGACGAAGAACCGGGTCTTCGCTTTCTCGAACCTCGCCGCGCTCATCAACTACAGCGCGACCTACGCCGTCACGTTCCTCTTAAGCCTCGACCTCCAGTACACCAAGGGGTTCTCCCCCGAGCATGCAGGCCTGATCCTGATCGTGCAGCCCGCTGCGATGGCCGTGGTCTCTCCCCTGGCCGGCCGGCTCTCCGACCGGATCGACCCGCAGATCGTGGCATCGGCAGGCATGGCCTGCACCGCCCTCGGTCTCTTCCTCTTCGCCTTCCTCACGGAATCGACCCCGCTCTGGTACATGCTCGCGAGCCTTGTCGTGCTCGGTATCGGACTCGGGCTCTTCTCCTCGCCGAACACGAACGCGATCATGAGCGCGGTCGGGAAGCGGTACTACGGCGTCGCCTCCGGCATGAACGGGACGGTGCGGCTCGTGGGCCAGATGCTCTCCATGGGGGTCGCGATGATGCTCTTCTCCCTCATCATCGGCCGGGTCGAGATTACGCCGGAGTATTACCCCCGGTTCGTGACGAGCCTCCGCACCGCGTTCGCCCTGTTCACCGTGTTCTGCATCATAGGGATCGCCGCATCCCTCAAACGGGGGAAACGGCAGCCGGTCCAGGGGGACCCGGGAAAAAATCCCTGAAACGGCATCCGGGCCGCACGGGCCCGGGAATAATTGTGGTTTTTCCTCATCGTACCCGGATCAACCTCAGGTAATAGAGGGGCGGGACGAGGATGTACACCGCGAGGCTGTACGGGACGGAGAAGAGCGCGAGCGCAAGCCCGACGCAGGAGAGCACCGGGATGATCAGCGTCACTTCGTACCCCCGACGGATGACAAACGACGGCAGGGACGGGTCGACGAGCCGGTGGTTCCCGGTGATGTAGCGCCACTGGAGATGGAAGAGGAGGCCGGTTATGAGGAGGTGGACCTCGAGCACCCCCGCAGCGAGGGGGTTTGCCGGGAAGACCCCGGCAATCGAGCTGCTGAAAGGGATGAATGCGACGAACATCAGGATGATGATGTTGAGCCAGAGGAGGGTCCGGTCGATGTACCGGACATGGTGGAACTGCGTATGGTGGGCAACCCAGAAGGTCGCGAGGATCAAAAACGAGATGATATAGAGGACGATGTCCGGGACCGACGTAATGAGGATCTGGGAGACCGGCCGGTTCGCCAGCGTCTCGACAGCGAACGGGTAGCCGGCGCCGAGGACAAGGAGCGTCATCCCGAACGCGAAGATCCCGTCAGTAAGCGACTCTATCCTCGCCTTCCCGAAACCTATGCCTTCCGTTCCTTTCCCGGGCTGCTCCACGGTCCCCTCCGCGTCCGTAGTAGTGATCAGTTCTTTTCCACCATTAATACCTGACGGGAATTACCGGCATGGTGCCCATGAAATCCCGTTCCCTGTCCTGGTGACCGGGTTCCATGCGGATCCGTCAGTTTTTTCCTGAAGCCCGCGATCCCTTCACCGGGGTCTACCGGTTCACCGCCCCGGAAACGCCGGGCACGTACTACTTCCGGTGCGATGTCCAACCGTCCGTCATGAACGGGGAGTTCATCGTCCGGTAAAAAAATGGTCTTTGAGAGGCCCGGGGCCACGCGAAGGCAGGGGCTTTATTTCCGGGAGATCCCGGCCTCCTCCCTGCCTTTTATGGCCGTTTCAGCAGTTGTGTACCGGCACGCCGTGGCTTCCGGCCGGGACGGCAAGCGGCCGGGGAGGGAGGTCCATGCCCAGCGCTTCTTTCAGTACCTCTTCGATCTGCCCGACCATGACAAACGCAAGCTCCCTGCGGACGTCCTCGGGCACATCGGTTAAGTCCCGTTCGTTCTCCTTCGGGATGATGATCTTCGTGATCCCCGCCCGGTGTGCTGCGAGGACTTTTTCCTTGATGCCGCCAACCGGAAGCACAGCCCCGCTCAGGGTGATCTCGCCGGTCATCGCGAGCTTCGGGTCGACCGTCCTGCCGGTGATGAGGGACGCGAGCGCGGTAAAGAGGGTCACGCCGGCCGAGGGGCCGTCCTTGGGAGTTGCACCGGAGGGCACGTGGATGTGGACATCGCTTGCCATGAAGTCGAAGCTGTTCGCCGTGTGGGCAAGGCGCGACCGGATCAGGGAGAGGGAGATGTTTGCCGACTCCTTCATGACGTCCCCGAGCTGGCCGGTCAGGGTCAGCTTGCCGGTACCGGGCATGAACGTCCCCTCGATGAAGAGGATGTCGCCGCCCACCGGTGTCCACGCGAGGCCGGTGACCACGCCCGGCACGGGTTCCTTCCGGGCCACGTCCTGCCGGTTCACCTCTTTCCCGAGGATGTCGGGGAGCATGTCCGCTTTTACGACAAACGGGAGGACCGCCTTTCCCGAGACGATCTTCTCGGAAACGACCCGGGCGGTCTTTGCCAGCTGCTTTTTCAGCCACCGCACCCCCGCCTCCCGGGTGTAGTTCCCGATGATGGCTTTCATCGCCTCGTCCTCGATCCGGAGCTGGTCGCCGTCGAGGCCGTGCTCCTCAAGGGTCCTGGGGAGGAGGTGGTCTTTTGCGATCGCGAACTTCTCGCTCTTGGTGTAGCCCGAGATCTCGATGAGCTCCATCCGGTCGAGGAGCGGCGCCGGGATCGTGGCCAGGGAATTTGCGGTCGCGATGAAGAAGACCTCGGAGAGGTCGTACGGGACCTCGAGGTAGTGGTCCGAGAACGTGCCGTTCTGTTCGGGGTCGAGCACCTCGAGGAGCGCGCTTGCCGGGTCCCCCGAGAACGAGACCGCGAGCTTGTCGATCTCGTCGAGGACAAAGACCGGGTTCCTGGTACCGGCCCGCTTTATGCCCTGGATGATCCTCCCGGGAAGGGCACCGATGTATGTCCGCCGGTGGCCCCGGATCTCCGCCTCGTCGCGGACACCGCCGAGGCTGATCCGGACATACTTCCGGCCAAGCGCGTCGGCAATGCTCTTCCCGAGGCTGGTCTTGCCGGTGCCGGGCGGGCCCGCGAGGACGAGGATCGAGCCCTGCTTCTCGTGCTTCAGCTTCATCACCGCAAGGTGCTGGACGATCCGTTCCTTGACCTTCTCAAGGCCGTTGTGGTTGCTTTCGAGCACCCGCCGGGCCTCATTGAGGTCGATCTCCTTCTTCTGCTCGCTCGTCCACGGGAGCTCGAGGAGCAGGTCGAGGTAGTTCCGTATGACCGGGGCCTCGTGGTTCTGGCCGCCCCCGGCTTCGAGCTTCCGGGCCTCGGCAAGCGCCTTCTTCTTGATATCTTCCGGCATATCCGAGGCTTCGATCTTCTCCCGGTAGCCTGCATCCGCAAGGCCCGAGCCGTCCATCTCGTTCAGCTCGTCCTGGATCAGCCGGAGCTGTTCCCGGAGCATCGCCTCCCGGTTCGACCGGTTCACCTTCTCGGAGACCTTCTGCGCCATCTCGATCCGGAAGCTGAGGTTCTCCTTCAGCTTCACGAGCGTCTCGAAGAACGTGATATACCGCTGCCGGACGGAGGCGATCTCGAGGAGCGCCTGCTTCTCGGCAAGGGGGACCGGCATGAACGGCACCACGTACCCCATGATCTGGTCGATGGACTCCATCTGGTCGATCGGCCGGGTGAAGTGCTCGGAGCCCTGGAACCGGCTGCTGATCTCGTGGATGGTCTTCCGGATATCCCCGATCAATTCTGCATGGACCGCATCATCGAGGTCGTGGATGTCTTCGACCGGCTGGCAGCTTGCATACAGGTGCCCGTCCTTTGCGGGGAGTACGGTCGCCCTGACCCGCTGGACGGCCTGGGCGCAGACGAGGTACCCCTCATCGGCATCCTGCACGGCCAGGATCTTCAGCAGGCTCCCGGTGGTGTAGAGCGCCTCGGGTAAAAGGCTGCCGGGTTCTGTCCCGCTCCTCACGGTCAGGCCGGCGGCGTACGTGGTGCCGGCCTTCAGCGCCGAGGAGAGGATCTCGCCGGTCTTCTTTCCGACCGGGATCTTGGTGCGGGTCCTGGGGAAGACGACAATCTCGAAGAGCGGGAGCACGAGGTGCCCGGTCTTCCCGTCAGCGGGTGTAGTACTGGTGAATATCATTTCCATCGTTTTTTGTTTTGTATCAACTCGAGCGGAAGCGGCAGAGAAAAAAATTATCTGACTTTCCCGAGGATCCCGATGAGGGCCTCGATCTCGTCTTCGTCAAGTGTTTCCGTCATTCGTTCTATCAGCCGCAGCAGGGCCTGCTGGTCGGCGCGGGCGATCATCTGCCCTTTTTCCGTGAGCCGGATGTACTGGATTCTCCGGTCCTCGCACGAGGGCTCCCGGTACACGCAATCCATTCTGACGAACCGGTTGATCATCTCGGTGATGGTGGGTTTTGAGGTGCGGGTGATCTCAGCGAGCCTGCTGAACGTGACCTCCCCGTTCTCATCGATGGCCCGGAGGTAGCGGACCTGCGTCACCGTGATCTCACCAAGGCCGCATTCCGAGAAGATACCGCACGAGCACTCGTTCCGGATCCTGAGCAGTTTCTCAACGACCGGGAAGAGGTACTCCTTCTTCGCCGTCATGGAATGTTCCTGGTTAGTTAGGGTTTACCTAATTATAAAGATGCGTAATACTGCACGCTTCCGGGAGGGATCCGGAAAAAGCCCTCGTTACCGTTCGTTCCCGCAGCTGACCGGCTCGTACGATTCGACGAGGATGATCTCGCAGCCTCCGGGGTAGGCATCGTTTCTCACGGTGCTCGTGTTCACGATATATAATTTTGCCGGGGACGAACCGCGGATATCCACGAGATGTCCTTTTATGACCACGCAGCTCCCGACCGTCGCGGACTTCACCGAGCTCTCGAGCGAGGAATTGAGGAAGACGAGGTGGTTGTTGCTGATGTGCGTGTCGACGTAATCTTCCGTGAGCCCGGTGTAATTCGGGATGTCGTAGCTGTACTCGAGGGTGTGGTCGCCCATCGTTACCTGGATATCCGAAAGGATATCGGGCTTCAGGAGCTCCCCGTTCACCACCGCGAGGTCGAGCGCGATTATCCCGTCCGGCATCGCTGCCGGGTACTCGTGCCTCCCGACGACCTTCCCGGCAAGGGTGTAGGTGTAGGACGACGGGAAGACAAACTGCCATCCGCCGACGCTCTCCGAAAACTGCTGGGGCGGGGAGACCGGGGCCTGGTAAAAACCGCCGCTGCCGTCCGGCAGCCCGGAAGGTTCGGCCGCCGGGAGGCCCGCCCCTCCGTAAAAACTGAGGACAAGGAACGCGACGATGGCGAGCGGGACGAGGATCACTGCCCATTCGAGGATGGTCCGGATGCGGGTCATGGGTGCTGGCGCGGATCGGCTCCGGGCAGGCAGGCCTGCCCCGGGCTGAAATTCTGTTGCTGAATAAGGTATCTCCTCCACATTCAAAAAAGAACCCTTTTGTACAATCCTGCCACCGTACGGTTTCCCGGGACGGGAGCCCGATGGTTTTTCCGCGGTTCCGGTCGTCCTTCACCGGAACGAGCGGAGGTCGATCATCTGCGAGGGCCGGATCCGGTTCAGCTCCCGGAACCGCTCGAAGCAGGCCATCGCCTCTTCCTCCCGGCCGATCTTCGAGAGCGCGAGCCCCTTGTCATGCCAGCACATCGCGTCCCGGGGATCGATCCCGAGCGCCTCGTCGAAGTACGGGATCGCTTCTTCGAATTTCCCGAGGTTTGCGAGGCTCACCCCGAGGTTGGTGAGGACGATGGCAATACCGGGGTTTAAGTCGATGCACGCCCGGTACGCTTCCACTGCCTCCGCAAACCGCCCGAGGTCCGCGAGTGAGACGCCCCGGTTGTACAGCGCCTTCGGGTACCGCGGTGCGATCGCGAGGACCCGGTCAAAGCAGGCAAGGGACTCTTCGGTCTCGTCCGACTGGTAGTGGCAGTTCCCGAGGATGAACCACGCCTCGGCATGGCCGGGGAGGATTTTTACCGCCTGCTCCAGGCACGCTTTCGCACCGGCATACCGGCCGAGCCGGTAGAGCGCGAGGCCCCGCATGAACCATGCGTCCGGAGAGAGGGGGGAGACCTGTGCGGCCTGCTCGCAGAGCTCCCGGGCCTGCCCGGAGAAGCCGAGCCGGTCAACCGCTGCCGCGAGGGCCACGAGGTACCGGGCTTCCCGCGGGCGGGCAGCGATGGCCCCCTCGAAGGCCTGGATCGCCTCAAAGTACCTGCCCGACGTAAAAAGCCCCGTCCCTTCCCGGTACCGCTCCCCGTCCTGCCCGGTCCCTTCCGGGTTCCCGTCTCCGGTTTCCCCCACTGCCACCGCCCCGCGTACTCCCGTTACAGGAGATCGGGTCCCGGGATATAACCCTTGTGCGCAAAAAAGGCGTCCCGCAGCATGCCCGGGCAGTCCGGATCTCCCGTCCGATTCAGTAGGATGACAACGAAGCGGGCCGGTGGCGGGCAGATGCGACAATCTCGCCGGTGTGTTCGAGGAGTCCCGCAAGATAGGTCTTTGCCCATTCGGCGTCCCGGTACTCGAGAAACGGCCGGTACGATCCCTGGACTTCGTTTCCCTCCTTGTCAAACCGGAGGAGCCCGATCGGCGATCCGCCGCGTTTTACCAGCATATTCAGCTCGTCGAGCGGTCGGGGGGACGAACTGAAGACAAACTCCGTGTCTTTCTCGAACCCGACCGCGATGGCAACCATCCATGCGCCCTTTGCTTCTGTTTGCAGCTCTTCGACCAGATCGGCAGTTTTTCTCATCAGGTATCCTGTGATGGGATTATGCCTTCATTGCATAAAACATGCGTT
>DATKMN010000160.1:0-19591 GCA_035541835.1 Methanoregula sp.
GCCCCTGCCCGGGCGTGCGGGGGCGGCGGGATTCCTGACAAACGGGTCCTGGAAAGCGGGATCGAAGGGATTCTCGATCACTGTGTCCCGGCCGGTGTCCGGCTTGAGATGAAACTTCCCCGGGTTACCGGGGATGATGGCCTGGCAGCTCTCATCCGCTCCCTGCCCGGACTCATCGGTCGCGGTCTTGCCGGCATCATGGTTGATGACCCCGGCCCGGCCATGGTAATCCGGAACGAGTTTCCCGGACTGAGGATCTCGGGTTCACCGGGGCTCAATGTCT
Organism: Methanoregula sp.; assembly: GCA_035541835.1. Classification (GTDB taxonomy): domain Archaea; phylum Halobacteriota; class Methanomicrobia; order Methanomicrobiales; family Methanospirillaceae; genus Methanoregula. Next base: position 284 of record DATKMN010000160.1, read on the forward strand.
TCAACCACCGGACCTCGGGACTTCTTGCGGAATGGCTTGACCTCCTCGTACTCTCGCCCGAACTTTCTTCCGGAGAGATCCGTGTTCTCACCGCTGCCGCACGATCATGCGGGCAGGCGACGGATTTTGCCCTCATCGTCCAGGGGTCTGGTGAAGCGATGATCTCTGCTGACGACCTCCTTGGCAATCTTGCTCCGGAGGTCGTGCAGGAAAAGACCGGGACGGAAAAGACCTTTGCCGGGATAGAAGACAGCACCGGCCGTATCTTCCCGGTCCATACCGATGCCGGATGCCGGACACACGTCCTCAATGCTGTGGAGACCTGTCTTCTCGATCATCTCCCCGTGATCCGCGAATCGGGTGTAAATGTCGTAGCGATCGACGCACGTTTCCGGCCTCCCGCGTATGCCGGCCGGATGACCCGTATATACCGGGAAGCGATCGGAACCGCCGGCCGGAAAGGCGCAAAAACAGAAGCCCGCCTCGCAGCCCTGAAGGACGAAGCCAGGGCACTGTCGCTTGGCGGTATCACCGCCGGCCACTTTCTCCGGGGCCTTGATGAACAGGAGTCCGGTACGTCAAAAAAAGAACAACATTCATAGTGCACAAAAACCCCATGGTGGTATTATTACCGGAGACATCCGTGAGAGGTACCTGATATGTCATCGCCGCTGATCCTCGTGAACCTGAAGAGCTATAAGGAAGGGATGGGCAACCGGGCCCACCTGATCGCGAATGCCGCCCAGATTGTGGCCAACGAGACCGGGGTGACCATAGGGATCGCCCCCTCCTATATCGATCTCCATCCTCTCAGCCACCACTTTGCAGTTCCTGTCTATGCGCAGCATGTCGACGGATCGGAACCGGGCGCCCATACCGGCCAGATCACCGCAGAGGCCCTGAAGCTTGCGGGTGCCACTGGTTCTCTGGTAAACCATGCAGAACGACGGCTGACCCTGGCCGGGATTGAAGAAGCAGTGCAGGCACTTCAGTCGCAGAAACTCAACGCCGTTGTCTGCACCAACAATGAGAAGACCAGCGCAGCGGCAGCGGCACTCGGGCCCGAATATGTGGCGATAGAACCGCCGGAGCTTATCGGCAGCGGCGTCTCGGTCTCCAAGGCGAACCCCGAGATTATCAGAAGATCCGTAGCCGCGGTCCGCTCGGTGAGCCCCTCGGTCAAAGTCCTGACCGGGGCGGGAATCCAGTCGGGGGAGTGCGTGAAGATCGCAGTCGACCTCGGGACCGATGGAGTACTCCTCGCTTCAAGCGTGGTAAAATCCAAAGAACCGGGCGCTGTGCTCCGCGATCTGGTCTCCCGGCTCTGAAAAGGAGAGCCTGTCCGGAAGGCAAACCTCACTATTTTATAATAACGTACCAGATCCCGATGATAACGAGGAAAAGGACAACCCCTATCCCTATCACGGTCATGTTGCTGATTTCACCGGAAGCGTCTGCGATGGTAAGTTCCTCCTGTGGACATTCCACAATCCGATCTCCTCATATAACCGTATAAATATTTTTCTTCATGAGAGTTCGCGGGACTCCGGCTGTCTCTCTCACAAGACGGGGGCGCCCGGAAGTGGCAGGAAAAAACTGAATGGTGGAAAGGACGACTGAAAGCCGGTTTTTCCCGGTCAGGCAATGAGCGAGATCAGGTCATGCTTGGTGATCACGCCAAGCACCTTGCGACCTTCCACCACGAGGACCCCGTGGTTCTGCTGGAGGATATTGATGACCGTCTCCACGTCCATATCCGGGGGGACCGTCGGGAACCCGGGTTCCATAAAGTCGTGCACGGTTGCGGCATGGGTTTTGTGGAGGCGCTGCTGCTCAATGGCTTTTACGATCACGGTCTCGGAAATGCACCCTACCGGCACTCCCTGGTCGATAACCGGCAACTGCGAGATATTGTTCTTCTCGATAATATCGACTGCCCGGGCGATCGTATCCCGTGGCTGGACGGAAAGGACCGGAGCGTGCATGATCTGGGACGCCCTCACCCGCTTGGTTCCTGCGCTGTTGAGCACCGCGAGGATCTTGCCAAGGGTACTCACCCGGGGGTCGACGTTCCCGGCCTCGATACGCGCGACCATCGACTGGCTGATCCCGGCGCGTTTTGCCAGTTCGGTCTGCTTCATGCCGAGCGTCTCGCGGCGGGTCCGGATCTCTTCGGGCGAAGGGATGTGCATCGTATTCCTGATAGATATAAGATGGCATGAATTTTATGCCTGTTGGATCGGGTGACCGGGGTTCACGGAATCTTACAAGGGATCTCCCTCTTTTTCGGAGTTTGCCTTACCGTATCGCTCTTTTAACCGGAGCAGGATTTCGATCTTCTGAGGAAAACCTATATTGGTCTGTGCATTATAGCTATCCAAGATCCCGTGATCCGTGTGGATCCGTGGTGGATATGGACGATAGTACGAGCAGCGATGCTGACGACGAGGAAGACCATCGGGTATTCTTCTCCTGTTTTGTGACACGGAAGTTATTTGCAGAGAACAATTTCCCGTTCCGGGAAGGGAATTACCGGTCATCTGTCTGCCGGTCTGACCGACCTGCTCTCGCGCTGCCCCCTTCAGCGGTATTGTTCGGCCAGCCGGTGAACAGCAACGCGGCGTCAGGGCTGATGCTGCGATGAGTGAAAAGACATCCGCACCGGACGGGCAGGCCGGCCTCCGGCAGGGCCAGCCGTCCGCAGCCGTACATCCTTCATCCCCGGTCCCGTTTCCGGGAACCATTCTCCGGGATGGGGCCCGACAGTCGGGGCCGGGGCACCGGCGTCAGTTTATCCGGCCGATCGGAAAACGAGACCCCCAGCTCGTCAGGGACGCCCTCTTCACGGTCTTCCGCGATGGCACCCACCATGTCGTCAGCGAGGATTACTCGTACAAGAGCCGGTCATATTACGAGATCCTCCGGCACGAGCTCGAGGGCCGGCTGGTCCGGCCGAGCAGCAGTGCCGTCCTTGATGCCTACGTCGTCCCTCTCTGCCTCGAACAGGCACGGATTGCCGGTATCCCGGTCTGCCCGTGGGAGATTTCGCAGGCATACGTACCGCTGCCGTCAATAATTTATGGTCTCAATTATTTCGCTACCAGCTCCGACTTCTTCGTTGCACGGAACACCGGTGAGGCAAAAGATATCATAAAGCATGTTACCAACAAAGGAAAGTATCCCTTCTGTTACCAGAAGATAAGCGGGGATGCAACCATCCATTCCTGTACCGCTGTTTTCGGCGAGACCTCCGGCACCTGCGGGGCTGTCGGCCCGATCGCAGCCAGGATTTACGAACTCTTCGCAATTCCCCTGGTCCGGATGATTGTCGTACACGATGACTCGGGGTATGCTCTCTCGTCCCTTGCCCCTGCGCGGTACCCGGAGCTCTCAGAAACAGAACGCGCAGAACTCGTCTCCCGGATTGTCGGGCAGGAGCACCTATGAGCAGGCTTGGGATCTTTGTCGACCGGAAGACTCTTTCCAACTCCGAGCAGCTCAATGCCCTGATCCGGTGCCGCGATACCGCCGAGTCCATGGGACATGGCGTCGATTTCATCTTCCCGGTCGATATCCACAAGATCCAGAAGATGGATGCGCTCTTCATACGGGCCCGGACCGATCCGATGAACGTGACCTATGTCGCCGCGAAGATGGCCGAGTTCCACCATATCCCGGTCGTCGACGATCCCCGATCGATCCAGGTATGCTCGGACAAGATCAACATGTACTCCCACCTCATCCGGAAGAACGTCGCGCTTCCCCTGACCGAATTCGTTTCCCGGGATGAGCTGTCTGTCGAGCGCGTGACCCGTCTCTTCGATGAACTGGGAACACCGCTCATCGTAAAAGAACCGTCGACTTCATTCTCCCTGCGGGTCGAGAAGGTGAACACCATCGCAGATTTCTTCCGGGTAGCCCGGAGGTTCATCCGGCTCTCGGACTGGATCGTTGTCCAGCAGTTCATCGAGAGCATGTATGACTGGCGGATCGGGGTCCTCAGCGGCCGGCTCCTGTACGCCTGCAAGTACACGATTCCCTCCGAGACCTTCAAGATCCAGGCCTCGGTGAACGGCCACCTCGTGTACTGCGGGGTCGAGAGCGTACCCCCCGGGCAGGTCCCTCCTGAGGTCATCGATATCGGTATCGCCGCCGCAGATGCCATCGGGAAGGGGCTGTACGGCGTTGATATCAAAAATACGGAAACCGGGGCATACGTTATCGAAGTGAACGACAACCCCTCTATCGAGAGCGGCGAGGACGACTGCTACCCCCGGGTGTTCGCGCAGATCGTACACCATCTTCTACCTGCGTGATCCCATGACCGGCGACTGGACAGAACGCGCTGAGGCCATATGCCACGCATGCGGGGGGGCCTGCTGCAGGGACGCCTGCCCTCCGCTCAGCGCAGCCCGGATACGGGCCATCCTTTCACGGGGCCCCCATGGTGACAAAATCGAACAGAACGGGTACCGCAGGATCCGCATAAGAACCAATGGCATGTGCGCGATGATGGAAAATGGCAGGTGCGCGATCCACGAGGTCAAACCTGAGACCTGCCAGGCAGGCCCGTTCACGTTCAGCGTGACCGGGAGTACTATAGAGATCTTCCTCAAGCACGAGACTATCTGTCCGCTCGTCACATTCCTCAGGGGGGATCCGCAGATGTATTCGGACCAGTACGCAAAGGCCGTTACCAACATTTCCGATCTGGTAGCTGCTCTTCCTGAGGACGAGCTCCGGATGATATCCGACATCCCGGAGCCGGAGACTGACAAGGTTGGCGAGATCCGCCGTCCTCCGGGGCGCGTTCCATGATCGGCACCGAGCATGAATTTTCAATCAACGATGCCGGCTTCTCTCCCCTCCCCGTATCCGACCAGATTATCCGGCACATCTCCGGCCGGCCGGAGAGCGAGATCCTCTTCGGGGAGGTCAAGCTCGGAAAAGAGCTCCAGAAGACCGTTCTCGAGTTCGTCCCCCGCTGCCCCTCGGACGCACTCGGAGATCTCGAACGGCAGCTCACTGCCGGCATCAGGAAATTCCACCGGATTTTCCGCGACCGTTACACGCTTCTCGGCCTGGGCATGCACCCGACTCTTACACTCGACCAGACTGCAGTCTGGGATCATGACGAAGGAGAATATTACGAAGAATATGACCGTCTCTTCACCATCCGGCAGCACGGCTGGCTGAATATCCAGGCACTCCAGATAAACCTCTCCTACGAGAATGAACGCGGGATGGTCGCAACCTATAACCGCCTCCGGCCGCTCCTCCCCTACCTGATCGCGGTGACCGCATCATCGCCGATGGTCGAGGGGCACCTGACGGGGAGTGCCGACAACCGGCTCGTCTTCTTCCGTGAGAACCAGAAGGAGATCCCCCTCATCTGCCATGGTATCATCCCGGAGAAGATCGCATCGGTCTCTGAGTACCGCGCACTGCAGGAAGAGATCTACCGGGAACTCAGGGCCCGGGGGGCCGGGATCCTCTGCGAAGAATGGGTGAATTCGGCCGGGATTATCATCCGGTTCTCCCGGAAATGTCTTGAGATCAAGGCGCTTGACGAGCAGGAATCCATCCGTTCCGACATGGCGGTCTGCGCCTTTGTCCGCTCGCTCCTCCGGTGCAGGTCCCTCCCGGTCGAGGACGGGCAGGATGCGGTCCTCGAACTCACCGCCACTGCGATCCGGGACGGCACGGCATCCCTCCGTCCGGAACTGAGGGAACTGTATTCCCGTGCATGGGAGCGCGCGACGGACGAGGAACGCGGGTACCTCCCCGTCATCCTCTCCCGGATAGAAGATGGGAGCCTCGCAGAGCTGATGCGGGACCGCCTGGATAAGGACAAAAGTATCCTGCCGGTTCTTACCGATCTTGCAGGGTGCCTGCGGGAGAACCGGTCGTTCCGTACGGGCACCTGACGGAACCGGTAACGGACCGGCAAAAACCATTAAACCCTGCCCGGATCACCCTACACCAGATGACTGCTGAAAAACAGCGAACCCTCCTTTCGGAAGCGGAAGGGTATGAGCTCCTCAACGGCGCCGGCATTCCGGTCCCCCGGTTTGCCGTCGCCCGTTCGGCAGAAGAGGCTGTTTCCGCCGCCGTAAACCTCGGTTTCCCGGTGGTCCTGAAAGTAATCTCGCCGGAGATCGTCCACAAGAGCGACGCAGGTGGCGTGGTCACCGGCGTCCGGTCGGCTGCTGAGGCCGGAGCAGCATACGCGACGATAATGGACCGCGTTCATTCTTTCGATCCTACTGCAACCATCTCCGGGATTATGGTTGAAGAGCAGCTCAGGCCGGGGCTCGAATTTATCATCGGTGGCAAAACCGATCCAGCATTCGGAAAGGTGCTCACGGTAGGGTCCGGCGGGAAGCTTGTCGAACTTACGGGCGACGTGGCGATACGGGTGCTCCCCGCTGGTGAAGACGAGATCCGCGGGATGGTCCGATCCTTAAGAATCTACCCGCTGGTCACAGGATACCGTGGGGACCCCCCTCTCGATGAAGAGGCGCTTGTCAGGATTGCGGCCTCCGCGGCACGGATGTTCTGGGACAATGCGGCTGTCAGCGAGTTCGACATCAACCCCGTCCTGCTCTATGAAAAGGGAGGGTGCGCAGTCGATGCCAGGCTCTATTCTGGTGCAACTGCCCCACCTCCCGCTGCCGGGCCCGCAGGAACCCCGGGCGCACCGGAGACGCCTCCCGGGCGAATGGCAGCATCACTCCTGGATATCCATTCGATCGCAGTTGTCGGGGCATCGCAGGACCCGGGCAAAGTCGGCTATGCCATATGCCGTAACCTCCTCTCGTTCCCGGGTGAACTGTATCCCGTAAACCCGAAGCACACCGAGATCCTCGGACGCAAAACCTACCCGGATCTCGGATCAATTCCCTCCCGTGTTGATGCCGCCGTACTATCGATTCCAGCGGAGCATGTTCCCGGGGTGGTTGAGGAAGCCGGCAAAAAAGGCGTCCCGCTCCTCATTATCATCTCTTCGGGATTCCGCGAAGCCGGGATACCCGGCCGGGAGCTGGAGGACCGCGTGGTCGCTATCGCTCAGCGGTACGGCACCCGGATCATGGGGCCGAACTGCCTCGGGCTTATGCTCCCCCGGCAGGGGATCAACACCACCTTCGATCCGGTCTCGCCGAAGCCGGGGACGATCGCATTCATCTCGCAGAGCGGTGCGCTGATTACGACTATCGTCGACTGGAGCCTCCCTGAGGATATCGGGTTCTCGGGGGTCTTCTCCATGGGCAACCAGGCTGACCTCAGCTTCGAGGACTTCATACTTTATGCAGGAAACGATCCGGGAACGCGGGCGATCATCCTCTACATCGAACAGATACGGGACGGGAGGCGTTTCCTTGAGGTCATGAAAGAAGTATCCGGAAAAAAACCAGTGGTCGCCATAAAATCCGGTTCTTCGAAGATCGGCCAGAAAGCCGCGTCGTCCCACACCGGTTCTCTCGCAGGGAACTATGCCGTGTACATGGCCGCGTTCCGACAGGCCGGCATCATCGCAGCCCGGTCGATACGCGAAGCCTTCCAGGCGGCCGAACTCCTTGCATCGGAAGGGTTCCCCGCCGGCAGGAGGGCAGTCGTTATCACGAACGCCGGCGGGTTTGCGGTCCTCTCATCCGACTATGCCGAGCGTTTCGGGATCGAGCTCATCGAATTTCCGCCGGCCCTTGTCAGCGAGCTCGACCTCGTACTCCCACCGGAGTGGAGCCGGGAGAACCCGGTCGATATGGTCGGGGACGCAAGCGCCGACCGTTTCGCAAAGACGTTCGATATCATGATCCGGAACCAGGATCTCTGGGACATCGCCGTTATCATTGCGGTCCCTTCCGCGATCTCGGACCCGATCCGGGTGGCAAACGAACTCGTCCGGTTCTCCCGGCACGCGCATAAAATGATCGTAGGCTGTATGATCGGGGGCGACAGCATGAAGACCCCGCTCCGTATCCTCCGTGACGCGGATATCCCGAATTTCCCGGACCTTGAGGATGCATTCCGTGCCGTGGGGAACATCTGCCAGCACCGGTGCGGGGGGCATGGGAAGGGAAGCAGTGCGGGGAGCAGGCTCGACCCATTTCAATGATCGTCCGGCCTTAGGTAAAAGAGGCTTCAACCGGCTGAAGTCCCTGAATCCTGATTCCATTCGGTGCACCGCGGATCCGCACCGCATTTTTCAGACTGCTCCCGGAAAGTGCACCAGATACCTGACAATGGCGGTGCAATGTTCCAAGGCAGGACTGTGACCATTTACATAAAATTCCGGCTTACCGGAAGGCCCGGATTCGAGCGTTTAGTGCGTTTGAAACATAATGGAGGGGGGTGGGGGGCTGCTGAAAATTTTTGATCGCGGCCGGAAGGTGTAAGTTAGCGTTACAATTGTTGTATAATTATACTACTGTTGGCTGTGTAATTAACAGCTGTTTTTTTCTCTCCGACGTGAAAATTTTCTTACAATCACGATTTCAGGAAAAGATCCCGCCCCCCGTAATTTTAAAAAAAAATCCGGCCGTGTAACATAATCCCAAAAAAAATTTGGAGGGGGAGTGGGAGGTACCCGGATACTTTTTGGGAGCTGGTCCCTACGGGTCGCGTGGTTGTCGGGCTGGTCCGGACGAGTGGTGCAGTCTTGAGCGATATTGTGGTGCAGCAATGGCCCCATGAATGGCGCGAACCGGTTAGTCGCACGGACAGGGAAGTGAGGTGTTCCCGCACGAAAACCGATAGTCCGGGGCAAAAGGGTTTATTGTTCCTCCTTGTAGTATTCCGGCATCGTACTGAATTGTCAACCGAGTGAAGCGATCTCATGACCGAAAACCTCTCAAAACCGGTCGACCGGGCCGAAGTAACGGTCCTTGTCGACAATTATATCGACATGTTCGTACCGCAGGCTACCAGTGTGGATCACCGGTTACCGTTCGACCCTGACCGCCACCTCCTTGCCGAGCACGGGCTCTCCTGCCTCGTCCGGGTCTTCGCTGGAAAACATGAGCACACCATCCTTCTCGATGCCGGGCTTTCCGGCATATGCCTTCTCCAGAATGCCCGTCAACTGGGAATTGACCTGCGCACCATCGAAGCCGTGGTCCTGAGTCACGGGCATTTCGACCACACCGGGGGGCTTGCAGCGCTCTTCAGCGGCATGGGCCACCAGGTCCCGCTCATCGTGCACCCTGACGCTTTTCTCGCGCGAAAGCTGACGGGGCCAAGAGGAGAGGCACGTCTCCGGCCTCCCGACGCGGTCGGGCTCAAAAAGGCCGGTGCCGACATAAAGATCCGGAAGGAGGTTTCGACCCTTGCCGCCGGCCATATCCTTGTGACCGGAGAGGTGGAAAGGAGTACCCCGTTCGAGCGGGGGTTCCCGGGAATGGAAGCCTACCGCGAAGACCACTGGTCGGCGGATCCCATCAGCGACGACCAGGCTCTGGTCATTAACGTGAAGGACAAGGGCCTCGTGGTGATCAGCGGGTGTGCGCACGCCGGAATCATCAACACCGTGGAGTATGCCCGGAAGATCACCGGTACGGGAACGGTTCATGCTGTCATGGGCGGGTTCCACCTCACCGGCCCGTTGTTTGAGCCGGTGATTGCTCCCACAATCGAAGCAATGAAAGGGATTGGTCCTTCGTACGTTGTGCCGATGCATTGCACCGGATGGGAGGCGATTAACCGGTTCTCTGCGGAGATGCCGGGCCGGTGTATCCTCAATACCGTGGGAACGAGCTACAGGTTTTAGACCAGAAAACGGGGATCTGTCCGGGAAAGAACGCGGATATTTTCGGATCCGGGCCGGTGACCTCCTCTCCCGCAAATACCGGGGGTGCCGGCCAGCGTATCATGGGAGACGGGTCATGAGGATTAACCATCCCCCTGCCCACGATGCACCCGCCGAAAAGAAAGAGGATCAGAGGGTAATTTTCTTTACAATCTGCCCGTTCTTGAAGATGGTGATCCCGCCGCCGCTCTGCGAGACCACGATGCCGATCGCCCCGGTCACTGAAGTTATTGCGGCAACCGAATTGTGCCTGGTCCCCATTCCTTTCGGGAGCGAGACATTGCTCGTATCGACCGTGATGTACCGGCCCGCAGCTTCGACAAACCCATCACCGGTGATCACGAATGCCCCGTCGAGCTGGGCAAATTCCTTGATATTCTCCTTGATATCCGGGTTGGTGATCTGCCGCAGTTCCGGCTGGTGCCCTTCGAACGCGTTGAGCATGATCTGGCGGGATTTTGCCATCACGTTCTTGCAGTCCCCGATCAGGAAGGTTGTCCCGACCGCCTTTCCTTCCCTGCCTTCGATCGAGACCTCGGTACAGATATGAAAGACCGTGTCGAAAACCTCTTCGCGGACGTCGGTATCCGCGATGACGAGATCCTTCCAGGTATCGGTACTTATCCGGATCTCCCCTCCCCGTTTGCGATCCGTGATATCATTTCCGATGCAGAGGATCTCAGCGATATGCCCTTTCTCGTCCCGGATTGCCTTGTTAATCCAGGCGATCCAGACGCGGTCCCCGTTACGCCGGACATTCTCGTTGACATTGATGGCATACCCCTCGGCATTGAAACCGAGATCGTCTGCCATCATGGACAGGTCGTGGCCGCCCCGCGCTTTTTCCGGAACGATCGTCCCGACAACATTCTTTCCGATGACATCGTCCCGGGCATAGTCGAAGAACGAGAGAGCATAGGTATTGAAAAAGGTGATCGTTCCCTGCGGGTCCATCCTGAGGATGATACTCTGCGTGTTCTGCAGGACTTCCCGGTACTTCGCCTCGCTCTCCTTGAGCGCCTGCTCCATCCTCTTCTTCTCCGAGATGTCGGTGACGATTACCGTCCCTCCCCGGGAAATATCCCGGGGGTCGAGCAGCCGGGCCTGCAGCCTGCAGGAGACCGTCGTCCCGTCCTTCCGGGCGAGCTCGCATTCGGCAAGGCCGAACCCTGACCCGTCCCGGCGGAACTGGAGCTCGCGGAGGAGCTGGTCGTACTCTTCGTCAGATCTGACCAGCTCCCGCATCTCGCGGCCAACGAGTTTCGCCTCCTCGTACCCGAGCATCGCCGCGATGCGGGGGTTGACCCACTGGACCTTTCCCCCGCGGATCTGGAAGATCCCGAGTGGGGTCGCGGAGAGGATGTCGGCCAGCTGTTCGGTCTGGTCTTTCTTCTCCTGGGCATCACGCCGCCTCAGCATAACCTGCTTGATGAGGGTTACGATCTCGGCGACCTGGGGGCGTATATCCCCCGCCGGGGGGAGGGTAATTTCGGTCCCGACCGTCACTTCCCCGACAGAGAGGGTGTTCTGGCCCCGCCGTGATAACAGGATGACGGGCGTCGGATTGCCGGCCGTACGGAGGTATTTGATGAACTCCACGCCATTCATGTCGGAGACAAATTCGATGCCGTTTACATCGGGGACCCGCTCGTACGAGACGATCGCATCGTACGGCCTCTGGGCGATCTTCTCGATCGCATGCTTGGTGGACCGGGCAGAATCAAGGCGGATATCATCTGCTTTTTCAAGAGCGGCCCGTACTCGTGCGAGGAGGTCGGAATTGTCATCGACAAACAGGACTGAGATCATCGCATGCTCTCTTTAGAAAACCGGGATAATTCTCTGATACTAGAGGTGGATGCCGGAGCGATAAATAGTTGCCCTTGAAAGGAGCGAAACGGGAAAAAAGCGGGATAACAGGGAAATCTTATTCCCCGGTGTGCTCAACGATGGCGAGCTGGTACATCCAGTCCATCAGCGGATGGCATTCCTCGACGATACACTCGAGCTCGCACCCGATACACGGGATCAGTTCTTCTCCGGCCATCAGGTCGCAGGGGTTCACCGGCTGGCGCTTCGCCCGCAGGAGGTACGTCTTGATCCCCTCCTTCTTGAACTCGACCCGCTCGATGAGCCCGCATTCCTCGAGTTTTTTGACGATCCGCGAACACTTGCGGCTGTCAACACCCAGCTCTTTCCACAGCTCGCTCTGGAGGACGCCTTCGGGCCTCGACCGGATAAGTGTAAGCCCTTCTTCTTCAGGATCAGCCATTAGAGTGTCCACTTCCCCTTGCAGTTATGCTCAGATGACCGGTGCTATCGTGAGGATATTGTTGCCGCGGATGACGACCGTTCCCAGGCTTCTTCCCCGCTGGTTGTCCACATACTCGATTGTCTCATCCATGTGGATGTTGAGGTACTCATCGACGGCAACGAGGCGCCCCTGAAGCTTCCTGCCCTCGTCCTTTATTTCGACAGAAATCTTGGAGTCCACGAGTGCAAAGACTTTCTTTATCGGCAAAACAATTCCGTTAACCATCTGCCCTAATTTGGGATGTGAGATAATTAAAGTTTGCCTGTGGCAGGGATGGGACAGACACCCCGGAAAAATCCAATAAAAAAGATTCCAGGATGATCCCCTTCTGATCGCTCACACACCAGCAATGTATCGCGAACAGCATGGGACCGGTCCCGGGTCTCAGGTTCTCCGGCCCGGACTGTGCGGTCCATGGAAACTGATGTTATTCCGGGAGCTTCTCCCACCGGTCCGCGAGCTTCTTTTCAACCAACGGGAGCGTCGTATATTCCATCTCCGGGAGGGAGAGCCGGTGCGGCTCGAAGGGGCCCTGTGCCCGGATTACATCGGCGAGTTCGCTGCACCGTGCGCGGACCCGGTCAAACGCCGGATCGTCGAACAAGTCCGCAGGTCCGATCAGTTCGCCATCCGTGACCTGGAACCCGAAGCAGACGACCCGGGGCGGTCCGTCGAACCGGGTGCAGTTTGCATCGCAGAGCCCGACCGGCATGAGCGGGCCGTGATGGGACCCCCGCATCCACCCGGCCACAAGGACAGGGATGGAGAATGGCTCGATGACCTCTCCGACTGCCGGGAACCCGCTCTGGGCCCGGACGATCATGACCGGGTCGTCCTTGCCCACGTACCTGCCTGCCATCAGGTTGAGGCGCTGCGTACTGGTTGAAGCAGCAATCTCCCCGCTCTTCCGGAAGACGTGCTTGATCACGTAGCGCGACGGGGCGCCGATATACGCAAGGAGGCTGTAGCTCTCCTCCGGACACTCAAACCGGATCCTCCGTTTTCCGATAAGGTCGTGCACTTCGAAAACGAAGCCCTCATGCATCGAGGGATCGATGACAAGACCGGAGGTATTGAACGGATCGGCGAAGATCTTGTACAGGAAAAAATTCCAGGCGCCCGGCTCGGTCTTGTCAGCCATGAAGACAAGGACGGGATCTGACCCCCGTTCCTCGAATTCCATCTCTGCGACGCCCGGGCCCATGCCCCGTACGTTCCCCGAGAACGCATCGGAGAGCAGGTCCTGTCCCGCACCGTAGAGCTTCAGGCTCTTTGCAATTTTCGTGCACTCGGTAAAAACGGTCCACGCGAGCCGGTGGACCTTCTCGTTGTCCACGCCGTGGACATGGGTCATGATGAGTTCGAGATCGTCCCCGCAGTGAGAGACAAAAGAATCGATGAGGAGCTTTCCTTCCTCTTCCCTGAGCATCTTCTGGGCCTTCTCCAGGAGCTTCGGGTGGGTGCGGGAGTGGCCGGGATAGCTCCCTACATCCGCCTTGATGACCGAGATCGTGGTCTTTGGCATACGGGATTCCTCTACTAGAGATCTCGTTTCCCTGCTAAAAGAGTTGGGGCTGATGAGATGACGGACCGGGAACTGCCAGGCAATTCAGATGCCCGGGTCCGCCCCCTTAATTTATGGTAAGGCTTTCCGGACCCGGGTGGCGGAGCCGTAAGAGGAGAACGCCCGGAAGAAGACGAGGCTCTCGGCATAGGCCATCGCATCGATCGCGTGCTCGGTCTGTTCGTCCACTGCGTAGATCTCCCGGAAAAACTCCTTGATCGCAAATTTGCAGTTCCCGTCGAAGATCTGCCGGTCTTTCTTCCCGGGGTTCTGGGGACGGTACTTCTCGAGGGTCCAGTCCTGGATATCCTTGTAGAGCCCCGGCTCGTACACCCTGAACGTATTGAAGACCACGTCCTGCCAGAACGTTCCCACATTGCCCTTGATGATGTCTCCTTTCGGGAAGTGGAGGTTTATGAGATCCCGTGGCGTCCCGGTTATACCGTGCTGGGCGATACCGACAGAAAGGCTGTTCTCCCGGAGGGCACGGGCGATTGCCTTGGTCTGGGGGATGTCGATCGAGAGCTGCTCAACCACGTTCCCGTTCTCGTCGTAGGTGTGACCGTGGGTGCTCCCGTTTGCGATCGCAAGCACGTTCGGAAAAACATTCCTCTCGTTCAGGGCCCTGATGAACTCCACCGCCTCTTCCGGCCGGGTCAGGACGAGCCCGTGGCCGTCTTTCCTTCCAATCTCTCCGACCTCGACCTCGAGCCCGAACGGTTTCCCCTTCATCCCTTTCCTGATATACCCGGCAAGCTCCGAGGTCACGGTGATATTTTTTTCCAGTTCTTCACGGACGGTCTTCCCTTCGAAGTTGAAGAGGTGGGAGGCATCGATGGCAAACGAGGTGTATCCTGCCCTGATCTGGGCATCGATCAGCTCCTTCGTGCCTTCGATCTCCGGCTCATCCCCTTTTTTTATCGTGATATGGTCCGCGTGAAGTGCCCAGCAGTCGAATTCCGTATCCCGGGCAGCGGCGTTCATCCGCTCCGAGAAGTCACGGGGGGTCATGCCGGTGTACCCGCCGCTCAGGTCGCATTCCGACCGTGCGAGTTCCATGAACACGGCCGAGTCGGTGTCTTTTGCGGCCCGGAAGATCCCCCGGGCAACCGCTGCAATCCTGATATTGGCCGCCATCACGATAGTCTTCTGGCCGGAAACTGCCGATAAAATCGTTGAACCGGGGAGGGGACCGAACGTTTTTGCTGTCATACACACATCACTCCTGTTTATTCACCCTTCAGCCATAAATTTTTCAATCAGCGCGATCTCTTTTTTGCCACCGACGTACACGGGGGTGATCTGGTCGATTGCCCCCGGTGTAATTGCAAGGATATTCCCTTTCCCGTTACTCACCGCTCCGCCGGCTTCAGCGATGATCTTTCCCATCGGGTTTGCTTCGAACAGGAGCCTCAGTTTTCCCTGCTCCCTGCCGGCAAACCCCGGATACGTGAAGACCCCGCCCTTGTGGAGTATCTGGTGGACATCGGCAACAAAGCTCCCGCTGAACCGGAGCTTGTACCCGGCTTTTTCGAGCTCGGCGATCCAGCGGGCATGGGCCGGGAGGTACTCCCGCCGCAGCGCACCGGGGGCATAGATCTTCCCATCCCTGATCCGGATATCCTGCTGGCTGAGGACAAACTCCCCGGAATCATCGAATACAAACTCATGCACCCCCTTCCCGGTCGTTACCGTGAGGGTGGTGAGCGGTCCGTACAGGATGTACAGGGCTGCGACCATGGACGAGCCGGGTGCGAGGACATGACCGGGGTAGATCCCGATGATGGTCCCTACACAGAGGTTCACATCGATAAGGGAGGAACCGTCGAGCGGGTCGATAACGACACCGAACGGATGCTTCGCTCCCGCCACCTCAATAACGCTTTCCTGCTCCTCCGTTGCGATGTAGCGGGCGAGCCGTTCCTTCTTCAGCCCCTCCACGAAGACCGAATCCGCGAACTTATCGAGCGGCATCTGTTCTTCCCCGTACACGTTCCGGGTCTTTTCCCCGGCAGGGGCTCTCTTTTTCGTGGAGAGGAAGCCGGCCCGGACTTCCGGCGCCATCCGGCTGAGGAAAAGGATGAGTTCGGCGAGGTTCTTTTCCGTTCCTGCACCGGCTAGGAATTCTTTGAGTTTCATGGTAATGACCGCCTGTATCGTAAAAATACCGCACACGGGAGATCCCGGACCCCGGAAGGTGTCCCGTTCTGATCAGTTCGTTTGGCTCTGAAAGATAAGATGATTATTGTGGAAGGGCAGGGCCGGTACGGCCGGCTCCTGCCCGTCCGGCGGAGGTTACGGATTAAAGCGACGGAGAGAATTTTCGGACACCGCCATGCTCCACCATCTTAAAAAATTCCCTGGGATCGAAGATAGAACGAATCCGGTGGATTTTTTACCGGCGGGGGCCGGAGATGCCAAACACCCGGGCTCTCCGGGAAAAAAAGAGATTGAATTCACCGGTGAAAGCGGGAGAAGGGTGTCCGCTCCGCTTTTTTTATTCCGTACCGGCACGTTTCCCGAACGAGACTTCCAGTACTCCGTTTTTCAGCGAGTGCCGGATAGTTGCCGGGTCCGTGTCCGGTGGAAGCGGTACCCGGGTTACATAGACCGTGTCGAGCGAGACCGCCTCAATCAGGAGCGCGGGGCCGCGGACCGCGAGATTGAGGTTTTCTTCTGTCACGCCCGGGAGTTCTACGGCAACCGTGATCCCGTGAGGGTGCGTAATGGTCTCCGGGACGGGTTCCGCGGTCCCGGTCTCAGTGCCGGAAACGTTTGGCATTCCCGGTCCTTCACAGGAACGATGCTCATGCCTCGCCGGCACCATCCCGGAAAATCCGGAACCTGCCATGCCGAAGTCTTCGTCCCACTCCGGAAAGAGATGGCAGAAGATCTCGTCCATCTCTTTGAATACGTCCATCGGGTCTCTGAACATTTTTTTCACCAATTCCCTGATTTTTTGATTGTCATGGTATGCGCTTTCGGTGTCAGTACAGCTGCGGTCGTGCGCTCATGGCTGCTTCTTCGCGAGTTTTTTCTCAAGAGCGTCGGTCAGCTTCGCGATCTCCGCGAAGTCCTTCTTCCGCTGGAAGGTTACGGTCCTGAGGGCCTCGATGGCATCCCTGTCCCCGTCCCGGTGAATCGCGGCAGCCCGGCTTATAGTGGTGGCAGCTTTATCAAGTACCTCGCGCTGCTCGAGGTTGTAGAGCATCTGCCATGCCTGCCTCTCCGATGCCTCTATCGCCTCCCGGTCGAGAGAGCCCTTGACCTTCAGGAGCGCGCCATCGAAATGGGCCTTCGTGATCATAACATTCTTGATCGCGTCGGAACGCTCCTGCTCGGACCTGGCGCCCATGCTCCCGATGAACTCGCGCATCGCGGCCATCTTCGCCTCGCGGACGAGTGACTCTATATCGGCGCCGACGTAGCCTTCTGTGCGCTTCACCAGGTCTTCGGTATCGACGTCCTTTGCAAGGATGCTGCCGGTCTCGCCTCCGAGGTACACCTCAAAGATCTTCTTCCTGCTCTCCGCGTCCGGGGCGGGAACGTAGATATGCCGCTCCAGCCGGCCGGGCCGGAGCAGGGCGTCATCGAGCATATCCGGCCGGTTGGTGGCCGCGAGCACGGTGACGTTCTTGAGTTCCTCCATCCCGTCCAGCTCGGTCAGGATCTGGGAGACCACGCTCTCGGTCACATGCGAGGAGCCCTGGTAACTTCCGCGCTTGGGTACCATCGCATCGATCTCATCGAAGAAGATTATCGAAGGGGACGCCTGCCGGGCCTTCCGGAAGATCTCCCGTACACCTTTCTCCGATTCGCCGACCCACTTTGACAGGAGTTCGGGGCCCTTGATCGCGATGAAGTTGCACTCGCTCTCGTTCGCGACGGCTTTCGCGAGCAGGGTCTTGCCGGTCCCGGGAGGCCCGAACAGCAGGATGCCCTTGGGCGGCTTGGTCTGGAGCCGGTCGAAGACCTCGGGAAACTTCAGCGGCCACTCGACCGCTTCCTTAAGCTCCTGCTTGACATCCTCGAGCCCGCCGACCTGCTTCCACGTGATGTCGGGGACTTCGACGAGAACTTCACGCATCGCACTCGGCTCGACGTGTTTACGGGCCTCCGCGAAATCCTCGTTCGTGACCTTCAGCTCGTCGAGGACCTCGTTCGGGATGTCTTCATCGAGCTTGATCCGGGGGATGACCTTGCGCAGCGCATGCATTGCCGCCTCCTTGACCAGCAGCGCGATGTCTGCCCCGACAAAGCCGTGGGTGTTGTTCGCGAACTCCTCGACCTTTACATCATCGGCAAGCGGGACGCCGCGGGAGTGGACCTGGAAGATCTCGAGCCTCCCCTTTTTGTCAGGGATGCCAACCTCAATCTCCCGATCAAACCGCCCGCCCCTGCGCAGGGCAGGGTCGATGGAATCGGGGAGGTTCGTTGCCGCGATGACGATGACCTGCCCCCTTCCTTTCAGGCCATCCATCAGGGAAAGGAGCTGGGCTACCACGCGCCGTTCGACCTCGCCCTGCACCTCTGCACGTTTCGGTGCGATGGAATCAATCTCATCGATGAAGATGATTGCGGGTGCGTTCTGCTCGGCTTCCTCGAACTTCTCGCGGAGCCCTTTCTCGCTCTCGCCATAATATTTGCTCATGATCTCCGGGCCGGAGAGGGTGATGAAGTGGGCGTCGACCTCGTTTGCCACCGCCTTTGCGATCAGGGTCTTGCCGGTGCCGGGCGGGCCGTAGAGCAGCACGCCCTTAGGCGGCTGGATACCGAGACGTTCGAAGATCTCCGGGTGCCGGAGCGGGAGCTCGATCATCTCCCGGACGAGCTGGAGCTCGCGTCCAAGGCCCCCGATATCTTCGTAGTGGATGTCGGAGACTTCCTTTTTGCCTTCCTCAGGCTTGTACGGCTCTTCCTTCAGCTCAATCTCGGTGTCGTCGGTGACAATTGCTATCCCCTTGGGGACGACTTTTGCGATAACGAGTGTGATCGCGTTCCCGATCACATCCACGCGGACGGTCTGGCCCTCGATGACCGACCGGCCGCGGAGCACACGGGCGAGGTACTGCTCCCCGCCGACAAGACGGATCGGCTGGGTAGGCTGGATGATAATCTTCTTCGCATACTCCGCCTCGGACTTCCGGATCTTCACCCGCTCATCGATACCGGTGCCGGCGTTTCCCCGGACGTTCCCATCGATACGGAGGATCGCGTAGCCGGTATCCTGCGAGAAGCCGGGCCAGACGATTGCCGCCGCCTTCCGCTTGCCCTGGATCTCGATCACGTCGCCGGACACGAGTCCCACCTTCTTCATCACTTCGATGCTCAGCCGGGCGATGCCACGGCCGGCGTCGTCATGAGCCGCTTCCTTGACGGTTACCTCGAAATAATCCTTATCTGTCATCGTGAGAACTCCTTGAATCCGTTTGGGATTTACCATTAGTTAGTGTGCTCGATAATATAAAGGTTGGTGTTGAGGAGAGTTGGGAATTTGGCAGGATAATGGACACTGAAAAAGAAATTTACAACTTATAACTAAACCCAAGAGAACTCATCTTCGTTCCAAAATACCATAAACTCACCATGATAACTACAAACATCACACCGAGCACATAGGCAGCC
>DATKMN010000161.1:0-8094 GCA_035541835.1 Methanoregula sp.
GTACGAAGAGACGGCGTATCACCTGCCGGTATCCTTTGCGTTGACCGGTACCCCGGTCCACGATCCGAAGGCGGCACACGACGTATTTTCACGAACGGCCGGTAATCCCATCATCGCATCGGAAATTATGCTCGCGGAGAAAAATGCGGTCGGGGGGAGGGAACCTGAACCCTACACGGGATTCATTTCTGACACGGTGATCCGTAAACTCGGATACTCCCTTGTTGACGGGAGCATCCTCGGGCTGGCACTGGTCGTCGGCTCGCCACCGAACGCAGATGCCGGGGCTGCAGTCTGCCGCGAACTCCAGGAAAAGTACATGCTGACGTTCCTTGCCGGGGATATCGTCCGGATCCTCTCGTCCGCAGGCGTAAAACTGGGGCTCGAATACCGCCTTATTCCCCTCGGGTCTTCACCTCTTTACGGTATCCATTTCGTGGACATCATCGCGCGCGTTGCAATGATGTTCGGCGGCGTTACCCCCGGCGACAGCGCCCGGCTCCTCGCGTAT
The DNA here is from genome assembly GCA_035541835.1 of Methanoregula sp. Taxonomy (GTDB): domain Archaea; phylum Halobacteriota; class Methanomicrobia; order Methanomicrobiales; family Methanospirillaceae; genus Methanoregula. The sequence continues at coordinate 512 of DATKMN010000161.1, forward strand.
GCTGCCGAGCGGGCGAAGGCGATCGTCATCGTCTACCCGGGCCTGTCGGATGAAGAGATAGCGCTGGTCGACGGGATGCGTGTACTCGGGTTCCCGATCCTCACCTCCGGCGGCTACGAGGGTGGCGAATGGATTGTTTCCGGTGCCGGGGATATTGTCAGGACCGGTATGGAGAACAAGGGGATCCGGGTACAGGTTACCGCAATACCGATTCCCATGGGCTGTTCGCCGGCATTTGAGGGAAAAAGCATCCGGAAGGAAGAGATGTTCGTGGAATTCGGCGGTGGCAGGTCGCCCGCGTTTGAACTCCTGCGGCTGCGGGATCCCGGTACAATCGAGGACGGGAAGATCACCGTTATCGGGCCGGAGATAGGGCAGATGAAAGAAGGTTCGGCCAACCCGCTCGGTATCATCATCGAAGTCACCGGGAAGAACATGAAGCGGGATTATGAACCGGTTCTCGAACGGAGGATCCATAACTTCGTGAACTACGGTGAAGGCTCGTGGCACGTGGCCCAGCGCGACCTCATATGGGTACGCCTCTCGAAAGAAGTGGTTGCCAAGGGAGTAAAGATAGAGCATATCGGCAGGCTTCTGGCAAGCAAGTTCCGGATGGACTTCCCCCAGCTCCTTGACGCGGTTGCTGTTACCCTGATCACCGATCCTGCTAAAGTTTCCGAAGCGCGGGCAGATGCCGAACGGGTGTACGCGGAGCGGGACGCCCGGATCAAGGGTATGTGCGACCGGGACGTGAGCACCTACTATTCCTGCACGCTCTGCCAGACATTTGCCCCCAACCACGTCTGTATCATCACCCCGGAACGTCCCGCCCTCTGCGGGGCGATCAGCTGGCTGGACGGGAAGATCGCGTACGAGATATCCCCCTCCGGCGCCAACCAGCCTGTTGAGAAAGGGGCAGTGGTCAATGCCCAGAACGGGGAATTCGAAGGGGTCAACCGGTTTGTACAGAAAGCGAGCCACGGCGAGATAGAACGGTGCTCGCTTTACAGCGTCATGGAATACCCGATGACCTGCTGCGGGTGTTTCGAGGCGATAGCGCTCATGCTCCCCGAAGTGAACGGTATCATGGTCGTAAACCGGGAATTCAAGGGGATCACCCCCTCCGGTATGACCTTTTCCACGCTCGCCGGAACAATCGGCGGCGGCGCCCAGACCCCCGGTTTTGCCGGGATATCGAAGAACTATATTCTTTCCGACCGGTTCCTCCAGGGAGAGGGCGGGATTGAGCGGCTTGTCTGGATGCCTTCTCAGCTGAAAGAGGAACTGAAGAGCCGTCTTTTAAAGAAACTCGGGGAAAAGGGACTTTCCGGGTTCTTCGATAAGATCGGCGACGAAGAAAAAGCATCGACAATCGAGGAACTCATGGTATTCCTCGACAACGTCCACCACCCCGCGCTCGCCATGAAACCGCTTGTCTAGAGGCTGACCATGGCGTACGATATGCATTTTGACTGGACCGGTTCGATCGGGGAAGTGATCCTGGGATCGACCCGGTCGGAGGGTGGTACCCGTTCGGTATCCTACCGGATCGGCGGCGGAGGGACATTGCCGTTCCTGGCAGCGGACAATCCGGTCACGCCGCTCATCGCTTTCGAGTTCTGCGACAACCCGGTGTACTGGTCGCCGATTGTCAGGAACTTCTGCGGCGACCTTGTCAATAACCTCTCGGAATGGGCGGCGGCCGGGGAGAAAAAATACGGAGCGGATCTCCTGCGGCTGTATCTCACCAGCACCCGGCAGCGGGGTTTTGACGATATCCCGGCTACCGGGAAAGCGGTTGAGACGGTCCTCACCGCATCCGGGCTCCCGCTCATCGTAGAAGGGAGCAACGAGCCGAAGATCGACAGCGAGGTCTTCCGGACGTGCGGGGAGGCGGGGCAGGGGGAGCGGCTCCTTCTCGGTACGGCAGAGGCGAGCAGGTACCGGAGTATCGCAGCGGCAGCGCTCGCGTACAACCATGCACTCATCGCCCAGTCGCCGATCGATATCAACCTTGCAAAACAGCTCAACATCCTTCTCCGGGAAATCGGGGTCCAGCACGACCACATCGTGATCGACCCGTACACGGGTTCGCTCGGGTATGGGTTCGAATACTCATTTTCGGCAATGGAACGGATCCGCTACTCGGCCCTGAAAGGCGATACGGACCTCTCCATGCCGATGATCTGCTCCGCCATCGATTCCCTGACAATCAAGGAAGTCCGGGAAGCAGGCCCCTCCTCACAGGACGAGTTTGCCGTCAAATGGGAGTTCTATACCGGCATCGCTGCAGCCCTCGCCGGTGCAGAGATCATCTGCGTCCGACACCCGGAGAGTGTCGGGATGCTCAAACGCGCGTTTGCCGACATGCGGGCCGGGAACCGTATCACGGAGGCGGGCTAGACCATGGCTCTCAAAGCGCTCGATATCTACAAACTCCTGCCCAAGAAGAACTGCAAGGAGTGCGGCGATCCTACCTGCCTCACCTTTGCCATGAAACTGGCCGGGGGAAAAGCAGACGTCGATCTCTGCCCGTACCTGAGCGACGAGGCCAAATCGGTGCTCGGGGCATCAACACGCCCCCCCATCAGGCCGGTGAAGATCGGCGTGGGGGAACGGTCGTTTACGGTCGGCGAGGAGTTCGTGTTCTACCGGCACGAGAAGACCTTTTACCACCCCCCCGGCATCATCTTCAAGGCCGGGGACAATCAGGCAGAGGACGAGATCACCGGCATCGCCCTGCGCGTCCGTGACGAATCGTTTGCCCGTGTGGGAACCGAGCTCCGGTTCAACGGGATAGCCATCGAAAATTCCTCCGGATCGGTTGAACAATTCGCCGCCGCAGTTGCGGCCGTGGAAAAGGTCGCCGATCTGCCGCTGGTACTCATCTCGGGCAACCCCGATGCTCTCTGTGCCGCCCTAGTCCACTGCGGGACGTACCGGCCGATCATCCATGCAGCAACCGCCGGTTCCTTTGAAACGTTCTGCGGGATCGCAAAACAGCACGGGTGCCCGCTCGTGGTGAAAGGCGATACGCTCGAAACCCTGGCGGAGCTGACGCGGAACAGCTGCGCCGCGGGCGTGCAGGACCGTCTCCTCGATCTCTCACCGGCATCGCTGGGGGATTTTGTCCGGAAATCGACTGCTGTCCGGCAGCTTTCGATAACCCGGGCTGCGCCGGACCTCGGCTATCCGGTCTACCTTGACAGCACGGACGGCGGGTTGCAGGACGCCGCGATCGCCCTTGGCATCACCAAGTTCGCGTCCGTTATCGTTACCCGGCCCCTCTCCGGGGCATCCGCAAAGGCCGCCATGACCCTCCGGCAGAATATCTACACCGATCCCCAGAAGCCCATCCAGATGAACCCCGGGCTTTACCGGATCGGCACTCCCGGAAAGGATGCCCCTGTCCTGATGACCGTAAATTTCTCCCTGACGTTCTTCACGCTGGAAGGCTACCTCGAAGCGACCCGCATCCCGTGTTTCCTCCTCATTGTTGACACAGAAGGCCTGTCGGTACTGACGGCAGTTGCCGCGGGAAAGCTGAGCGAGACCCTCGTCCGGGATGCCATTAAAAAATTTGAAGTCGAAAAAGAGGTCGATCACCGCAGGCTTATCATCCCCGGGTACGCTTCCCCGTTGTCCGGGAGGATCGAGGAGGCGACCGGGTGGAAGGTCCTGGTCGGACCCCGCGACGCGGCCGAGATCGGTGAGTTCCTCCATGAGGAATGGCCCGGGCAAAAAGGATAACCGGCAGGAGCCTGCGGGAGAAGGTTTCCGTCTGTTTTTTCAGGTGTGTGAAAATCTTTTTTATCCGTTTTGCATTTTCCCAGGCTGTATCTCACCGCAGGCTATTTCATTGATATGTACAAACGTTAGTCATCAGGTATTTTTGCTATGCACACGGTCACGTTCCTTCCCAGTTACCGGAAGATCGAAGTCGCCAAAGGGAGCACCGTCCTCGACGCTGCGCAGCGGGCGGGACTGAACATGAATGTCGTCTGCGGAGGGCAGGGCAAGTGCGGCAAATGCGTGGTCTTCATCCAGTCCGGCAGGGCGGAGTTCGACCGGCAGAAATACAACCGTTTCTTTTCTGAGCAGGAGATCGCAAAAGGGGCGTGTCTCGCCTGCGAAACCCTGGTCCAGGGGGATCTGCAGATCCTCGTCCCCGAGAGCTCGCTCATCCAGGAACAGAAGATCCTCATAACCCGCGATGAAAGCCCCATTGAGTTCAAACCGGCGGTCCGCAAGTTTTACGTCGAACTGCAGCCGCCAAGCCTTGCAGATCCCTCCCCGGATCTTTCGCGCCTCCTGTGGGGAGTGCAGAAGAGAGGCGGGCCGGTGGCCGAGAAGATGTATGCCCCGCTCGAGGTTCTCCGCGAGATCCCCGGCATCCTCCGGCACAGCGAGTGGAAGGTCACGGGGACCGTGGCGCTGGTGCCGGGAGGGTACCGGCTCATCGACCTGCAGGAGAACGACACCTCACAGAGACTCTACGGCGCTGCCGTGGACCTCGGATCCACGACCATCGTTGTCTACCTCTGGGACCTCGTCACCGGAAAGATTGCCGGGATTGCCTCCAACTACAACAAGCAGATCAGCTGTGGAGAAGACATCCTCGCCCGGGTGAATTTTGCCCGGAAGAACGGCCTGTCCAAGCTCCAGGCCCTGGCGGTCGAGAGCATCAATACCGCCCTCACCTCCGCTGCGAACAATGCCGGGATCGACCGGGAGGATATCTACGAGGTCGTTGTTGCAGGAAACACGGTCATGACGCATATCCTTCTGGGTATCGATCCCGCATACATGATTGCCGAGCCGTACGTCCCGGTGGTCCGGCGGGCCCTTTCGGTCGCCGCAAGCAGGATCGGGATCGCCTGCAACCCCAACTGCGGTCTCTTTGCTTTCCCTGCGGTCAGTGACTTTATCGGCGGGGATATCATCGCGGATATCCTGTCGTGCGGGATGGCCGAGCGGGAGGAAGTCTCGCTCCTCATCGATATCGGGACCAATTTTGAAGTGGTCCTCGGGAACCGCGAGTGGATGTTCTCCTGCGCCGGGGCGGCCGGCCCCGCACTCGAGGGAGGGGAAGTGCTCTTCGGGATGCGGGCAAATCCCGGGGCGATCGAGAAACTGACGCTCGATCGGCTCTCCCTTGAACCTGAATTCACCACCATCAACGAATCTCTTCCCCGCGGGATTACCGGTTCGGGACTGATCGACCTCCTTGCCGAGCTCCTCGTCACGGGAGTCATCGACCGCACCGGCCGGATCAATACCGGGATCGACAACCCCCGTATCCGCAAGGGTGATCACTTCCCCGAGTTCGTCATTGTATGGGCCGATAAATCCGGGGTCGGGAAAGACATCGTGATCACGGAGAACGATATCAAGAATCTCATCATGAGCAAGGCCTCGGTCCATGCCGCGTGTGTAACCCTCATGAAGCAGGCAGGCGTCACCCGGCAGGAGATCGCCACCATCCACTTTGCCGGGGCATTTGGCAATTACATCAACAAAAAGAACGCGACGATAATCGGCCTCATCCCCGAGATCGGCATCGATCACATCCGGAATATCGGCAACGGCGCAGTCGCAGGAGCGAACATCGCGCTCATCAACCGGATGAAGCGCAAGACCCTCGACGAGATCGCCTACCGTATCGCCTATATCGAGCTGAACGCCGAATCGTCGTTCATGGACGAATATACCTCGAGCACGTTCCTCCCGCACACGGATCTTACGCTCTTCCCGGGAGTACAGCAGCTCGTTGAGGATGCACGGAAAAGGAGGGAATGATTCCCGTGGCACGGATGATTCCCCCGCCGCGTTCGCTGGCTACCGGCGTGGGGGCACTCCCCCATACGGATCCGGTACAAGCGTGCGACGATGTCCTGGCAGTCTTCCCGGAACTGCCCTACGTCCCCACCCTGCCGGACCGCGGACAACTCGAGAGTATCGTCTTCAACGACTCCGAGCAGCTCCCGGGGCGGGTTATCCGTGACGACCGTCTTCTCTTTGACAGTTCCCGGGACCAGACCGCAGCGATGGAACAGGTCTATCTTGATTATGTAGAGGGTAACTATGGCCGTTACGGTCTGCACCGGGAATATGCATCGGCATTCATCGAGATGATGAACCGCAGCCTCGGGAATGTGTACGCCCTCAAATGCCAGGTGACCGGGCCCGTTACGTTTGGTATGCAGGTGGTCGACGCGGGTAAACGTCCGATCTACTATGATGCCCAGATGGCCGATGTCCTTTCGAAGATGATCGCCCTCAAGGCCCGGTGGTGCGAAGCGGAGATGAAGGCACGGACCGGAGCCCGGGAGACGCTGGTCGTACTGAACGAACCATACCTTGCATCGCTTGGATCCTCGGTAGTCCCCCTGGACCGGGACTCCGTGATGACGGGATGGAGTGATATTGCGGCGATGGTTGAGGGAGGCCTCGGTATCCACTGCTGCTCGAATACCGACTGGGGTTTTGTCCTCTCGCTCGGCCCCTCCGTTGTCTCGCTTGATGCCTACAGTACGGCAAAAGAGTTCCTGTTGTACTCGGACCAGGTAATCGGGTATATGGAAAAAGGCGGTATCGTCGCTTGGGGGGTCGTCCCTGCCGAGTACAAGATATTCGCGACAGAGACCGTGGATTCCCTGTTCGACCGGTACCTTGCAATCCGGAACCAGCTGTGCGCCCGGATCGATCCGGAACTCTTCGACCGCCAGTCGATCGTCACTCCCAGCTGCGGCATCCGGTTTGCCGATCGTGCCGGGTCATGTGCTATCATGGGCGCAGCGTCCGAGATCTCACGGCGCATCAGGGCAGAAAGTTTTCCCGGTGATGTGCCGGCTGTACGGGGCAGAACCCCATGACCGGCAGGCCGTTTACTATCGCCCTCTCTGGCAAGGGCGGCACCGGAAAGACGACCCTGAGCTCCCTCCTCATCCGTTCGCTGATCGAGCTTGGCGAACGGCCGGTCCTGGCAGTTGATGCGGATCCCAACGCGAACCTTCACGAGGCTCTCGGGGTAACGGTGCGGGAGGAGCTCGGCAGCATGCGGGAAGAAGCATTTTCCCGCCAGATACCCCCCGGAATGAACCGGCACGAGTACGTGAAGCTCCGGTTCCGGCAGGTGGTTGTGGAAGCCGAAGGGTTCGATCTGGTCGCAATGGGCCGGCCGGAAGGGACGGGGTGTTACTGTTTTGCCAACGATCTCCTCTCCGAGTGCATGCAGCAGCTTGAACGGGAATACCGGTTCATTGTTATCGATTCGGAAGCGGGTATGGAGCATATCAGCCGCGGCACCATCGGCAGGCCGGACATGCTCCTGATCGTCAGCGACCCGGGAGCCCGCGGGCTCCGGACGGTTGCACGTATACGGGAGATCGCCACCCGGCTCGGGCTGGAACCTGACCGGATATTCGTGGTCGTCAACCGGTACAAATCGGGAACGGCACCGGTTGATGCGGGCGGGGGACACCCTCTTGCAGTCATTCCCGAGGATCCGCTCGTTGAGGCTGCCGACCTTGCAGCCACGCCGGTCTCGGGGATCCCGGAGAACAGTCCGGCAAGGCAGGCAG
>DATKMN010000162.1:0-4629 GCA_035541835.1 Methanoregula sp.
CGCTCGTGAACCAGATCGCCACCACATTCCCGTCGAAAAAACCCGTGACTGCGACCGTGAGCGCGGAAGGTATGACCATCGACATCGCACGGGCAACTCCCTGCGGCCTCATCGTCAACGAGCTGATGACCAACGCCTACAAGCACGCCTTCCCCGAATCCTCGCTCTGCGGGACACCGGGGTCGCCGCCGTGCAACTTCCATGTCGCCCTTGCGAAGAACGACGGGTTTTTCGCCCTCTCGGTCAGCGACAACGGGATCGGCCTCCCGGCATCGGTTGATATCAAATCAGCCCAGTCCCTCGGCCTCAAGCTCGTGTTCTTCCTCGCCCGGCACCAGCTCCGGGCAACCGTCGACGTGGACGGTGCCGGAGGCACCCGGTACGTCATCCGCTTCAAGGAATAAGCCGGAACAAGCGGGCCGGGGGCCGTCGCCGGTTCTGCCGCTCCGTGGAGGCACTTCCCTTCTCTTGAGCGGACACAGGAGCCGTATCGCTGAACGGGGTGTGAATCCCAATACCCGCATTTATATGGTAAGGCCGCATTGTAAAATTCAATGGCAGGAATTACCGCTCCCTGCCTCAGGTGAACGCCGTGGCCGGACCCGAGACCGCTTCCGAAAACCAGCCGGTTACCGCGGGAGGATCCTTACCGGGTGACGCGTACCTCCCGAAAGGCGGGTTCCCCGCCCGGGTGTGCACACCCTGCGGGCCCTCATCCCACTCATTGGTGCGCCAGGGATCGCGGGGCCCGGCCCGGGGCGGGGACTAGAACCATGGACCCGGAGGGAACCGTCATAAAAACCGGAAGGGAATGGCTCCTGCCCGTGGTCCTCGTGTTCGCCACGGTTACCGCGTTAGCGATCAGCGTCTACTCCCTGTCCGTAGGGCTCACGACCATCTTCCAGAACCTCTTCTACCTCCCGATCATCATCGCGTGCGCCTTTTACGTCAGGCGGGGTTTTGTCTTCTCCGCGTTTCTTGCCGGGGGCTATTTCGCGCTCATGCTGTTCTTCTCGCAGGACCCGGTGGTCCTGGCCGGTGCATGTATCCGGGTGCTCTTCTTCATCCTCGTCGCTGCCGTGATAACCTGGATGTCACTCATGCGGATCCGGGTGGAAGGCGCCCTGAAGACGAGCGAGGAGTTCAACCGGGGACTGGTCGAGAATATGCCGGACCTGGTCATGGTCTACGACCGCGACCGGAGGGTCCGGTTCGTGAACCCCCGGGCTGCCAAGGCCCTCGGGTATCCGGCTGCCGAAATGACCGGAACGGATATCCTGGCCTATATCGATCCCAGCCAGCATGCCATGATCTCCGCGGCAATCCGGGAGCGGTTCTCTTCCGGGCAGGGGAAACCCCTGGAGCTCGAGCTGGTTACCCGGAGCGGGGAGCACCTGACCGTCATCTCGAAAGGTGCCCCCCTGAATTTCCAGAACGAGCCTGCCGTCCTTATCCTGCTCGCCGATATCACCGATCGCAAACGGGCGGAGGAGGAACTCAGGGAGAGCGAGAAACGGTACCGCGACATGTTCGAGCTCAACAACGCGGTCATGCTCATCGTGAACCCGGAGTCGGGCGCCATTGCAGATGCAAACTCGGCCGCCTGCGGGTATTACGGTTACTCCCTGGACGAGATGAAAAGGCTCCTCATAACGGATATCAATATCGCCGATCCGGCCGTCACGAAGCAGAATATGTCCCATGCCGTAAACCACGACGGGGCCCTCTTCAATTTCCGGCACCGGAAAAAGAGCGGGGAGATCCGGGATGTCGTCGTCTTCAGTGCCCCGGTCTCGTACAAGGGCCGCCGGCTCCTCCACTCGATCATCCAGGACGTGACCGACCGGAAACACGCTGAAGATGCGCTCCAGATGGCGATCAGGAAACTGAACATGCTCTCGTCCATCACCCGGCACGACATCCTCAACCAGGTCATGGGGCTCCGGACGTTTCTCGAACTTTCGCGGGAGGACCTGAAGGGAACACGGTTTGAAGAATTCGTGGAGAGAGAGGACCAGGCCGCCGCGGCTATCCAGCGACAGATCGAGTTTACGAAGTACTACCAGGACATCGGGGTGAACGCGCCGAAATGGCAGGACGTGGCCGAGGTTATCGACGCCGCCAGGCTCCAGCTCAACCCGCAGGGCGTGGAGGTAGGCGTAGCGATCTCAGACCTGGAGATCTACGCGGATTCGCTCCTTGAAAAGGTGTTCTACAACCTGCTGGAAAATTCACTCCGCCACGGGGAGCATGTAACCCGTATGGACTTTTCAGCCCGCAAAACCGGGGCCGGCCTCGTCATCGTCTATTCCGACAACGGGGCAGGAATTTCCGCGGAGGACAAACAGAAACTCTTCCAGAGGGGGTTTGGCAAACATACCGGCCTCGGCCTCTTCCTGTCGCGGGAGATCCTTGCCATCACCGGCCTGTCCATCACGGAAACCGGCGAGCCGGGGAAGGGCGTGCGGTTCGAGATAACCGTGCCCGAAGGGATGTACCGCGACAAACGCGAACCGGGCGCCCCCGGGTAGGGATACGAAGAGAGACAAAAGCGTTTTTGTACCGGAGTGATCCAGAACCGGAGCCGGGGACACCCCCGGTCTCCGCCTTGCCCTTACAATAATCTTCTTAAGCAGGTCACACTAACATAAAGTGAACATGTACGATGAGGCAGAAGTTGCCCGGATCCTCGACATCCTCGGGAACCGGAACCGGCGGCGCATCATCGAACTCCTGCGGCAGAAGCCGTGCTTTGTCACCGAGATCTCCGACACCCTGATGCTGTCGCCGAAAGCGGTGATCGAGCACCTGCAGATGATGGAGCGGGAGGCCATCCTCTCCTGCCAGACCGACGAGAGGCGGAGGAAGTACTACTTCCTCGAAAACGACATCCTCATCGACGTCAACCTCCGCCAGGTCCACCTGATCACCCGGGTCCCGCCCCGGGAACCCGCGGACGAACAGCTCCAGCAGTCCGTATCGCTGCTCGGCAGGATGATCCAGGCCCACGACCAGATCCTGGAGAGCCTCGACCAGATCAACCGCGACATCGAGACGAAGATCAACGACCTTGCCAGCAACCATAAGGATTTATTCAGGAGCGAAAGAGAAATTACTGTAATCATCGCACTCTCCCACGAACCCCTCACGTTCGACCAGATCAGCCAGGTCACGGAGATCCCCGGTGAAGACCTCACCGGGATCCTGAAACGGTACGAACGCCGGGGGATCCTGGAGCATGCACACGACCGGTACGCAATCCGAGGTATCCATGCAAAATAACCCCAACGGTCCCTACGACGATGTGTTCAACAACCTGGCAAAGATTGTGGAAGACATCGTCAAGTCCATGCCGGATCACCAGAACGCCCGGATAGTGGGATACACGATCATCACGCGCCAGCCCTCTTCCGGAGAGCCGGAGATCATCCGTGCGGGGGGCTTTCCCGACGATGAGGATGCGATCCCGTACGAGCTCGTTGAATCTGACGACCGTACCTTTATCACGGCGAAGCTGCCCGCAGACCCCCGGAACGCCCCGTTTGCGGATATCCAGCCCGACAGCGTCCGGATCGTCGTCGATGACAAGGACACGACCATCAGGCTCGACCACCCCGTGGACCGGATTCACAGCACGTACCGGGTCCACCGCGGCGTAATGGATATCACGCTCACCAAGGTCAAGAACGTCGAGCTGTAACCTTTTTTTAAACCGGGAAAATTTCTCCATTCCTTCATAGTGAGAGCAATTCCCTGGCGATGCCCCACGCGCGAAACGCCTCGCCGGGTTTTGCGCTACGCACTTACTTTCTCACACTCCTGAGGGGTTAGTGAGGCCGCCGCGGGGAGCGACGAAGTCACTGGAGAAGGCGACTTGGGTCGCCTGAGATGATTTCCTAAATCTTCGAAGATTTCCAAAAGGAAATCCTGGACTGCGCCCCGCGGGGCGGCGGCAGGCATCGTATCAGAAAACAAAAGGTTATTTTTATAGCAAAAAAAGCGGGAAAAAGATAAAAGTCTCAGGCCCGCTGCCACCGGTTCCACCGGATCTTTTCCGCGGGCGCTTGACCGGTGTTTTACCCCAGTCTCCAGGTACCGACGTCCTTTCCGTTGAACTCGATCCTCGCGTACGCCTTGTCGGGGGTGAGGGAGGCCGGGACCACGTAGATGATGTACCCGTCCATCGCGTTGCTCTTCCCCGGGTAGAGGTACGCGAGCTGGCTCCCGTGCGAGTACCCGTAGTCGCCGGTGTATTCCGTACCGTAGAGGTCGTCGTCGTACTGGACCTCCGCTATCTCGACCGGCTTCTCCTTCCGGCTTACACTCAGATCCGGGATGAAATGGTCCGGGTCCTGGAAATACTCCTGGCCGTTGTAGAAGAGCCGGACGCTGGAAGCCATCGGCGGCCAGAACCGGGTGTCCCCGGCATTATAGACATCCACGAACAGGAAAAGGTACTTCGAGCCCTTCGCTGCTGTCTGGAGATAGTAGTGGTAGTCCTGGTCGTTGTGCCAGCTGTAGGAGTCGTTGATCCAGACACGATAGACCGTCCCCACGCCGGCGGTGCTCCCGTTCCCGAACGGGAACTGGTCCTTTACGGAGAGCGCACCCGGATACGGGTCGGGCGAC
>DATKMN010000163.1:0-9141 GCA_035541835.1 Methanoregula sp.
GGCTCTTCTCAAAGATCGCCCGGAACCTGGCTTCGCTCTCCCGGAGGGCCAGTTCCGCCTCTTTTCGTCCGGTTATATCCAGCAGGACGCCGGAATACACGAGGTTGTCGCTGTGGGCGACCGGGCTGGAGATGCCCTGGAACCAGACGATCTCCCCTGTTGGTTTCACGAACCGTCCTTCAAAACTCCAGCCTGCGGCCCTCTTCACCACATCTTCGATCGATTCCATGAAACGCTGCCGGTCCTCAGGATGGACGTGGCCGGTGAACCACGGGAAGAAATCAACACCGGACTCGTCGAACCCGAACATGCTTCTGCCGGCCTGCTCATTGACATAAAACAGCCCCATCTGTCCGTCGGGACGGGCGTAGAACTGGAAGACGACTCCCGGAATCGTCGAGGTGATCTCTTCGAGCTGCTGCTTGGTTTCCAGAATCTTTTTCTGGGCACTGGCAAGTTCGTCGTACTGCCCGCGGAGCTCTTCATCGGAGGCGGTAAGCTGTTCGTACGCGGCTCGGAGTTCCGTTTCGGTCCTTTTGCGGGAGCTGACGTCGCGGACCATGACAAGAGCGCCATGCTCACCCTCGTACTGGACCGGGACCGCGCTGACCTCGACGTCGACCGGGGTACCGTCCATCCTGATGTAGACTTCGTCGAGCAGCCCGACGGGCCGCCGATCGACCGTCAGGTTCCTGATCCGTTCCCGGATAATGTCATGGAGCGAAGGGTGAATGCGGTCGAGCGCGTCTTTCCCGAGCAACTCTTCTGCCGACCCTGCGCCCAGCAGCCGGAGGGCGGCGTTGTTGAGGTACCTGAACCGGTTGTTCGTCTGGATATAGATCGCGTCGGGGGCATTGTCGACGAGGTTCCGGAAATTCTTCTCGGTCTTCGCCCGGTCCTCCTGGGCTCGTACGATCTCATCGAGCTGGATGCGCAGCTGTCCCTCTGAGGCGCTGAGCTGCTCGTACGCTGCCTTCAGCTCGTCCCTTGCCTGCTTCTGTTCCGTTATATCCCGGAATACGACGATAATTGACGGGAGGCCCCCGTAGAGGACCGGTTTTGCCACGGTCTCGACCGTGAAGGGCGACCCGTCGAGCTTCAGGAGTTTCTCCTCCTGGAGGGGGATTGTCGCTCCGGTATCGCGGATCAGGTCGAAATGTTCCTGTGCCTTCGTGCGGTCATCCGGGTGGATGAACGGGAGAATGTCCCTTCCGGTGAGGTCCTCCGCGGCATGTGCCCCGGTGAGACGGACGCACTCCGGGTTGGCAAAGACGATCTTCCCGTCCTGGTGGACGAGCACGGCAACCGGCGCGAGAGTGACCAGGGACCGGTATTTCTCCTCGCTCTCCCTCAGGGCAATCTCAGCCTTCATGCGCATCAGGGCATTGCCGAGCTCCTTTCCTATGGACAAGAGTATCTCCAGGTCATCGGCGTCAACAACTCTCCGCTGCTTGCTTGCAACGTTGAGGGCGCCGAACACAACCTCCTGCGTGACAATGGGGATGCTCGCGACCGAACGGAACCCGGAGATTTCCGCTGCATCCTGGAGGATGGTATCGAAATCCTCGGTGATGACCGGTTCCCCCTTCATGAAGAGGGTATCGAACGGGGCCTGCCGGATATCGATATTGTCAACCTCACGGACGAACGCCGGGTCGAGGTTCTCCGTGCAGACGATCCGGGCAGTCCTGCGTGCGTCGTCGACAAGATAGACCCCGCCGCCGTCGTAGTGGAGAAGGTCAAGCGTGGACGTGAGAACGGTCCTGATGGGTTCCTCAATGTCCTTTTGCAGGTTCGAGCTCCGGATGATCCGGTTGATTGCAGACAGGGTCCTGGTTTTCTGTGCAAGGCGTTCGGCATCCAGGAAACGCTGGGTGATATCCCGGATAGACTCGATTGCACCCACAACCTCGCCCTGCCGGTTGTAGAGGGGGCTTACTTTTGCCAGGACGTGGATCCGGTTTCCCCGCGGGTGGGGAAGGTCGGTCTCCGCAGTCACCGAGTTCCCTTCACGGACAATGTTTGTGTAGAGTTCCCCGATTTTTTCTTCCGGTTGAAAGATGAGATCCACGAGGACCGGTCGCCGCTGGTCATAGAACGGGATCGCATACTCGTAGTTCCCTTTTCCTATCATCTCCGGCGCCCCGAAGCCGGTCATCTCCTCGATCGCATGGTTCCACGCGATCACCGTCCCGCCTTTATCGATCGCAAACGTGGCATCGGGCAGGAAATTGATGATATCGGAGAGGCGTTTTTCCGATTCTATGAGCGAGAGTTCTGCCCTCCGGCGCCCGACTGCCTGCCGGATCTTGTGGGCCAGTTCGGTGAACTGGGCGGTCGGATCCCCGCCTTTCTGGAGGTAGAAGTCGGCGCCGTTGTTGATCGCCTCGATCACGACCTCTTCGCGGCCGCGGCCGGTAAACAGGATGAACGGGAGATCGCCAAACCCGGTCCGGACGGCCCGCAAAAATTCGATCCCGTCCATCTCCGGCATCTGGTAATCGGAGACGATCGCGTCGTAGGACCGGGATTTCAGGGAGTCCAGCGCTTCACGCGCCGAGTCATGCGTATCGACAGAAAAATCCGCGAACTGCTCAAGGAAGAGCTTCCCGATAGTGAGCAGGCCGCGCTCGTCATCCACGTACAGAACAGAAAACATTTGCCTGTTCCATTAATACCAGATGACACGTTCTCTCTCTATAAAAAATGCGTGTATTGGGTGCCGGGCGGAACGGGCACCGGCATACCGATCCTGTCACGGATTGGCCCGCATCCCGACAGGGACAGGGGTCATCCGATCCATCCCATCCGCACCCAGCGCTCGTACTCTTCGGGACGCACGTCCCGGTTCTCTTCCACGATTGCCCGGAAATAGCTGCGGTTGTCCGCGATGACCGTTTCCTGCGACGGGTCGGAGAACCCGCTCGCCACGGCTTCCGCGAGTTTCTTCCCGAGGAGGCTGGCCGCTGACGCCACGGCGTCCACCGCTGCTGCATCCCCGGCGGTTGCGACACTGAGCCTGCCGACCGAGACTATCCCGAGATAATTGAGCACATGGTCCTCGTACTCGGTGACTTCGTCGCCCCCGGACTCGTGGGTGGTCGCGACGCTGCACCCGTATTTTCCTGCCAGGGTCTGGAAATGCATCGCGTCCGCGAGCCGGTCGAAGAAGATCTTCATCTGGCCGGAGACGTTGTCGATGTAGACCGGCGAGCCGAGGACGATTGCGTCCGCCTCCTTCATCCGCGCCATTATGCCCGGCGCCCCGTCCTCGTGGACACAGCTCCCGGTCAGCAGGCAGGCCTCGCACGCGGTGCAGGCAACCACCCCGTAATCGGTGAGGTCTATCATCTCGGTCTCTGCGCCGGCGGCTTCGGCCCCTTCGAGGACGAGCGCCGCGAGTCTCCGGGTCGTGCTCCGGACCGTCCGGGGGCTCCCGTGGATGGCGAGGATCTTCATGCTGTCGGTACTCCTGCTTCATGATTTGGCGGCGGGGGTTATTATGCCGGCGGAACAAAGCGGGCCCGGGCGATTCCGGGGATAAAATGAGATTTATTCCTTGAACCGGAAGACAAATTCCGTTCCGCCGGTCACCGTGATCTGCGTCTCTGCGCGGAGCTGGTGTTTTGCGAGGAAGTTCACGAGCTTGAGGCCGAGGGTCTTTGTGCTGGTTATATCGAACCCGGGGGGAAGACCGACCCCGTTGTCAGAGACCTTCAGGAGGAACGCCCCTTCCTCCTTTGTCATGCGTATCCCGATGGTGAAGGGGTCTTTCCGGTCCACCCGTGCGGCCGTTTCTTCCGGCGGGAACCCGTACTTCAGGGAGTTGGTCAGGAGCTCGTTGACGATCAGGCCTATCGGCGTCGCCCGGGCAAGGTCGAGCGTGATCCCTTTCGCATCGACAATTGTCCTCACGGTCTGTGCGGAGCTGAACGAGCCTACGACCTGCCCGGCAAGCGTGTTCAGGTACACGTCCATGTCCACGTCCGCGTACTGCCGGGTCCGGTACAGCGTCTCGTGGATGAGCGCCATGGTCCGTGCCCGGTTCTGGAGGTCCTTTTTCAGCGCGAGCCCGGCCGCCGATTCCTCGTACGAGCCCTCGAGGCTCAGGAGCGAGATGAACGCGGTCAGGTTGTTCTTGACCCGGTGGTGGATCTCCGAGAGGAGGACTTCTTTTTCAGCGAGTGCATCTTTCAGGCGCCTTTCATGCAAGGAGAGTTCCTGCTCCCGCAGCGAAAGTGCGGCAAGGTTGTGCTGCAGCTCGTCCTTTGTTGCCATCAGTTCCCGGTTGAGCCGGCTGAGCTCCTCGTTGGCGCTGTTGAGGAGACGGTTCTTGAGCAGGAGCTCGTCGGCAGCGGACTTCCGTTCCGAAATGTCACGGATGACGAACTGGACGGCACTCTGCCCTTCCCAGGTGACCGGCCCGCCAATCGATTCGACCGGGATGGTTTTATCGCCGATCCGGATCCTCAGTTCCCGGAACGGGGCGATCTTCCCTTCGTTCTGGACCACCGCCATGCGCTCTTCCGAATCGGTCCGGTCTTCGGGATGGATCAGGTCCGTGATCTTCCTTCCGAGGAACTGCTCCATTGCCGGGGCGCCCGCAAGCCGGAGCCCTGCCTCGTTGGCGTACCGGATGAGCCCGTCCTGCACGACAAGGATGGCGTCCGGCGAGAGATCGGAAAGCATCCGGTACTTGTTCTCGCTCTGCTTCAGGGCCTCCTCCGCCCGGGTGCGTTCGGTGATATCCTCCCCCGAGCTCAGGATCCCGGTGATCCTGCCTTCGGCGTCCTTGATGAGCGTATTGCTCCAGAGGATTTGCCGCTTTCCGCCATCCCGGGTGAGGACCGGGTTCTCGTAGTGCCGGAAGTCCCGGATCTCCCCGGCGATCAGGCGGGGGTACGCTTTTTTGAGTTTTTCGCGGGTCTCCTCAGGAAAGAACCGGCCGATCCAGTCGCTGCCGATTATCTCTTCCCCGGTATAGCCGAGGATCTCGCACCCCCGCCGGTTTATCAGGGTTACTTTTCCTTCCTTGTCAAGGGCAAGGATCATGACCCCGGCGATGTCGAGCAGGTTTTTTACCCGGTCCCGCTGGCGGGTCATGGCCTTCTTCTCTTCGGTTACCCTGCTGTTTGCCATCCGGAGCTCGTCTTCGGTCTGCCGGAGTTTTTTGTTGGCAGCGGTGAGCGCATCGTTGGCCTGCTGGAGCTCCGCGTGGGCGGTAAAGAGCATCTCGTTGAGGAGCGTGAGTTTCCGGTTGGTGGCGAGAAGATCGGATTCCTTCCGTTTCTGCGTGCCGGGGCGGCGGCTGGAAGGTACCTTTTCAGGCGAATCGCGGGCAGGATTTGTCTGGTCGCATGGTGTCGTACGCCGCCCCCCCGACGGTCAATGAATAAACCGGTAAAAAAATATGGTAGTACACGGAATAGTATCAGGTAATATAAAAAATATTCTGACCGGGGGTTCCGGCCGGACTGGCAGACTGATCTTAACGGTCGGAAAAACAGTTTTTATTCCCGGAACCGGAACACGAATTCCGTACCCCTGTCTGTCAGGACTTCCGGCTTTGCCCGGAGCTGGTGCTGCGCAAGGAAGTTCACGAGCTTGAGGCCGAGGGTCTGGGTTGTTCTGAGATTGAGACCGGCCGGGAGCCCGGCCCCGTTATCAGAGACCCTCATCAGGTAGGCGTCGTTCTCCTTCACCAGCCGGATCGCGATGGTGCACGGCTCCTTCCTGGTTTTCAGGCTGGCGATGGCGTCCTTCGTGAACGCGTACTTCAGCGAATTGGTGACCAGCTCGTTGACGATCAGGCCGATCGGAGTCGCCCTCGCGAGGTCGAGCGTGACCCCCCGGGCTTCGACAACGGTCTTCACCATCTTTGCCGAACTGTAGGAACCCACGACCTGTTCCAGGAGGGTCGAGAGGTAGACATCCATGTCCACGTCGGAGTACTGCCGGGTCTTGTACAGGGTCTCGTGGATGAGCGCCATGGTCCGGGCCCGGTTCTGGAGGTCTTTTTTGAGCGCCTTTCCTGCCGGCGATTCCTCGTACGAGCCCTCGAGGCTCAGCAGCGAGATGAATGCGGTCAGGTTGTTCTTGACCCGGTGGTGGATCTCCGAGAGGAGGATCTCTTTTTCCGCGAGGGCCTGGCTGAGCTGGTTTTCGCGGCTGGTCAGCTCTTCTACATTCTGGCGGAGCTCTTCCTGAGTCGAGATAATCTCCTCATATGCCGCGTTGAGATCGTTGTGTTTCTTTTTCAGTTCATCTTCCGCCAGTTTGCGCTCCGTGATATCTTTAAAGTAGCAGAGGATGCCAACGACCTTACCATGTACATCGCGACGTGGGATATAAGCCCCGTCGTAAACGAACGTTTTCCCTTTGGAATCCGTTAACGGGATCTCAAGATGCATCTCCTTACCGGAATTCATGACTTTTTCCTTCAGGGCCTTAACCTTGGCATATTGTTCGGGATTAAGGAGATCCTGATCCGTCTTTCCAATCATATATTCCGGAGTGAAGGCGAAGGCGGGATTAACAACCCACTCGTATCGGAGATCCCGGTCCTGGATTGACATGGAATCGGGCGAATTCGTACTGATAAGCCGGAACTTTTCTTCACTGACTCTAATTTCATCTTCAGCCCGCTTGCGCCCGGTGATGTCATGGCTGGCCCCGATGATCGCGACGAGCCTCCCGTCGTCATCGAAGACCGGGGCATCGTTCGCATAGATCGGGAACTCGTGGCCGTCGCGGTGCTTAACGATATACTCGCCGGTCCAGGTCTCGCCTTTCGCGATCCGGGCTGCGATCTCCCGGGCCTGCTTCTGAGAGATCTCGGGAGTTGCGACTTCGACAAGATCGCGGCCGATCGCTTCTTCGGGCGTCCACCCGTAGGTCTTCGTCGCCGCATTGTTCCAGTAGATGATTTTGTTATGGGTATCGGCCGCGATGACCGCGTCCCCGACCGCGTCGAGCATCCGGGCCTGCATCTGGATCCGGTCCTCGTCTTTTCTCCGGTCGGTGATGACAACGCTGATCTTCGAATCAATGCCGCCGTCGAGCGGGTTCATGGAGATCATGACCGGGAGGGATCCTTTCTCTCCGTGCCGGATCCTGACCCGGCTCCGGCAGGCCTTCTTCGTGATCTCCCTGAGAGCCACCGTAATCTCGTCCCGGTACTCGGGGCAGATGTAATCAAGAATGAATGTACCCACGACTTTCTCTGCCGGCTCCTTCACCATCTCGGCAAACCGGGTGTTCGCGTACAGGATCATCCCGGTCCGGGAGAGCGTGAGCGCCCCTTCCCGGATGTTTTCAACAAGGACCCGGTACGGCTGGTCTGGCCCTTCCAGCGTGTAGATCTTCTGCCCATCGCCCTTCGAGACGACGATGGCATCGACCTCGCCGGACCGGATGGCATCGAGCGTCTCTTCGAGCTCCCGGTTCCGCTCCGTCAGCTCGTCGATGCGGTGCCGGAGGTCCGCAATCCCGTTTTTTTTGTCGTTGCCGGAAGTCTCTTTTGCCATAGGATCGTCTACATCCTCGCTACGAGATCGAGGCCCACGAGCACCTTCTCTTTCCGGGTCATGTCGCCGATGACCTTCCGGAGCGGAAGGGGAAGTTTCTTCACGAGCGTCGGGGCCGCGAGCACGAGGTCGACCGGGTTCTTTGTCTGGTCCTGGTAGATGTCGACGACCTCGAGCTCGTACCGCCCTTTGAGGTACTCCTCGCAGATCTTCTTGACGTTCTCGACTGCCATCTGCGACCGTACATTGTTGCCCGCGATGTAGAGCCGGAGGACGTAATGTTCGTGCTTCCGCTGTTCGAGCGCTGCCTCGTACTCGGCGGTCACATCGCCGACCGTTTTTGCGGGCCCCTTTCCGCCGGGCGGTGCTCCGGGTCTCACCGGTATTTTTGCTTTCCGTGAGGGTTTCTGCCCCGGGGCAGGGAAGAGTCCTTCGGAGCCCTTTTGCTTTCCCGCCACCTTCTTCGCTGGCGCCATCTCACTCCACCTTCCGGAGGTCGAGCCCCACGAGGACTTTCTCCGTGTTCGAGAGGTTCCCGATGATCTTCTTGACCGGGGTCGGCAGTTTCCGGATCAGGGTCGGGACCGCGATGATCTGGTGGTCCCTGGCGAGTTGCGGGTTCTTGAGGAGGTCGATGACTTCGATCTTGTACCGGCAGTCGAGGTGCTCGGCGCAGATCTTCTTGAGGTTGTCGAACGCTGTCAGGGAGTTTTTGGTCTGCCCCGCGACATACAGCCTGAGGATCCATTCATCGCCGGACTTCTCTTCTGTTGAATCGTTCCATGAATCCTTCGTGGTGGTTTTCCGTGTCGTGGGCATGCGGGTTCCTCTCGTCATGGTGCTGGCAGGTGCTTCCTGACAGTGCCTTCATGATAATAAACAGCCCTCTTCTCCAGGTCAAGTTCTTCGAGGACTTTTTCCGTATCGGTCAGCATCCCGATGATCTTCCGTCCGCGGCGGGTCCGGGGTACCCGCACCAGCGTCGGGATCGCGGTGATATCATCGGACCGTGCCAGGCCGGGCTCTCTGATGAGGTCGATAACCGTGATCCGGTACGGCCCGGCGATATGTTCTTCGCAGATCTTCCTGATGTTCTCGTACGCGGCGAGGCACCGGGGCGTCCTGTTCGTGACATAGAGCCGGAGGTCGACGAAGTCATTCCCGCTCCCTCCGGCATTTTCAGACGCGTTCACGGCCCCGGCTTTTTTTCTCATTCTAATCCCCCGCCTCCGGTTTTCAACCTTATTACCGGTCGGCCTTCCGCTGGATCGCGATCTCTTTCATGGCGCTCTCGGCTGCCTTCTCCCGGTACACGTCCTGCCCGATGACGGTCCGCAACTCGTCCTCTTCCCGGGCGAACTTGGCCCTGATGAGTGCGATCTCGTTCTCCATCACCGCCCGCTTGCTGTCGAGCTCGCGCTGCTTCCGCTCGATCTCCTCGTTCTTCCGGAGACGGTCTGCAACCTCGCGGCTTGCCTGTGCCATCCGGGCGGAGCCGAAGACTACGCCTTCGGTGCCCTTGTAGAGGTCGAGGAGCTCGATCCCCTTCTCAGACAGGATGAACTCGCGGAGCTGGTTCGAATGGGCCATCCCCCGGGACTTGACGATGGAGAAG
>DATKMN010000164.1:0-5977 GCA_035541835.1 Methanoregula sp.
GACAAGCCGTTCCCGGAAGGCCGGGTCCCGGTCAGCCTGTGCCGTGATAGTCTCCCGCAGGTGGAGGACTCCGACCCCGAAATCGCGGTGGAGGATCTCTTCGAGGTGTCGTATCTCGGAGAGGGCCCCGTCCTGGGAGAAGGCACGGTCGTACAGCGATGCATACGGTTCGAGGAGGCCGAAGAACATCTCCATCCCCGGGCAGTGGATGGCGACCGTGCGCAACCGGTCCCATTCGGCCCTGACGTGCGCATCCATACCGGACGGTCAAGGGTGCCGGGGGATAAACGTCTTTCGCTGCCGGAGCCGTGCAGACCGTGTCCCCGGTAAAGGTGAAGCCCCGGGCTGACCGCCCGAACGTATATATCCGTGGAGGTATAAAGCGGGGCGTTGTTCGGCTATCCGGACATGAAAGACTACGGAGGTGGACATACCGTGTACGGACATGGCGGAGGACCGGGGATGGGCATGAGCCCGTCGCCAAAGGAAATGATGATGGAAAAGATGTGGGAATACCTCGGGGACGACCAGAAGAAGATCCTCATGAAGAGGATGATCGACGGGAAGATCATGATGAAGGAAGGCATGATCAAGCACCTCGAGTGGAAGATCGAGACCATGAAGATGGTCAAGAAGATGATCGACGAGTGCTGAAAAGACAGACAGCCTGTCTCTTTTTAAAAAATGGTTCCGGCCGTTCCCGTATCGATTGCCAGCCGGGGACCGGGGGAACCGCCAGCAGGTATATATAAAATCCCGGTAGTTACCCTGCCACGGAGCGGATAGCAGGAAAAAAGTCTGCTGCGGCTCCGTCCCTCACCTGCCTTTTTTTGTTTTTGGGTTTTTGTAAAAAATGGTCCCGAAAACTAGTATGTGAAGGTTTTCACATTTGGGAGGGTCCCACGGGTGTTCGGGGTCTTCCGACCCTCCCCCCGTGGCAGGGAGTTGTTTTTGCAAGATCTTTCCCGAATCCATCCAGAAAATTCTTTAAAAAAATCATAAAATTGCTTCGGAAAATCCGCTGGAAACGTAATCCTATAGTTTCACGGACCATTCGCAAAAAAGGAGAACGCAAAAAAAATCAGAAATATGTATTGAGCGAGAGCGTGTTGAACATGTTCTGTCCCGCAAGGTCCCATGCCCCGCCGCTGCTCTTTGCCGCGTAAAAGGCAACTATCCCGTGCTTGTGGTTTCCCGTGACCACGTAGACGGTCCCCGATCCGTCGGCAAACCCGCTGCTGTTGATCTTCCCGAAGTCGGCACGGGCAACGCTGTACGTGACTCCGGGGACCTGTGCCTGGGTGACGCTGGAGATCGTGAATGCACCGGCCGGCGTGTTGGCACAGTGGGTCGGGTCGCCCAGGAACGCGTTGACGATATCGGCGTAGACGATCTGCCCCCTGAGGTCCCGGGGCCAGACGTCGGTCTCCGTATCGATTACGGACGCGTAGATGAGGGCGCTCCCGTCCGGCGACGTGAAGAACCGGACGTGCTGGGAGGTCTGGTAATACGAGGTCACCATGCAGCCGTGCATGGTATGGATAAACTCAGGCATGGGGAGCATTGACTCGTTGGACTGCCAGGATGAAGGGTACTCGAGCGTATAGTCGGCGTCCCGGAAGAGCTGGTAGCCGGCCGGCGGCACGGGTACCGGAGCCGGCGACGGGGGGACCTGATACTCCGTTCCCGTGGCAGACGGGCCGGGAGCGGTGGTTGCAGGTACTCCGGCCGGTGTCTCTTCTGCCGGAGAAGGTGCAGGGGTGACAACCGGAGTACCGGCCGCGGTGGGAAGCGGGGACGCCGGTGGTCCTGTCTGGGTGCACCCGGCAAGGAGCACGAGGGCCGCCACGAGAGCAATTGCGGGAACGAGTGGTCCTGCGGTCATTCAGGCGCTGTATTCCCCGCAGGAGTATATAAACCGGTACCCCGCTGCCAAACCTTCCGCCGCGACAGGCCTTCGGAACCATCTGTGCCCGGCGTTTTTCCGGCGTCTTCCCGCATCAGGCCCGCCCCGGGCTTTACCGGCCGGGCTTAAAGCGTCCGCTGGGGCCCGGGCACGCACGGAAACCCGCCCGCCTCCGCGACCCGCTTTGTCACGTCGAGGAGGCAGAAGAAGGCCGCCGCCTCCACCGGGTCCGTGAACAGGGCCAGCTCGGCATCCGTGCGCTTCTCGAGGATGGCTGTGAGGTACCTCCCGTACTCCTGTTCGTGGATCTTCAGCGCCCGGGTGGTCTTCTTCCACCGCAGGATCACCCCGTCAAGCTCCCTTCTTCGCATGAAATCACCGTCAACAGGGTAAGCAGCAGGAAGGGAAGTATCCAGCAGCTGGCGGGGAGTGAAAGTGAAGCAGGGGGCCGGCTTATTGGAAAACAGACTGCCCGGGCCTAACAAAAGTTTGTTGTCAGCCCACGCCGAAGAGCCCGACTGCGATGATAAGGGCCCCGAGGATGAAGACGAGGTACGCGACGTTGATCTTCTGCACGACCCGCAGCAGCCCGTCGAGCGTGAGGTAGCCCGCGACCAGGCTTGTCAGGAAGAGGACCGCCGCGTCCGCAACCGGCAGCCCGTGGAGGCCGCCCGTCCCGTAATCGAGGACGATCTCCGCGAGGATGACGGTGGGGATGCTCAGGAGGAAGCTTAAGTAAAAGCTGCTCCCGCTGTCGAACCCCCGCCAGATCAGGCCGGTCGTGCTCGTGCCCGACCGCGATACACCGGGGAGGGTGGAGAGTCCCTGGAGCATACCGGTGAGGATCCCGTCCTTCCAGCCGACGTCCCGGACAACCTTTGTCTTCCCCCCCTTGTGGGAGAGGAGGAGGAACCCGGTGAGGATGAGGCCGGCGCCCATGACGGCATAGAGGAGCCCGGCATCGAACGAGGCGAGGAAGTGCCGCTCGGCAATGAGGAGGGGGATCCCGACAACCCCGGTGAAGAGGAGGGCGGTGAAGAGGAACCCGGTCTTCCCGCTGGCATGGGACCGTATGTCCCACGGGCTTTTTGCGATCTCCTTTGCTATCCCGGCAATCTCCTTCCGGAAATAGATGGTGGCGGCGATCACGGTGCCGAGGTGGACATAGAGGAGCACCGGGATAACCAGGGACGGGTCTCCCTGGAAAATTTTCAGGTAAACGAAGGTGACCTGCGTTTTCGAGCTGATCGGGATCCATTCAGTGATCCCCTGGACGATGCCAAGGACGAGGAGCTGGAGTGGGCTCATTATCTACCCTAGACAGCCGTGAAAGTATTATAATCTTCGTTTTTTAAAGGCAGAACAGCAGGGTGCCCGTCGTGCCGGGGGCCTGAAGCGACGGGGCCGGGAGCGCGACGGGGAATTCCCCGGCGGCGTGATCCCGTATCATCATCGTTCAGGTCCGCCAAAGAATCTCCGGTACACGGATTCCGGCATGTACCAGCGTATCCACCCGGGCCCGTCGATGCGGGTCCGGATAAGGACCGCGACGAGGAAGATGCAAAGCCCGATGAAGAGCACTTCTGCATTGGCGATGTGGAAGAAGTTTGCATTATAGATCTCTTCGCTCCCGCCGACGGGAAGCCAGCCGAGCCCCATCTTTTCACCAGAGAACGGCCAGAAGTACGCGTAGCCGGCAGGGTAAACCAGTGCGTCCTCGAAGAGGTGGGCGCCGAACCCGATGACGGTGAAGAGGAAGGCATCGAAATACCGGATCCCGAGGGGGTGCAGGAGGAAGGCCACGATCACGCCGAAGACGACCATGGCGGCGATGTTATGGAAGATCCCGTTCGGGACGTTGTGCCCGGAGAAGGCACCGATCCTCAGGTGGTGGAGGACGGCTTCTGCGATCTTATCGAGGTCCGGGGCATAGGAGACGAGGATGATGATCCACGACGTGTCGCGGCCGGTAAAGCGGAAGAAGAGCATCCCGGTGATCACTGCAAGAGCTGACGTATATACCAGGTGCTCTGCAAGCATGGTCAGGAGAATTGCCGGAAAACGTTAAATGGTTTTCCTTTCCGGTGGCCTCAAAAACGAGAAGAGTGCACGGCCGGCACGGGACCGGGCTTCAGGTACCTTCCGGCTGCCCCCGGGCCGGCCGGATCCTCGCCTTTCCCTTCGGCACCCGGATCTCGAACCGGGCGCCTTTTCCGGGCACGCCGGTCTCGGTAATGGTGATGCCGGTGAGGGAGAGGATCTCCCGGGCGAGGAAGAGGCCAAGGCCGGTCGCTTTCGTGGACCGGCGGTCGAAGATCGCGGTCTTGCGATCCGGTGCAATGCCGCACCCGTCGTCCTCGATGATAACGAGGGCGGAGTCCCCGGAAAAGGTAAAAGACCCCCGGATCCGGGTGGCGGTCCTGCCATGGACCACGGTGTTTTCGAGGACCTGGAAAAAAGCCCTCCCGAGAAGCGGATCCGCATAGATCTCGAGGCCGTCGAAATCGAAGTCAGTCCGGATTGTCCCGAACCGGATCTGGGCCGCCTGCTCCCGGATGACATCCCCCGCATTCTGCCAGGAGGGCGCCATCAGGCCGAGGTCCTGGTAGTCCCGGGTGAAGGCTATCTGGTCCCGGATCGTTTCCGAAAGTCCTGAAATGATCGCAAGCTTCTCCTTGATCTCCGGCAGGGTCCCTGCCTGTTCAGCCATCCCGGTATATCCGATGAGCCCGGTCAGGGAATTGAAGATGTCGTGCCGGATGATCCCGTTGAGCATGTTGAGGTCCTCGTTTGCCCTCCGGGTGAGTGCTTCTACCCGGGTCCTGCGGACGTCGAAGACGATCGCCCCGATGGCGAAGAGGGCGATGATGACGATCAGCAGCCCGTAGTCGAGGGTCCTGAGCCGGTCGATCTCCTGGGTCACGCTCGCGCTGTCCCGGTCAACGCCGACAATTCCGACCACGCTGCCGGTGCTGTCGCGGATGGGGGCATAACCGGAGAGGGTCTCTCCCCACTTGTCGGTGATGAGGTCCTGGTCTGCGGATGGGCCGGTGAACCCCGCAAGCAGGTCCGGCGTCGCGTTCGGGTATACGTCCCCGATGGCAGCGCCGCCCGGAGCGACCCCGTAGTCGCCGTCCACGACGAATTCCACGGCGCTCCCGTTCAGCCGCATGGTGTAGATATACCGGATCGTGGGGTCCGCCTGGCGGGCGCGGTCGAGATAGTCCCGGAGCGCGAGGAACGCGGGCGTGTTCTCATCGCCCGGACGTATCCGGTCGAACCGGCTCCCGTTGACGTCCGCCGCCACGATCGCAGCAGAACTTTCGAGGTTCTGGCGGATGGAGTCCTTGACGGTATCGCGTGCCACCCCGTTGATGTAGACAAACGACCCGATGGTGATCGCCACCATCATCAGGATGAAGAGGATGGTCAGCAGCCTTGCATTCCGCATCTCTTTTTTCATGGGGGCTCCGTGGTACGGCAGTCCGGGGAACACCCGGTCAGGTAACAGTCTGTCGATGTTCCATCAAGTTAAACGTTTTTAAAATGCACCGCGAGCCGGTGAAAACAGCAGGTTTTTTCCCGGGCCCGGGACTTTTGGCACCCGGGCCAAAGGATGTGGCAAGATCCATAAACTGAAGTCCGGAAAGGATCGTTCCGGTTGTTTTCCCTCCATGAAAACCCGAACGGGTTCCCGGAGCAGGAATCGTGCCCGTCCGGGAACCGGAGCACGGCATTTTCCGGCGTTATCGGATCTACCGCCGGAGCCTGAACCAGTAGTACCCGAGGTTGAAGATGAGGGTGCCGGCGCAGAGCCCGAAGAACCAGAGGTAGATCTGCATGTCCCACGAAAGGTCGGGGAAGAAGACACCGGCCAGTGCGTCGAATGCTGCCGAGAAGATTACCCAGAACCCGATGTTGAGTACAATGCGCCCGTAATCCATATCCGGCTCAGGTTTTGCGGCGGGACTATTTTATTTCATCCCGGACGAGTCCGGCCCGCAAGAGTAGCTTTTTTGCATCCGTCAAAAATTCCTGCCAAAAAAAAGTGCGTCCTTTCCTGAAATAACC